>DAINPA010000059.1:5219-12408 GCA_036743675.1 Steroidobacteraceae bacterium
CGCGCGCGCCTCTGCCTGCGTTTCACGTCGCGTTCAAAATTTGTAGCCGAACGTGCCGCCGATGACCCGCGGTCGAAGCGGCGTCTGTGCGACGATGAATTGATCGGCGCTGATGAACGTGCTGGCGTTCGAATTGCTGATGTTCTCGCCGTACACGGTCACGTACCAGGCATCCTTCGCGACGCCGAATGACGCGTCATAGGTCGAGTATGCGGGATTCTCGAACCGACCCCGGGAGGTCGTGAGGGCTCCGCCCGCCGCGAACGTGGGATTCGCACCCGCCTGAGTGAATGAATGGCCGGTGTGGTTGGCGCCCGCTTGCACGAAAGGCGTGTAGCCGTTCATGGTCCACTCATAGCGGGCGTGCAGGCTGAACTGTATCGGCGGCGCATTGGCGCTCGGGGAGCCGATGGGGCCGTAGGGATTGGGGACGCTCGAGCAACCGGTGACCGCGCCCGCGCTGTTGACGGTGCAGGCTTGCGTGATCGGCTTGCCGTAGTTGCCGCCGGGGATGTTGTCTGCGGGATTGTTGTCGATCAGCTGCGGCGAATTCGTCTGCTCGCTCTGGTTCCAGGCTGCCGCACCCCGCAGCGTCAACCCGTTCAGGACCCGGGCCTCCATTGAGGTCTCGATACCCCTGATGCGGAAGTCCTGACCGTTGGTGTTGTAGAAAATGTTGCCGACCACACCGGGATCGAAGAACGGAACCTGCACGTTGTTCCAGTTCTCCTGATACACAGCCCCGTTCCACTGCAGGCGATGGTTGAAGAATTCGGTCTTCCAGCCCACTTCGTTGTTGGTCAACTGGTCGGATACGTAGGCCGAGGCGAGCAGGTACTGGTCCACCCCGTTGGGACCGGGGGCATGCGCCGCACCGCCGTTCTGGTTGAAGCCGCCCGGGCGAAAACCCTGCGACCAGGTGTAATACACCATGGCGTCCGGCGTGATGTGCCAGGTCAGATTTGCGCGGCTCTTGAAACCCGACTCGGTGTCGCGCAGATTGGCTGCGTTGAGGTTGTAATTCTCGGCGAGACATCCGGCGGCCGTTGCGCCCTTCTCGGGGCAGCCGAAACTGCCAGTGACGCTGCCCACCAAGGAGTTCTGGAACAGGTAATGACGCGTGCCCGCCGTGACCGTCAACACCTTCGGAATCAGATCGAAGTCGGTCGACAGGAAGAACGCCGTCTGCTTGATTTCGCGCTCCTGGTCCTGATAGAAGGAGGTGTTGGAGCCCTGAACACCGGGATTCACGACGCTCGCCCCGGGGGCCGTGCCGATGTTCGATAAGCAGCCGGTATTGCCCGGAGTGCCCGGGGCCCCGTTCGAGGTGCACGGAGGAATGCTTTTGTAGTTCCAGCTGGTCTGGTCGAATAGCTTGTTGTCCTCGTAATACGCGCCGACGATCCCGCGCAACCGCCACTCGTCCGGCGTGCTCAAGCGGATCTCTTGTTGCAGGTGGTCGTTCTTCTCGACCGCGTGCCAGGTGGCACTCGGGGAGAAGCACCTTGACGCGGGAACGCCCGTTCCCGGACCGTAGCACTGATAGTAATCGGCATACAGGCCGCGGGCGTAATTGGTGTAGTCGCCGACCTGATCGACGTTGCGCACCAGGTAACCGCCGCTATAGACGGCCTTCAAATCGCCGAACTTGCCGTTCACCGTCAACGCGGTGCTCTCGAACTTGTCGTTGTCGTAGGCGTTGTTGAACAGGGTGACTTCGAGCGGCGGCAGCGGCGCGCCATCCGAAGCATTCGGCTGCTGGTAGAACACGCCTTGTGAGGTCATGTTCTGATACGTCTGCGACAGCAATGCGTTCCAGTTATCGTTGAACTTGTACAGCGCTTCCAGGCGTATTCCCTGGTAGGTAACGGGGTTGATGTTACTTGCGGCTATGTTGTAATTGTTGACGGCCGGGCTGCCGGGCGGCACGCAATAGCCGTTGTTCGGCTGTTTGTCCGGGCATTGTCCGTTGACCGGCGGATAGTTCGCATTGGAGATGCCGATGTCGGTGTTCTTGCGCGTGAACGTCGCCGGCACGTTGTCGATGTAGCCGCCGCGAGTGTCGGTGAAGATGACCCCGCGCACGGCCATGGTGTCGGCGATCAGCGGGAGGTTCAACACCGCCGTCGCGTTGTTATTCGGATCGCCGTGAGCGGTCACTCCGTAGCCGGCCGTGACGTTCCCCTCGGTCACGTCGAGCTTCGGTTCATTGGTAATGTAGCGGATGGCACCGGCCTCGGCGCCGGCACCGAACAGCGTTCCCTGCGGGCCCTCCAGAACCTCGATGCGATTCAAATCGGCGGCGTAGACGTCGAGGTTGCGATTCGGGAGCTGCCCGGATTGATTGTCCAGGTAGATGGCGACGTTCGGCCACAAGCCCGTCGAACCGCTGCCCTGGCTGGCCTGCGAACCGGCGGCGAGGCCGCGCATGTAGACCTCGTTCTGGCCCGGCCCATTGCTGGCGGTCGTCACGTTCGGCAGATACTTCACATAGTCGTCGAGGGTCTGGACGTTCAACTGGGTCAGCGTTTCCGCGGTCA
Organism: Steroidobacteraceae bacterium; assembly: GCA_036743675.1. Classification (GTDB taxonomy): domain Bacteria; phylum Pseudomonadota; class Gammaproteobacteria; order Steroidobacterales; family Steroidobacteraceae; genus Bog-1198. The sequence goes on from DAINPA010000059.1 coordinate 7,760, forward strand.
GCGCCCGAATCGAGATCGGCACGTCCTGGATGTTCTCGGTGCGCCGCTGCGCGGTGACTACGATCTCTTGAATCATGTCACTACTGCCGGTCTCGGTATCGGATGCCGGCGCGGCGTGGGCCAAGCCGACGGAGGATCCGCTCAGAATGGCCGCGATCGCCAACGACAGCTTTGGGTTGCAATTCATGCTCCATCCCCTTTTTATAATAAATTTCCAACGCCGACCTATCGCAGGTTACTGCTTTGCGGTCGTTGGTTCAATCATGAGGAATCCGTCGCTCTGCCGCCGATTGAAGAGGCGCTTTCGGACCTGCTCGGAACGGGCTGCGGATGCTGCGCTCGGTCTTGTAGAACTCGAGGCACGCGGGTTCGACAATTATTCGGCATCTTGTCGATGTACCGAAGTCGCTTCATCGTGAGGGGACATCGCTTGCGCGGCTGACGGCCGCTGCATCGCCGCCGGCTCCAGGGTCAATTACAGAATGTTTTTAATAATATCGTATAAGTAGTTGAGATTCCGAGTTTTAAAGTCTGGCGAAACGAGTCCGCCAGCGACACTTCCGGTCGTGCGCCCGACACCCTGGAACGCACATCGCCCTTCATCCACAGCGTTACCCGGCGGCGTCGCGCGCCGCTATACTGCAATCGTCATGGCAGTCGCTCCACCCGCCGAAAATCTTCGCACCTATCTGACCGATCACCGTATCGAGCATGTGAAGATCGGCGTCTTCGATACCGACGGGATCCTGCGCGGAAAATATTTGAGTCGCGATAAATTCCTGTCGGCGCTCGACAAGCATCTCGGATTCTGCGACGTGATCCTCGGCTGGGATTCGAACGATCAGCTTTACGACAACACGAAGTTCACCGGCTGGCATACCGCCTACCCCGATGCGACTGTGCGAGTGCTGCCGGCGACCCGCCGCGAAATCCCGTTCGAACCCAAGACCGCTCTCTTCCTGGGGGAGTTTGCCGGGCGCGCCGAATCGGTCTGTCCGCGCGCCACGCTGCGACGCGTGCTCGAGCGGGCCGCGACCATGGGGTATCAAGTCTACGCTGCCGCGGAATTCGAGTTCTTCATGTTCGAGGAAACGCCGGATTCGGTCCGTGAGAAGGGTTACCGCAGGCTGAAGACCATGACGCCCGGCGCATTCGGCTACTCGATACTACGGAGTTCAGTTCATTCGGATCTTTATCAGGAACTCCTGGATCTTGGTCAGACCATGCGATTCCCGATTGAAGGCTTGCACACCGAGACCGGACCCGGCGTGCTCGAGGCTGCCCTCGCGTACTGCGAGGCGCTGGAGGCCGCCGATCGCGCGGCACTTTTTAAAACCTTTGCCAAGGTTCTCGCGCAGCGCCACGGCCTGATGGCGACGTTCATGGCCAAGTGGTCCAACAGCGTGCCGGGTCAGAGCGGCCATCTACACATCTCGCTGCGCAAACCCAACGGCGACAGCGTATTCCACGATCCATCGAAACCGCATGAGATGTCGGACGCCATGCGCTGGTTCGTCGGCGGGCAGCAGGCGTTGATGCCGGAGCTGCTCGCGATGGTCGCCGGCACCGTGAACAGCTACTCGCGTCTGGTGCCGGGCTACTGGGCACCGACGTCCGCGACCTGGGGAGTCGAGAACCGCACGACCGCGCTGCGCGTGATCCGCGGCGGCCCGTCGAGCCAGCGCGTGGAATATCGGATTGCGGCTGCGGACATCAATCCATACATCGCGCTCGCTGCAGCGATCGGCGCCGGGCTGTGGGGCATCGAGCACCGCATCGAGCCGGACGCGCCGATCGAGGGCAACGCCTACGACCGGGAGCATCCGCCGCAGCGGCGCTTGCCCGCCACCCTTTACGAAGCCGCCGCACGCCTGGCCGATTCGAAGCCCGCACGCTCGCTGTTTGGCGATGAGTTCGTCGAGCACTACGCGGCAACCAGGCAATGGGAAGAGCGCGAATTCCGCAAAGCGATCACCGATTGGGAACTCGCGCGATATTTCGAGATTATTTGAGTACCTGCATGGTCGAGAGACTGAAAACCATCAGCCCCATCGACGGCCGGGTCTATGTCGAACGGCCGCTCGCGACTGCCGCCGACGTGGATCGCGCGCTCGACCGCGCCCGAGCGGCCCAGCGCGCGTGGGCTTCATTGACGCTGGCAGCGCGCTGCGAGATTCTGGGCCGGGCCATCGACGCCTTCGTTGCCAAGAGGAGCGACATTGCGACCGAAATCACCTGGCAGATGGGGCGTCCCATTGGTCACGCGCCCGGCGAGGTCCGCGGCTTCGAGGAGCGCGCACGATATATGCTTCAGGTCGCTCCCGAAGCGCTGGTCGCGATCCAGCCCGGCGAGAAAGCCGGCTTCCGGCGCCAGATCAAGCGGGTCCCGCTCGGTGTGGTCGTGGTGGTGGCACCCTGGAATTACCCTTACCTGACGGCCGTGAACGCCGTGCTGCCGGCGCTGATTGCCGGAAACGCGGTAGTGCTCAAGCATTCGCACCAGACGCCGCTGTGCGCCGAGCGCTTTCTTGAGGCATTCGCGAGCGCCGGCGTTCCGGTTGGCGTATTCGAATACCTGCACCTGTCGCACGGCGACACGGCGCGCTTGATGGGCGACTCGCGCATCGCGAGCGTGTGCTTTACAGGCTCCGTGTCGGGCGGGCGCGCAGTCGTTGAGGCGACGGCCGCAGGTTTTGCGACGGCGGGGCTCGAGCTCGGCGGCAAGGACCCCGCCTACGTACGCGCCGACGCCAATCTCGCGCACGCAATCGAAACGCTGACGGACGGCGCCTTTTTCAACGCCGGCCAATCCTGCTGCGGCATCAAACGGATTTACGTGGCTGCAGCGCGTTACGGGGAATTCGTCGCGGGCGTCGTCGATCTGACCAACCAGTACCGGCTGGGCTCGCCGCTCGATCCGCAAACGACGATCGGGCCCGTCGTGCGTACATCCGCCGCTGAAGCCGTCCGCTCCCAGGTACGGGATGCCGTCGCCCGCGGGGCCAGGCAGCTGATCGACGAGTCCTTGTTCGCGGCGTCTGCCCCGGGAACACCGTACCTCGCGCCGCAAGTGCTGGTCGACGTCGACCACACGATGCCGATCATGCGGCAAGAGACCTTCGGGCCCGCGGTCGGCATCATGAAGGTCGATTCGGACGAAGAGGCGGTGCGGCTGATGAACGACAGCGAGTTCGGTCTGACGGCCGCCATTTTCTCGGCGGACGCGGCGCGCGCCGAAGCGCTGGGTGACGCGCTCGAGACGGGCACGGTATTCCTCAACCGGTGCGATTATCTCGATCCTGCGCTCGCCTGGACCGGCGTCAAAAAATCGGGGCGCGGCTGCACGTTGTCACGGGTCGGTTTTGAGCAGCTGACGCGGCCGAAGTCCTATCACTTCAGGTTAACCACATGAGCATGATTCTGCGCGGCAATTGGAATTATCCGACGACGATCTGGGCGGGCCCGGGCCGGATCGCCGAGCTTGGCAAGGCATGCGCGTCGGCCGGCATCAAACGCCCGCTCATCGTCACCGACGAAGGCTTGGTTGGCGCCCCGATGATCAAGAGTGCGCTAGCCGCTCTCAAGGATGCGGCGCTGTTCGGCGCGGTCCGGGGGAATCCGGCCCTTAGCCACGTCGAAGCCGGCCTGCGGGCTTACCGCGCCGGCGGCCACGACGGTGTCGTGGCATTTGGCGGCGGCTCGGCACTCGACGCCGGCAAGGTCGTCGCGTTCATGTCGGGACAGACCCGACCGCTATGGGATTTCGAGGACATCGGCGACTGGTGGACACGCGCGGATCCGGCCGGCATCGCGCCGGTCGTTGCGGTGCCGACCACCGCAGGCACCGGTTCAGAAGTCGGCCGCGCCGGCGTCATCCTCAACGAGGAGACGCACCAGAAGAAAATCATCTTCCACCCGCAGATGATGCCGCGTATCGTCATTTTAGACGCCGAACTCACGGTCGGACTGCCGCGCGCGGTGACCGCAGCCACGGGTATCGACGCATTCGTGCATTGCTTCGAGGCATTTTGCGCACCAGGGTTCCATCCGCTCGCGGACGGCATCGCACTCGAGGGGATGCGGCTCATCCGTCGATTCTTGCCGCGCGCGTGCGCCGACGGCCAGGACATCGAAGCGCGCGCACAGATGCTGGCCGCCGCCTCGATGGGCGCGACGGCTTTTCAGAAAGGTCTCGGCGGCGTGCATGCGATAGCGCACCCCGTCGGTTCCTGGTTCAACACCCACCACGGGCTGACGAACGCAGTCATCCTTCCCTATGTCATGAGATTCAACCGGCCGGCGATCGCCGATAAGACGGACATCATTGCGCGCGTGCTCGACCTGCCTGCGCGCGGCTTCGAGGGATTCTTCGCATGGGTGATGGAGCTGCGCCGCGAACTCGGAATACCGCATTCGCTGGCCGAAATAGGCGTCAGCGCCGACAAGGCCGCGATCATCGGGCGCGAAGCGGCGATGGATCCGTCGGCCGGCGGCAACCCGATCCCGGTCGATGCCGCGCAGTTGGAACGCATTTTTCGGGCGGCGGTGGAGGGAAGGATCGAGGCCGTGGACCGCGCCACCTGATGGGTGCGAGGATCCTGATCATCGACGGCAACGTCGCCGAAATTCGCGCGCGGCAGCTTGCGGCG
>DAINPA010000060.1:0-12369 GCA_036743675.1 Steroidobacteraceae bacterium
CCGAAATGGTCATCGAAAAGGCCAAGCGCCTGGTCGAGCACAAGAAGGACGTGGTCATATTGCTCGACTCGATCACGCGCCTCGCGCGCGCCTACAACACCGTGGTTCCGAGCTCGGGCAAGGTGCTGACCGGCGGCGTGGATGCGAATGCCCTGCAGCGGCCGAAGCGATTTTTCGGTGCGGCGCGCAATATCGAAGAGGGCGGCAGCCTGACCATTCTGGCCACCGCACTGGTTGATACGGGTTCGAAGATGGATGATGTCATTTTCGAGGAGTTCAAAGGCACCGGCAATTCGGAAATCCATTTGGACCGGCGCATTGCCGAGAAGCGAACCTTCCCCTCGATCAACATCAACCGCTCCGGCACGCGCAAGGAAGAGCTGATCACCGATCCGGCGGAGCTTTCCAAGATGTGGATATTGCGCAAGCTCCTGCATCCCATGGATGAACTGGCCGCGATCGAGTTCTTGCTCGACAAGATGAAAGATACCAAGACGAATGCGGATTTCTTCGACGCGATGAAGCGCTAGAGGTACGGAGCCAGATCATGCAATGGTGGGCGTGGATCGCGGTCGGCGCCGTACTGTTGGGCTCCGAGTTGACCTTCGTCAACGCGCAGTTCTTTCTGGTGTTCGTAGGCTCGGCCGCGCTGGTGGTTGGATTCCTGGATCTTGCGACGCCGCTCTCCGCCGTTTGGCTGCAGTGGACGCTGTTCGCCGTCCTCGCCACGGTGTCGATGATCGGCTTTCGGCGGCGGGTCTACGAGCGCATGCGCGGTCATTTACCCGGCATGAACGCCGGTCCAAAGGGTGAAACGGTGATCTTGCCGGCGGCGCTGGCGCCCGGCGAATCCTGCCGGATCGAGTACCGGGGCAGCTCGTGGAGCGCCGTCAATGCCGGACATTCCGCCATCGCGGCCGGGGCGCGTGCACGTATCGAGCGCATCGACGGCCTCACGCTCGTGATTCATGGCGACGGTTAGGCTTGGAATAGGACTCAAGTTTCACTAGGAGAGATCCCTTGGAGATTCCATTAAGCTATGGAGCCATAGCGATCGCGGTGATCGTGGTCATCGTGGTGGCAAAGACCGCGACGGTAGTGCCGCAACAAAGCGCCTTCGTGGTCGAGTATTTGGGCAAGTACAGCCGGACCTTGTTCGCCGGGTTTCATATTCTGATTCCCTTCATGGAGAAAGTGGCCTATCGCCACAATCTCAAGGAAATCGCCATCGACATCGCCGAACAGATCTGCATTACGCGGGACAACGTTCAGGTGGGGGTCGATGCCGTGCTGTACATGCAGGTGCTCGATCCGCATCTCGCCTCCTACGGCATCACCAATTACGGCTTTGCCATCTCGCAGCTCGCGCAAACGACGTTGCGCAGCGAGATCGGCAAAATCGAACTTGACCGCACCTTCGAAGCGCGCGGCGTCATCAATGCCAATGTGGTCGGCGAATTGGACAAGGCGTCGGTAGCCTGGGGCGTCAAGGTTCTGCGCTACGAGATCAAGAACATCACGCCGCCGAAGGACGTACTATCGGCCATGGAGAAGCAGATGCGTGCGGAGCGCGAGAAGCGCGCCGTGGTGCTGACCTCCGAGGGCGAGCGCGACGCCAAGGTCAATGCGGCGGAAGGCGACAAGCAGCGGGTGATCAAGCAATCCGAGGCCAACAAGCAGCAGCAAATCAACGAGGCCGAGGGCCAGGCGCAGGCGATTCTTGCGGTGGCGAGCGCGACCGCCGAAGGGCTGCGGCAGGTCGGCATTGCGCTGTCCGATCGAGGCGGAATCGAGGCCATGCAGCTGCGCATCGGCGAGGAATACGTCAAGCAATTCGGCAAATTGGCGCAGTCCGGAACCACCTTGGTGGTGCCGGCGAATCTCACGGATCTCGCTTCCATCGTCACCATGGCGACCAGCATCGCCAGGAAACATCCCGCTAATCCGCAGGCGTGAGACTTGATTGCGCGGCGCGCTTCTTCAATCGCGTTCCCGTTCGATGGCGCGATAGCCGATGTCGCGCCGGTATTGCACGGAATCCCAGTGAACGGCATGCACCAGCGCGTAAGCTTCGCGCTGCGCCGCGCCGACGGTAGCGCCCATGCCGACCGCGCACAACACCCGGCCGCCCGCGGTGAAAATCTGCAAACCGCTCGCCCGGGTTCCGGCGTGGAAAATTTTCCCGGGCAGGCGCGCGGCGGCGTCGAGCCCCGAGATCAAATCGCCGGTGCGGTAGCTATCCGGATATCCGCCCGCCGCCATGACCACACCGAGAGTCGCGCGCGAGTCCCATTCCGGCTCGAATCGACCGAGCGAGCCGTCCAGCGCGGACTCGCACAGCGCGACCAGATCGCTCTTCAGCCGCATCAGAATCGGCTGGGTTTCCGGGTCGCCGAACCGACAGTTGAACTCGAGTACATTCGGTGTCCCGTCCGGCGCGATCATGAGGCCCGCGTATAGGAATCCCGTATAGGGGATGCCGTCGAGGCGCAAACCGCGCACGGTGGGCTCAATGACTTCCTGCATGATGCGCGCGTGCAGCTCGGGCGTGACGATGGGCGCCGGCGAATACGCTCCCATGCCCCCCGTGTTGGGTCCCTGATCGCCGTCGTCGCGCCGCTTGTGATCCTGCGAAGTGGCGAGCGGGACCACTTGGCGGTCGGATGCGATGACGATGAAGCTCACTTCCTCGCCCTGCAAGAATTCTTCGATCACGATGCTCTTGCCGGCGGCACCGAAGCTGCCGGCGAACATGCCGTCGGCGGCCGCTATCGCCGCCTCGTGCGTCTCGCAGATCACGACGCCCTTGCCGGCGGCAAGTCCGTCGGCTTTGACCACCAGCGGCAGTGGCTGCGCCCGTACGAGGCCGGGATCGAAATTCGCGGGTGTGAACGCGGCGTAGCTCGCCGTCGGTATGCGATGCCGCCGCAAAAAATCCTTGGCGAATGCCTTCGATCCCTCCAAGCGAGCCGCCGCGCGGGTCGGTCCAAAGCACGCGCGCCCCGCTGCGCTGAAACGATCGACGATGCCTGCCACCAATGGCCCTTCGGGTCCGACGATGGTGAGTGCAATGTCTTCGCGTGCGGCGAACGCGAGCAACGCGTCGATATCGTCGGCCGCAATGTCCACGTTGCCGGATTTTGCTTCGCGCGCCGTGCCGGCGTTGCCGGGAGCCACGAACACCTGTCGCACGCGCGGCGATGCCGCGCATTTCCAAGCCAGGGCGTGCTCACGTCCGCCGCTGCCGACTATCAGGACCTTCATGCAAGAGCGGGCACGGGGAATACTCAGACAGGCTCCTAGTGCCGAAAGTGGCGTATCCCGGTGAACACCATGGCGATGCCGTGTTCGTTCGCCGCGCCGATCACTTCCGCATCGCGTTTCGAGCCGCCGGGTTGAATGACGGATTTGATGCCGAACTCGGCGATGACGTCCAGTCCGTCGCGAAAGGGGAAGAACGCGTCGGAAGCCACGGACGCCGATTGCAGGGACAAGCCTTCATCCTCGGCCTTCATGGCCGCTATCTTGCTGCTGACCACGCGGCTCATTTGCCCGGCGCCTACCCCCAGCGTCGCCTGGTCCTTGACGCAAACGATCGCATTGGATTTGACATAGTTCGCAACACGCCAGGCAAACAGCAAGTCATCGATCTCCGCCGGCGTGGGCGCACGAGCCGTGACGACGCGCAGGTCCTCGGCGCGTACTTGGGCGTCATCGGTGGTCTGCACCAACAAGCCGCCGGCAACGCTCCTATATTCGAGCAACCGGGTAACCGGTTTGCCGATCTCGCCGACCTCGAGCACGCGCACCTCGTCCTTGGCCGCGAGCAGTGCCCGCGCGGCGGGCGCCACCGAGGGAGCAAGAATCACTTCGACGAACTGGCGCTCCAGGATCGCGCGCACCGCAGCGGCATCCAATTCGCGATTGACGGCGATGATGCCGCCGAATGCGGAAGTCGGGTCGGTTCGATAGGCGAGGGCATAGGCCTCTGCGATCGTTCCGGCGAGCGCGACACCGCAGGGGTTGGCGTGTTTTACGATGACGCATGCCGGCCGATCGAACTGGCGCACGCATTCGAGTGCGGTATCGCTGTCGGCGATATTGTTGTACGAGAGTTCCTTGCCTTGAATCTGCCTCGCTTGCGTCACCGATGCCCCGATGGCGCGCGGATCCGAGTAGTAGGCGGCTTGCTGGTGGGGGTTCTCGCCGTAGCGCAAATCAGATCGTTTGCGAAACGACAGGTTCAGGTCTTCCGGAAAGGTCTGTGAGCCGCCGCCGACGGCGCCGGTGAAGTATGCCGAAACCATCGCATCGTATTGCGCGGTATGCGCAAAAGCCTTTGCGGCAAGCCTTTGGCGCATGACAACCTGGGTCGCTCCCTGGTTGGCCGCCAATTCGTCGAGCAGGCTGCGGTAATCGCCGGGATCCACCACCACGGTGACGGAGGCGTGATTCTTCGCCGCGGCGCGCACCATTGCCGGGCCGCCGACATCGATGTTCTCGACGGCTTCCCCATAAGTGCAGTCGGGTCGAGCCACCGTTGCGGCAAACGGATACAAATTGACGGCGAGCAAATCGATCTGTTCGATGCCGTACTCGCGCATCACCGCATCATCGGTGCCGCGGCGTCCCAACAGACCGCCGTGTATTTTCGGATGCAGAGTTTTCACTCTGCCGCCCATGATTTCGGGAAATCCGGTGTGCTCGGCGACTTCTTTGACCAAAATTCCGTGCCGCACCAACAATTTGGCGGTACCGCCGGTGGACAACAGCTCGATACCGCGCTCTTTCAGTTCGCGCGCAAACTCAACTATCCCAGTTTTATCTGAAACGCTGAGCAGTGCGCGGCGTACGGGCGTGAGCAATGCTTGCCTCTACTCGCTGATCCCGAACTCTTTGAGCTTCTTGCGCAAGGTGCCGCGATTGATGCCGAGAATGGTCGCTGCCCGGCTCTGGTTGCCCTGTACATGGCCCATCACGACTTTAAACAGGGGCTCCTCGACCTCGCGCATGACGAGGTCATACAGATGCGCGGGCTTGTGACCGTTTAAAGTCTCGAAGTAGCACTGCAAGGCTTCCTCCGCCTGCGTACGCAGCGGCACGTCCTTGCCATTGACTTTGAGGTCTCGCCCGTTGAACGGCGGCGAGATTTCTTTGCGTGTCTTCGGTTTCTTTCGTGCGCCCATAGCCGTTCAAATTCCCCAAATTGCGTTCTTTTTTCCAACTTGACGCGCTCATGCTGCCAGATGCCTGCGAACGTCGTAGTGGTCCAGCAACGTGGCCAGTTGCTCTCGCGGCGTCTCTATTCGCAGCAGACGACTCCGCAATGCCTCATGACCGAGACTCTGCCGTAAATACCATCCTAAGTGTTTGCGTGCCACTCGAACACCAGTCGCATCGCCATAGAAATCATACAGGTCTTCGAGGTGGGCGCGCATAATATCACGGACATTTTCCGGCGCTAGCTCCCCGCGCAATTCACCCGTTCGAAGGAAAAAATTGACATCGTCGAAGATCCATGGCCGGCCTTGCGCGGCTCGGCCGATCATGATGCCGTCGCAGCCGGTGGTCGCCAAAATTTCTCGCGCGCGGATCGGTGAATCGATGTTGCCATTGGCGAATACCGGAATCCCGATCATGCCCTTGATCGTACGTACGGTTTCGTGTTCAGCAATTCCCTGATACATATCCGCTCGCGTGCGGCCGTGAATCGCGAGCGCCTGGATACCGCAATCCTCGGCGATGCGAGCGATTCGCACTCCATTCTTGTTGCCGCGGTCCCAGCCGGTGCGCGTCTTCAGGGTCACCGGCACCGAAACGGCGTTCACTACCGCGTGCAAGATGCGCGCCACCAACGCCTCATCTTGCAGGAGCGCCGATCCGGCGAGCCGGTTGCATACTTTTTTGGCGGGACATCCCATATTGATATCAATGATTTGCGCGCCGGCATCGACGTTGCGCCGCGCAGCATCCGCCATCATCGCCGGATCAAAGCCGGCGATTTGCACGACCCGCGGGCTCGCTTCGCCGGCGAAATCCATGCGCCGGCGCGATTTCGGCGTGTCCCATAGCCGCCTATCCGCCCACAACATTTCCGATGCGGCCAGTCCGGCGCCGAATTTGCGGCACAGGCTGCGAAACGGACGGTCGGTCACGCCTGCCATGGGTGCAAGTACGATGTCGGACGACAATATGTATGGTCCAATCCGCAGCGTCATGGCTTTGCCTGCGCCGCAGCATCAGCGGCGCATCGAATTGTTTGATCGATGCCGCGCAGGCATACGTCGATCTCGAATCCTTCGGCGTCATTGCCCGGATCCAATATGTCGAGCGTTGCATCGACGCGCTCTCCCGGTGCGAGCATGCGCGTGACGGGTTTCCCCACATATTCCGCGGGCGCGAAATCACGGGCGCCGAGCGGTGAGCCGAAGCGATTGGCAAGGGTGACGCGTAACAGCGGGTAGGGCTGCACCTGCGCCGCCGTATTCAGGATGCTGGCGCGCATGCGCAGAGTATCGTAGGCGCCCGGATCTCCGGTGACGCCCCACTGGCGCAGTTGATACGCCGATAGATTCGCGGCCGACGGCAGAGCAATACCAAGCGCCGCATACAAGCTGCTGAGGCGAGAGCCGAGCGGGGCATGCGTGACGATCCATGCGCGATTTTCATGAATCATTTGCGCGCCCAGGCACAATGCCAGAAAGATCGCGGCGCATAACCAAACCGCAAACGGCAAACCACGGCGGCTTCGTACCACGATTTCCGGCAGCGCCAATTCCTCGAGTCCGGCGAGCACATCGCGCCTCACCTCCTCGGGTACTTCCGGTCCGCTGGCGCGGGTCGGCGGCGTTTCAACCGACTCGACCGGACTCGGTGGCGGGGTTGTTGGTGCGGCTGCGGGTGGGGTAGGCGTGGCCTGCAGCATCCGCGGCCTGGATTCGACAAAAATTCGGTCGAGTTCACCCGGAGGAAGCGTGAATTCGAGCGCCGCCTCTTGAAACAGGTCGGCATCGTCGTCCTCGGCGGCGGCCGTGGCGGGCGTAACAGGCGTAACAGGCGTAACGGCCGTGATGGGCGTAACAGGCGTAACGGGCGTAACGGCCGTGATGGGCGTAACAGGCGTAACGGGCGTAACGGCCGTAACGGCCGTGGCGGGCGTAACGGGCGCGGGTGGCCGCCGCTCGTCGCCGTACAATTCCAGCACCAGGAGCTGCGCGAATTCCACATCCGCCGCGGCAAAATCTTCCGGCGCCTCTTGTTCTGGCGATTCCGCGGATTCCGAGTATTCCGCGGATTCCGTGGGTTCTGCGAGTTCGGTGGAGATCACGGCGGAATGCAGGATCTGGTCGGCGCGCGTTTCCATCTCGAGCGGCGACTCGCCCGTCGAAAATGCGTTTGCATCCTCGGTAAGCCGGGCGAGCGCATTGAACACCTCGCCGCACCGTCCGCAACGTACCTGACCGCCGGCGGCACGCAGGTCCTCGGCCGACAGCCTGAAGACCGTTTCGCACTTTGCGCATTGAGTAAACACTAGGTCGCTCTCCGGGCATGGATGCAGCACCAGTCGTCCCGCCCCACGACTTGCACCATATCAAAAGCCGAGGTGTATGCGGCTTTCACCGCGTATGCCTGCATCTTCAAGATTCCCGACAAGATCAGATCGCCGTTAAGGGAGCACGCCGCCGTGAGGAGCGGCGCCAGTTCAATCAAAGGCTCCGCCAAGATGTTGGCGATCACGCAGTCCGCCGGCCGCAGCTTCGCGGGCACCGATTGTGTCTCGAGCTGTGCGGATACGCCGTTACGGATCGCGTTGTCCCGGGTGGCGATCAGTGCCTGAGGGTCCAAGTCGACGGCGGTCACGTGTGCGGCGCCGAGCATCAAGGCGGCAATCCCCAGGATACCGGACCCGCATCCGTAATCGATCAGGGCGCGGTCGGACAGCGGTAATGATTCCAATATTTGCAGGCACAATGCGGTCGTCGGATGGGTGCCGGTGCCGAAGGCAAGTCCCGGATCGAGGCGCACGACCACGGCATTCGCGTCTTCCGGCGCGGCCGCGGTTGTCGGGCACACCCACAGACGTCGCCCAAAGCGCATGGATTTCCAATCGGCGAGCCAAACCCGCTCCCAGTCTCGAGCCTCAACGGCGCGCACGCGGGCGGCGGTCGTGATGTGGGGCCCTAGTCGGATGGCGAGTTGATGGATGCCAAGCGCCGGGTCGTGCGATTCATCGAAGAGGGCTGTTACCAGGGTGTCGCTCCACAATCGGATCTCGCCGGGTTTCGGTTCGAGCACGGGTTCATCGCCCCGGTCCGAGAATGTGATCGAGCTCGCGCCGATCTCGAGCAGCGCCGCCTCGACCGCTTCCGAATTCAAGGCCGACAGCGGAAATTCAATCTCATAAAACGTCATCGTCCAGCGCGCTCACTTCAGCCCCAGGCGCCGCTCCAGATAATGAATGTCGGTACCGCCTTGACGAAAGGCGGAGTGGTTGAAAATCTCCTGGTGCAGGGGAATGTTGGTCTTGATCCCTTCGACCACCATTTCGGCCAATGCATTGCGCATGCGTGCGATGGCCGTATCGCGCGTATCGCCGTAGGCGATGACCTTTCCGATCATCGAGTCGTAGAACGGTGGGACGTTGTAGCCGGTATAAATGTGACTGTCGACGCGGATGCCCGGACCGCCCGGAGAGTGCCATAGCCTGATCGGCCCGGGACAGGGCGCGAACGTCTTCGGATCCTCGGCATTGATGCGGCATTCCACCGCGTGACCGCGGATTTGAATGTCGTTCTGCCCGTACGGCAGTGGCTCGCCGGCCGCGATGAGCAGCTGCGCCTTGACGATGTCGATGCCCGTCACCAATTCCGTCACCGGGTGTTCGACCTGCACACGCGTGTTCATTTCGATGAAATAGAACTCGTTGTCCTGGTAGAGGAACTCGAGGGTGCCCGCATTGCGGTATCCGACTTCACGGCACGCCCGGGCGCATCGCTCGCCCATGGTCTTGCGTTGCTTGGCCGTGAGGCCCGGCGCCGGGGCCTCTTCGATCACCTTTTGGTGGCGGCGCTGCATCGAACAGTCGCGCTCGCCCAAGTGCACCACGTTGCCGTAGTTGTCCGCGAGCACCTGAAATTCGATGTGCCGCGGTTTCTCGAGAAACTTCTCCATGTAAACCTGGGGGTTGCCGAAAGCCGCAAGCGCCTCGGCTTGGGTGAGGCCGATGGCATTCAGTAGCGACGCATCGGTGTGCACCACGCGCATGCCGCGCCCGCCGCCGCCGCCCGATGCCTTGATGATCAACGGATAGCCGATATCCTTGGCAATGCGGAAATTCTCGTCGACGTCGCTGCCCAGCGGACCATCGGAACCCGACACACAGGGAACCCCGGCGGCCTTCATCACCTTGATTGCGGACACCTTGTCGCCCATCAAGCGTATGGTCTCGGCGCGCGGCCCGACGAAAATGAAACCGCTCTTCTCCACACGTTCCGCAAAATCGGCGTTCTCCGACAAAAAGCCGTAGCCGGGATGGATCGCGACCGAATCGGTCACTTCGGCGGCGCTGATGATGGCGGGCATGTTCAGATACGACTGCCCCGCTTGCGGCGGGCCGATACAGACCGTCTCGTCCGCCAGCAGCACATGTTTGGTGTTGAAATCGGCGGTTGAATGCACCGCGACCGTTTTTATTCCGAGTTCGCGACAAGCACGCAGAATGCGAAGCGCAATCTCGCCGCGGTTAGCGATGACGACTTTTTCGATCATCGCGGTTATTCGATGATGAACAGCGGTTGGCCGAACTCGACAGGCTCGCCGTTCTTGGCGAGTATCGCCGTGACGCGCCCAGCCTTGTCGGATTCGATTTGGTTCATCATCTTCATGGCCTCGATGATGCACAATATCTGCCCGACCCTGATTTCCATTCCGATCTCCACGAACGGTTTGGCGCCCGGCGTGGAGGCGGAGTAATAAGTACCCACCATCGGTGAGGTCACGGTATGTTCGTCGTCGCGCGGCTTGTGTTCGCCGGCCGATGTCGCCGGCGCGGTCGGGGCCGCGATCGGTGCGGCCTGAATCACGGGTGCCGCCATCGGCGCGGGAGGCTGCATCGCGACGCGCTGGTGGCGGCTGATGCGCACGGATTCTTCCCCCTCGGATATTTCCAGCTCCGAAATACCGGACTGTTCCAGCAGTTCGATCAGCTTCTTGACTTTGCGAATGTCCATCCCCGAACCCCTTGAAGTTTCTTCGATTTAAGTGGCGGTCAGGCGCGCGCAGGCGGCTTCGAGCGCAAGCTCGTATCCGATGGGCCCAAGGCCGAAAATGCAACCGACTGCGAGGTCGGACAAATAGGAGTGATGCCGGAATGGCTCGCGTGCGAATACATTGCTGAGGTGAATTTCAATGAACGGTACGGACGTCGCGAGAAATGCATCGCGCAGCGCGATGCTGGTGTGCGTGAAGGCGCCGGGGTTGATGATTACGAACGCAATTCCGTCGCTCTTGGCGCCCTGCACCCTGCCGATCAGTTCATGCTCCGCGTTGCTTTGGCAGGTGAGCAAGTCATGGCCTTTCGCGCGAGCCAGGACCCCCAGCTTTGATTCGATCTCGCGCAGCGTCGCCGAACCGTACAGCGCCGGCTCGCGGGTCCCGAGCAGGTTCAAATTCGGTCCATTCAGGAGCAAAATTCGCGCCATCTGGTAGTTGTTCCAGCGCTGTCGCGCAGATAAAGGTCCGCGATATTAACCAGAAATTGACAGGAATTGGCAAGCTTCGGCTGCGAACGTCGCCGGAAAACCCCTAAACGGGGTTATTGGTCAGCCGCTGCAGCCCGAGTTCGATGGCACGTCGGGCTTCGGGCAGGGGAACTTGGCCTTGGTTGACCTGTTCCAGTACCGACAGAATCAGATCGGACTCGGCCCTGTGCAACTCGCCCATGTACAAGGCTACCACCTCGCCGCGCCGGTCCGTGAAGACCGTGAACGGGAATGCGGGGGCTGCGACACCGAAGGCAGCCGCCGCATCCAATGCATCCTGCTCTCCGATCAACAGCGGGTAGCCGATTTTCATGTCGTCCGCGTAGGCGAGCACCTGATCTCGGTGATCGACGGCGATTCCGATCACCGCCACACCGCGATCGGCCCAGGCACGTTGCAGCGATTCGAGCAGCGGGATTTCGCGGCGGCAGGGAGCGCACCAGGTGGCCCAGAAGTTGATGATCAGGGATTTGCCGGTCCATGCCTTTATTGAAACCGGTTTGCCGTCGCGATCCTGAAGCGAAAATTCGGGTAGACGATCCGGTATCTTGACTCCGAGCGGCATCGTCTCGGCGGCACTCGGTGCAAACTCACCGGGTGTGCGTGCACTGGGCTCGCTCGCGGGGATGGGCATGCCGCCATATATCGGCGCGGCATGGCGACTCGAATAAACGTGAGCGCCGGCCCAGACCCCAACAATGATGGTCAAGCCCGCGCCGATGACGCGCGGCCAGCGGTGGCTCATGGCGCCGGCAGGTCGAGTCGGCGTCCCTTGCGCAGCAGTAGCCCGGCAATCAGAAAGGCGCATGCGCCGCCGAGGATCGCGATGCCTTCCCAGGTGTGCGGCGGAGATTGAACGGCCGAAGCGGCTGGGCTCTGCGGGGACAGCACCTTGCTGATGGGCAGGTAGCAAAGTCCGGCTTCGGCGCATCCTTGATAAGTCACCTTGATCTGGATGGGGTGCGCTCCAAAATCGAGCCGCTGGTAAGCCACGGTCCCTTCAACCTGATGCAAATAAATCTCTTGAGCGCCGAGATAGGGATCGTTCTTGGGTACGCCGCTCGGCAAGGCGATGGCCGAAATCACCAAGTCGGGACTTTCGGCCGCCACTTCGATCTTGTGGCGATACAGATAGTAGCCGTCCGCAATGATCCAGCGCACGCGCACCAGGTCGCCGTCAACCCGCGCGCCTACGCGGAACGCGGCATCGGGAGGCAAAAAATCGGTATCGTTGGAGTCGATACCGCGCATCCACCAGGGCTTTGCAGCGGCCGATCCACCGATCAGGCCGAGCATCGACAGCAGTAACAAGGCGCGGGTCAGTCGCATGCGCACACTGTATCAATAATCCCGCGGTCAGCGGGCAGGGCGGATTGGGCACGGGCATCGCCGCCAGCGCCCGCATTCAGCCCGGCGCCCGCGCAGTTTACGCTGCAGTGCAATAAAAATAGCCCTCCGCGAGCCTTGAATCAGCGAAATCTGCCGCTATCATTAGCAGCAACAAGCGGAGAGTGCTAACAAGCCTCGCTTTGGCAAACCCATAACTCAAGCATTAGGAGTCTTGTTCTATGAAGATTCGTCCCCTTCATGACCGCGTGATCGTGAAACG
>DAINPA010000061.1:0-12321 GCA_036743675.1 Steroidobacteraceae bacterium
CAAGTACCAGCCCGGCCAGTAATACCAACCGAGGTAGAGGGTGCCGAGCGTGAGCGATAGGACAACCGTGCTCGCGAGCAAATGTAGTCCAAAAGCCTTAAGCCTGAATTTCATGTTCGTTCCTAAGTGAACGCGCGATCGCGCTGCCGCTGCTCTATTTTTCACAAATTGCGCAGGCGGCGGAAGACCGCGAAGCCGCCGTCGCCGGATTTTGCAAATGCCGTCACAGCGCCAGAAGGAATTGTCCGTCCCGCCGGCCGATTATGTGAGTCTTAAGATGATCTGACTCGCTGCAGCGCATTTCGCCAGCCGGCGATCCCCGCGTCGCGATCGGCGGCCGGCTTGGGCTCGTAGCGTGCCGCGGGCTTGGCCAGCGCGGCGATATCTCGCAAAGAGCCAAAGATGCCGCAGCCGAGCCCGGCCAGACAGGCAGCGCCGAACGCGGTCGACTCGGTGATCTGCGGTTTGTGAATCGGCACCATCAAGATATCCGCCAGCCGCTGCAGGAACAACCCGTTGTGCGCCATGCCGCCGTCGACTTTCAACACCGGCGGCCGCAAGCCATCGGCCGCCATGGCCTCGATCAGGTCGTAGGTTTGGTAGGCGACGCTATCGATGGCCGCACGCGCGATTTCCCCTCGACCCGTCGCTCGAGTCAGTCCGACGATCGCGCCGCGCGCTTCGGGGTCCCAGTACGGTGCCCCAAGCCCGGTAAATGCGGGCACCAAATACACCCCGCCGGTGTCTTGCACCGAGGCGGCCAACGCTTCGACCTCCGATGCGTGGGCGATCAAGCCCAGTCCGTCGCGCAGCCATTGAATCGTGGTGCCGGCCGAGAGTATCGAGCCTTCGAGCGCGTAGGTCACTTCGCCCTTCAAGCGGTAGGCAATCGTGCCAAGCAGCCGATTTTTACTCGATACCAGCTGCTGCGCGGTGTTTTGCACGAGGAATCCCCCGGTACCGAATGTGCTCTTGACGTCGCCCGCCGCGAAGCAGGCCTGTCCAACCAATGCCGCTTGTTGATCGCCGGCAATGCCCCGTATCGGCAGAGCCTCGCCAAACACATCCTTGTCGATGTGCCCGAAATCGCCCGCGCTGTCGCGCACCTCCGGAAGGCATGATTGCGGCACGTCGAACATTTCGCACAACGCCTCGTCCCAACAGCCTTTGCGGATATCGTAGAGCGCGGTACGGCTTGCGTTGGTGGCGTCGGTCGCGTGCAATCGGCCGCCGCTCAGGCGCCACAGCAAAAAGCTGTCGATCGTGCCGAACGCCAGGTGACCGGCCTTGGCCGCAGCGCGTGCTCCGGGGACGCGATCCAGGATCCATGCGATCTTGGTGGCTGAGAAATACGGATCGAGCAGAAGCCCGGTTTTGCGGTTCAGTTCCGGCTCGGCATTGACCCGGTTCAGCTCTCGGCAGCGCTCCGCAGTGCGGCGATCCTGCCAAACGATCGCGTTGTACAGCGGCGCGCCGCTGCGCCGATCCCACACCACGGTCGTTTCCCGCTGGTTGGTGATACCGACCGCGGACACGGTGCCGCCCGTCTCGCGCAAACGCTGCAAAACCTGGCGGGTGGTGGACATCGTGGTGCTCCATATCGCCTCGGGATCGTGTTCCACCCATCCGGAAGACGGATAGATCTGCTCGAACGCCTGCTGCTCGATTGCCAGCATGTCGCCCGCAGTGGAGAAGCCGATCGCGCGGCTGGAGCTCGTCCCTTGATCGATCGCGAGCAAAATATCCTGTGACACTTTAAGGCGCACCTCGTATCCGGCCGGGAGGGGATGCTAACACCGCGTATCGTCCGCTAGGATCCGGTGGCCGCCAAGAAGGTTCAATCGAAATCCGCCGGCAAATCGGGCCGCTCGGCATGTTCGAACATGCGCTCGATCTGCTGCGCGGTGGTTCGTCCGACCGACAACGACGGCAGCGCATCGCGCGCGAAGAATGCCGCTTCGCTGGTTTCAATGCTGGCGCTGGCGCTGCCGCCCAGCAGCTCGCAGATGAAAAACATCTTGTAAATGGAATCGAGGTGCAAAGGCCGGTTGCGCTTGCGATAATCGTAAACGGCGGCGAGCTTGACGGCCCGCACCAAGTAGCCGGATTCCTCGGCGACTTCCCGTGCTACGCATTCGGCGGCCGATTGATTGACGTCCGCCCAGCCGCCCGGCAGGGTCCATGCGCCATCGCTGATCTCTCTGACAAGGAGCACTTTCCCCTCGAGAAATGTCGCCGCGCGTACGTCCACTTTCGGTGTCGCATATCCCGTTTCACGCCGGAAATAATCGAGCATGGCGCCGTCTTCCAGGCCGGAGCGCTGCGCGAGCAGCGACGCCGCCAATTCGCGAATGCGCTCATACCGAAGGCGGTCGTAGGGATCCTGGCTGAAGGCGAGGCCGATTTGCGCAATGGCCTGAAGCTCCCGGCCGATGGTCAACCAGGAAGGTTCGAGGGGCTGCGGGTCCTGCGTCGGCACAGTCGGTCAGGTCCCGGCAATCGCGCAGGTCGAATCCAGCAATAACTCGCCGGATCGGCCGCTACCGGCCAACAATATGAATCCGGGTCCACTCTCGAATTGCATACCGGCGACCACGAGCGTGTAATCCCCCATTGCGTGGTTGGCACGCGGCATCTGCTCGGCCAACAGTTCAAACGGATTGGCGCGCAATGCGTTCCCTTCGAACCAACCCATACGAGCGGACATTAGAGCCGTATCATTGCAAATCGGCGGCATTGCGCCACCGGCGATCGCCCGCCAAACGAAACGTGCCAAAGCAAACGTGAAATGACGGCCGAAGCCGCTTAGTATACGCGGCCTCATGCCCCTCGCTCGCCTCGACAAGGTGTCCTTGAGTTTTGGGCTCAAGCCCTTACTGGAGAATGTCTCTTTGCAAATCCGCAAGGGCGAACGCGTCTGCTTGCTCGGACGCAATGGCGAGGGGAAATCCACGCTTCTTCGGGTGATTGCGCGCGAAATAGTGCCCGATGGCGGCGAGGTATGGGTTCGCCCCGGCGCCCGAGTCGCGAGTCTTGCCCAGGAGGTTGCCGGCGCGAGCGAGGAATCCGTGCTCGCCGTGCTGAGACAAGGCGTCGCGCGCGACGGCGCGGACGGCGACTGGCAAGCGGAACTTCAGGTCGAACAACTCATATCGCGTTTGCAGCTCGATCGCGCCGCGCCGCTCGCTTCTTTGTCCGGCGGCTGGCGCCGGCGCGTCATGCTCGGTCGGGCGCTCGCCTCGGCGCCGGATTTGCTGCTGTTGGACGAACCCACCAACCACCTCGATATCGACGCGATTTCCTGGCTCGAGGACATGATGATCGACTTCGAGGGCGCTTTGTTGTTCATCAGCCATGACCGCGCTTTCGTTCGCCGGCTGGCAATGCGCATCGTCGAACTGGATCGCGGGCAGCTTCGCGGCTGGCCCGGGAACTACGATGACTATGTCCTGGAAAAATGCGCGGCTCTCGAAGTCGAAGCCAAGCACGCGGCGCTGTTCGACAAAAAGCTCGCGCAAGAAGAGGCCTGGATTCGTCAGGGCGTGGAGGCGCGGCGCACTCGAAACGAAGGCCGCGTCCGCGCGCTCAAGCAGCTGCGCCTACAGCGTCGCGAACGGCGGGACCGAATCGGCCAGGTCGATCTGAAGGTTCAGGATGCGGCGCCGTCCGGCAAACTGGTATTCGAGGCCCGGCACGTGTCGTTGAATTTTGGCGCAACGCCGGTGGTCGCCGATTTTTCCGCGCGCATCATGCGCGGCGATCGCATCGGCATCATCGGGCCCAACGGCTGCGGCAAGACGACGCTGATCAAGCTCCTGGTGGGCGACTTGGAGCCGACCACTGGGTCGATCTACCGCGGCACCTCGCTTCTGCCGGCCTACTTCGATCAGCAACGCGAGCAGCTGGACAGCGCCGCCTCCATCATGGACAACGTCACCGGCGGCGGCGGCGAGACGGTCACGATTGCCGGTCGTGCGCGGCATGTGTCGGGATACCTGCGGGATTTTCTATTTCCGCCGGAACGATTGAACGCGCCGGTCAGCATGCTGTCGGGGGGCGAACGCAATCGGCTGCTGTTGGCGAAATTATTCGCAAGACCCAGCAATCTCTTGGTGATGGATGAACCCACCAACGATCTTGACGCGGAAACACTCGAGCTTTTGGAAGAAATGGTGAGCGAATACGCGGGGACGCTGCTGTTGGTGAGCCACGACCGCGAATTTCTCGACAATGTCGTGACCAGCACGCTGGTGTTCGAGGGCCAAGGCCGCATCCATGAGTATGTGGGTGGATACAGCGACTGGATGCGTCAGCGCCGAACGGGCCTATCGCCGGCACCCGGCACCGGCGTGGCGGCCTCGGGACGGGAGAAGGCGGCGGCCGCACCGGCCGGGCCGAAGCCTCGCAAGCGCTCTTACAAGGAGCAGCGCGAACTCGATTCGATGCCGGAGAGGATTCAAGCGCTCGAGACTTTGCAGGGAGAGCTGCAAGGAGCGTTCGCCGATCCGAAGTTCTTTCGACAAAGCCCGGCCGAGGCCAGTGCCGCATTGGAGCGATTGCAATCGCTTGTCGCGGAACTCGAAGCCGCGTACGCCCGCTGGAATGCCCTGGAGTCCTTCGACCGGACCTAGCGCCGCGGACGGCCGCGGCCCAGCAAATCGCTCGGGTTTGGCAACGCGCCGCCGGCGGCATCGGGGATGACCAGGGATGACGCCTGCTCGTGCCGCATCTCCTGAAGTTCACTCATGGTCTGTTGCACCGCCTGTTCCGCAGCTTCGGCGAATTTGGCGATCGCCGCATTCAAGGTGGCCGCCTCCAGCTCAAAACTGATCGGCAAAGCGCCCATTGGCGTCATCACCTGGGCTTGTCCGACGAAAATGACCGGCCGCGCCGCGTCGGGCGCCCCGTCGGCACCGACCGGCGTCAATCGCCGGATGGTGCCGACCCTGCGATCGGTGAATGTCTCCTCGCGATAGATTTGGGTCGAATCCATGTTTGCCTGGCGGCCATCGTTGGCGGGGCTCATGTGCGGGGCACCTTGATAATCGTGTGGGGATGTTTCCAGGCGTAACCCTAACAGCTTCTGCAGGCGAAGTGGACCTGCGGCAAGTGGGGGCCCTAAGTGTGGGGCACAGCACCCGCATCGCGAGCGCCCTGATACGATAGGTGGCTTGACGATTCCACACACAGTTCGCAAGGTCCCGCCGTGGACGACGCTGCTTGGAGCCGCCCTTTTCGGGCTGGCGCTCGTTTGGCTGCATCACGTCCTCGGCCAATACCGGTGGCAGGACATCCTGGCCCATATGCGGGAAATTCCCGCATCGCGGTTGCTGGGCGCCGTGCTGTTGACCGCGGCGGGATACGGCTGCTTGACGCTGTACGACGCGTTGGGTCTGCGATTCGCCGGCGCGCGAGTGGCCTATCCGAGGCTCGCATTGATTTCCTTCATGGGTTACGCGATAGGCCACAACGTCGGTCTGAACACCTTGAGCGGCGGGGCCGTTCGCTACCGCGCCTATTCGGCGCTGGGCCTGAGCGCCAAACAAATCGCAACCGTCGTCGCACTCGGCACGTTGACTTTTTCCCTGGGCGCGGCGGCGCTGCTGGGGTTATCGCTGCTGTGGGAAATCGGTTTGGCCGGATCGGTGCTGCATTTGCATCGTTCGCTGGTTGCGTTCGTCGGATTGGCGCTGCTCGCGGCGGTGATTGCCTATCTCACGCTGGCGTGCAACCGGCATGAGCCGCTGCGGTGGCGCAAGATCGTCATTCCGGTCCCGCGTCCGGGCATCGCCTTCGCGCAAGTCGCCGTCGCCTGCGGCGATCTGTTGTGCGCCGCCGGGGTTCTGTACGTGCTGCTGCCGCCGCAGGCTTCGATCGGCTTCGCGGCATTCGCGGGATTGTTTCTCATTGCGATCGCCGCCGGCATCATCAGCACCGTGCCGGGCGGCGTGGGTGTGTTCGAATCGGTACTGCTGCTGCTGTTCCGTACGGTGCCGGCGGATGAGCTGCTGGGTGCGCTGCTGGCCTTTCGCATCATTTATTACCTTGCCCCGTTCGCCGCGGCGCTGACCTTGCTCGGTGTGCACGAGTTGTGGGCGCACCGGACACCCTTGGTGCGTATCGCACAGCTGGGGCGCACCTGGTTGACCGCCCTCACGCCTCAGGCGAGTGCGGTCGCCGTATTCGGCGCCGGAGCGGTGCTGCTCTTTTCGGGCGCCACGCCCGGCGCCGGCAATCGCCTGGCGATACTGCATCATGTGGTGCCGTTGCCGGTTCTCGAACTCTCGCATCTGCTGGGCAGCGCGGTCGGCGTCGGCCTCCTGGTGCTCGCCAACGGACTGTACCGCCGGCTCGATGCGGCCTGGTATTTGACCATGTGGCTGCTGTGCGCCGGCATCCTGCTGTCGCTTCTCAAGGGCTTCGATTACGAGGAGGCGACCATACTCGGTGCGGTCGCGGTGGTGTTGGTGTCGGCCCGGGCGCGCTTCCGCCGCCGCGCTTCGCTGATCGAACAGCGCTTCTCCGCCTCCTGGGTCGTGGCGGTGCTGCTGGTGCTCGGCGCCGCGGTGTGGCTGGTGATGTTCGCGTACCGGCACGTGCCGTACAGCAAGGAATTGTGGTGGGAATTCGCGTTCGAGGCGCCGGCGCCGCGCAGTCTGCGCGCGTTGCTGCTCGCCGCCATGACCGCCGCCGCCTATGCATTATGGCGCTTGCTGCGCCCCTCCAAATCGCCGATCCTGCCCCCCAATCAGGTCGATCTCGAACGCGCAGCGGAGCTGATCGAGAATGTCCACGACGGCGTGGCGAATCTGGCATTGCTGGGCGACAAGAACTTGCTGTTCAACGCGGATCGCACCGCGTTCATCATGTACCAGGCATCGGGCAGCAGTTGGGTTTCCATGGGAGACCCGGTCGGCCCGACCGCGCTGCACGAGCCGTTGGTATGGACGTTCATCGAAAACTGCGACGGGATGGCCGTATCGCCGGTGTTCTATCAGGTCACGCCCGACAACTTGCCGCTGTACATCGACCTGGGCCTGACCTTGGGCAAGCTCGGCGAGGAGGCCCGAGTGCCTCTGGACACATTCTCCCTGGAAGGGGCCGCGCGCGCGGATCTGCGCCACTCGCATCGCCGGGCATTGCGCGACGGCGTCGAGTTCGAAGTGGTGAGGCGCGAAAACCTCGGCGGTATCATGGCGGAATTGCGCGCGGTGTCGAACGCCTGGCTGGCCGCGAAGAACACCGCCGAGAAGCGCTTTTCGCTGGGTTACTTCGATGAGCGTTATCTTGCCCATTTCGACTGCGCCGTGGTTCGCCGCGCCGGTGCGATCGTGGCTTTCGCAAATATTTGGCGGGCCGGAGCCGACACCCAGTTATCGGTCGATCTCATGCGCTACAACGATGCCGCGCCGAAAGGCGTGATCGATTTCCTGCTTGCCGAGAGCATGCTGTGGGGAAAGACGCAACACTACCAATGGTTCAGTTTAGGGATGGCGCCGCTTTCTGGGCTGGAGGAGCACGCGCTCGCGCCAGCCTGGCACAAGCTTGGGCGCATGGTTCAGCGCTACGGAGAAACGTTTTATCCCTTCGCAGGCCTGCGAAAGTACAAGGAGAAATTCGTACCGGTTTGGCGCCCTCGCTATCTCGCGGCGCCCGGCGGGTTTGGCATGGCAGCCGCTTTGCTGGACGTGACATCGCTCATTTCGGGCGGCGTCAGCAAGGTATTGACCAAATAATTCGCATCGCCGCGGTACCGCCTCGCGTCCGGGATCGGCTTGGGGCGCGTAAGTCGCGCAAGGCAAGACTGTTTGCGGTTCCGGTGCCGCAGACTTGGGCGTGTTCGGCTACAATCCGCCATCATATTTAAGCTGTATCTCCAGGAAACATCCTCATCATGTCGGAATCAATTGCAGGGTCGCCCGGCTCAGGCACAACGGCGGAAACGGTCATCATCGGCGCCGGTCCGGCCGGACTATTTCAGATCTTCGAACTCGGTCTTCTAGGAATCAATGCGCACATCATCGATTCGCTGGCCCAGGTCGGCGGGCAGTGCACCGAGTTGTATCCGGACAAACCGATCTACGATATCCCGGCGCTGCCGATTTGCGGCGCTCAGGAATTGGTCGATCGTTTGTTGGAACAGGCAAAGCCGTTCCATGCCACGTTCCATCTCGGCCAAGAGGTCACCGAGCTGCAGCCGCTGGCGAACGGCAAATTCCACGTGGCGACCTCCTTGGGCACGCGTCTGACGGCGGGGGCCGTGGTGATCGCGGCCGGCGTAGGCTCGTTCCAGCCGCGGCGTCTGGCGCTGCCCGGGGTGGAGGACTTCGAAGGCAACAGCGTCCACTATCGGGTCAAATCGGCCGGCGATTTTCACGGCCGCGATCTTCTGATCTGCGGCGGCGGCGACTCCGCCCTGGATTGGACGGTAGCGCTGTGCGGCAAGGCCCGTTCGCTCACCCTGGTGCATCGGCGCGCGGAATTTCGCGCCGCTCCGGCGACCGTGGCGCGCATGCGCGAATTGGTGGCCGCCGGCAAGATGCAATTCGTGGAAGGTCACGCAACGGCGCTCAAGACCGACGGCGGCGCACTCTGCGGTGCGGTGGTGCAGGCCAACGACGGGCGAACCCTCGAGGTGGCCGCGGAGCAGGTTCTGGCGTTTTACGGATTGCACCCGAAGCTCGGTCCGGTCGCCGAATGGGGCCTCGCACTGGAACGCAAGGCGCTCAAGGTCGACACCGAAAAATTTCAAACCAGCGTGCCGGGAATCTTCGCCATCGGGGACATCAGTACCTATCCCGGCAAGAAGAAATTGATCTTGAGCGGCTTTCACGAAGCGGCTCTCGCGGCGTTCGGGATCCAGCACCACTTGTTTCCCGAGAAACGCCAGTTCTTGCAATACACCACCACGAGTCCGATCATGCAAAAGCGGCTGGGAATCGCCGGCGATTCAGCCACGGCCGCCGGCTCGCATTGACGCGTCCATGAATCGTCTGCTCGAGGATCTCATCAAGGTCATGACGCTCGAGCGCCTCGAGTTGGACCTGTTTCGCGGCGAAAGCCGCGACATCGGCAGCCCGCAAGTGTTCGGCGGCCAAGTGCTCGGGCAGGCCCTGATGGCGGCGACCGCGACGGTCGAGGCGCGCGTCGTACACTCGCTGCACGCCTATTTTTTGCGCCGCGGCGACTTCAATGCGCCGATCGTCTACGAGGTCGACCGGGCGCGAGACGGCAACCATTTCTCCACGCGCCGAATCGTGGCGATTCAACACGGCGCGCAGATATTCAACATGTCGGCCTCGTTTCAAGCCCCCGAAAGCGGGCTCGATCATCAGCTTGCCATGCCCGACGTGCCGCCGCCCGAGTCGCTGGCGGATATGGAGTCCCACTACCGCGATGTGCCGGATAACCTGCCGGCTGGCATCCGGCGGATACTCGAGCTGAAGCGGCCGTTCGAATTTCGGCCGGTGCAGCCGCCGAGTTTCCTCAAGCCGCCAAAATCATTGCCGCTGAAGAACATCTGGTTCCGGGCCGTCGATACGCTTCCGCAGGATGAGGCGCTGCACCGCTGCCTGTTGGCCTATGTCTCGGACTTCAACCTGCTCGATACGGCCATGATGCCGCACGCCGTCTCGCTGCTGACGCCGCAGGCGGTGATAGCGAGCATCGATCATGCCATGTGGTTTCACCGCAATGCGCGGGTCGATGAATGGCTGCTGTACGCCACGGACAGCCCGAGCGCCTCGGGCGCACGCGGTCTCGCGCGCGGCAGCGTGTTCACGCGCGATGGGCGCCTGGTGGCGAGCACCGCGCAGGAAGGTTTGCTGCGCATGTTGGACCGATGAGGGCGATCCTGATCGCGGTGCTGGTGATCGGCGGCGTTGTTGGCCTGCTGCTCACCCTGCGCACCAGCCGAAACACCGGCATGCCGAGCCCCGAGGCGCTGGCTCGCGCCAAGCAACGGGAGCGGGAGCGCGCCGCGGACGACGCGGACGACTAGGGCGGCTATTCGGGCGTCCGCAAGGATTCCCAGACCGTGCGCGGCAGCACGTACAAGTGGCAGTCCCACCAGCGGTTCTTGGCGCGCCGGTGCTTGCGGAACACGGCCTCCCAGCGCATGCCGATCTTCTCCAGCACGTGAATCGACGCCTTGTTGTTGACATCGACCGTCGAGACGACGCGTTCGGCGCGCAGATCGAAAAACGCCGCATCGATGAGCGCGAGCGCGATCTCGGTGGCGAAACCGTTGCCCCAATCGGGCGTCCCGAGCATGTATCCCAAGTCAACGACATTGCTCTCGATCAGGGATAATTCACAGGCGCCTATCAAACGGCGGGAAGTGCTGTCCACCACCGCCAGTTCGAACCGAGTGCGCGGTATCTCGCGCTGCGAGGCCAGCAGGCCGTCGAGGTAGTCGGCGGTGCTGTGCGCATCGCGCGGGCCGAAGAACATGTAGCGGGTCACCCGCGGGTCGGCGGAATAAGCGCGGATCGAGTCAAAATCCGTCTTGACGAACTCGCGCAGAGTGAGGCGGCTGGTGCGAATCGGTAATGCGAGCGTACGCATGCGCCATGCGGACTAAAGCGGTCGCCTCATGCCAATACCTTGCCCGGATTGAGGATCCCCTTTGGATCCAGCGCACACTTGAGCACGCGCATTATTGCCAGTTCGACCGGATCGGCGCGCTCGGCAAATTGCGCCGCTTTGAGCCGGCCGATGCCGTGCTCGGCGCTGATGCTGCCGCCGAGACGTTCAACCAAATCGAACACGGCCGACTCGAGCTGTGGGCCGCGCGCGAGAAACGCCGTCTTTGGCGTGCCTTGTCTTTGACTCACGTTGAAATGCAGATTGCCATCGCCCGCATGGCCATAGCTCACGACCTGCCCTTCCGGCACGAGCCTGCGCACCAGTTCCGAGCCCTCCTCGATGAGTTGCGGGATGCAGGATACCGGGACCGAGACATCATGCTTGAGGCTTGCGCCGTGATGCCGCTGGGCTTCCGGTACCGATTCGCGCAGCTTCCACATGGCTTGGGATTGCGCCAACGAGGTCGCAAGCGTGGCGTCCTTGATGGTGGATTTCACCGCCGCTTCCTGCAACTCATCGGCGAGCAAAGCGGCCAACTCGGCCCGCGGATTGGGCGAACTCAGCTCGATGAGCAGATACCATGCAGTGCCTTGGTCGAGCGGATTGGCGACGCCGGGGACGTGCGTCACCGTGAGCTCGACCGCGAGGCGCGGCATCAGCTCGAATGTGGTGAGCTGGTCGCCGGTGGCGCTGCGCAACTGCGCGAGCAGATCGAGCGCCTGTTGCGGGGAGTCGATCCCGGCGAGAGCGGTCGCCGTGTCGGCCGGCTGCGGAAACAGCTTCAAGGACGCCGCCGTGATGATGCCCAATGTCCCTTCGGCTCCGACGAACAGCGATTTGACGTCGTAGCCGGTATTGTCCTTGCGCAGGCTCTTGAGCGCCGACAGCACCCTGCCGTCCGCCATGACGACTTCCAAGCCGAGCACCAGGTCGCGCATCATGCCGTAGCGCAGCACCGCCGTGCCGCCGGCGTTGGTCGATAGATTGCCGCCGATTTGCGCCGTGCCTTCCGACCCCAGGCTCAAGGGGAACAGTCGAGCCCGCGAGGCCGCGGCGTCTTGGGCCCCGGCCA
This sequence comes from Steroidobacteraceae bacterium, assembly GCA_036743675.1. Taxonomy (GTDB): domain Bacteria; phylum Pseudomonadota; class Gammaproteobacteria; order Steroidobacterales; family Steroidobacteraceae; genus Bog-1198. The sequence continues at coordinate 11,660 of DAINPA010000061.1, forward strand.
GGGTGCATCCGGCCTCGACGATCATGGAGTAATTGGCGGGGTCGAGGTGCCGTATACGATTCAGCCGGCGCATCGACAGCACGATCTGACCGCCGGATTCGTCCGGTGTTGCACCTCCGCAATAGCTGGTATTGCCGCCTTGGGGCACCACCGCCAGTTCGTCGCGATTGCAAATCGCGAGTATCCGGGCGACTTGATCCACCTCGCGGGGCAGCAGCACCAGCGGCGTCGCGCCTCGATACAGACCGCGAAAGTCGGTGGTGAAGGGCGCGATATCGTTCGGGGAATCGAGCCAGGCGCCGTCGCCGACGACGGCCTTCAGTTGCGCGAGCGCTGCCGGCTCAGGCGGGCGCGGCATTGACCACCGCAATCGAGGCGCGCCGCGAGCGCGGTTTGGTCAATAGCATTTGCACGTCGCCGAGCTGCCGTTCCTCAAATCCACCTTCGCAATAGCACAAGTAATACTCCCACATGCGCACGAAGCTCTCCGGATAGCCCTGCGCCCGCACCTCGCTCTGGCGCGCCAGCGAATCCACGATCGCCTGCACCGACGGAATGAAGCTGCCGGGAAAGCTGTGTTTCACGATCCTTGAGATTTTGCACGGTCACGCACAGCTGGTCCAGCGGCGGGACTTTCCGGCGTCATGCGCCGCCTGCCGCCC
>DAINPA010000062.1:0-12106 GCA_036743675.1 Steroidobacteraceae bacterium
GGCAATTAACGTCGCGACTGCCGCGGTGGTGATGAGCACGCTGCCCAGGATCCATAGAAAGAGGTCAGCATCCGTATCATTTGCCATACGCCATTCTACGGCGAAGCGACGATGGCAGCGAACTCCCACCTTAAGTGAAATGCCGCCGACCCGAAGGCCGGCGGCGTGAGCGGCGGATCAAGTGACGATGTGTCCGCGGGAGCGCGCTTCGTCGGCGTATGCCGAAATCGGTTTATCGGCCTCGAAGTGCAGGTCGCGTTCGATCGGAAGCCCGAGTTTGTCTCGTACGGTGCGAAGTTCAGTGAGACTGACGTAGCCGAGTTCGGGGCAGCCCACTCCGAGATCGCAGAGGCCGAAGGCGAGGTCGGTGCCTTCGTCGATTTCGGTGAGGAGCCAGGTGCATTGGGCATCGGGGGTGAAAAGTTTCACGACGGGATTGAAGTCGATCGCTTGATCTTGTCGGTCGATGGCGGCGCAACGCTACATGAACTGACCCAAATCAGGATCGTTACTGCCACCGGTTTCTGGCACCTCTTCCTGCAACTCGGCACCGGTCGGTGGCGTCGATGGGGCGTCGGTCGGTGGCGTCGGCGCGGGACGTTCTGAATTCACCATGGTACAAACCTCTTGTGTGGTCTAGCGTAGCGGCGGGCCCGCCGGAGTCTGCCATCACGACAGGCTCAGCGACAGGGGGCCACCGCGTGCCCCTTCGGAGATGCACATTTCGATGCTTTTTGCGTCATTACTCAACCGACGAAAAGTCACGCAGCGAACGGGCTAATCGACGCGCACGAGTGGCTGCGGCGGAAAGCGAAGCAGGTTTCGAGTTCGTCGAAGAGTCGGCGTCACCCGAGCGGGGTTAGCTCCAATGCCTGGGGATGACGACCATTTTCGATACGAGCGGTGACATGGTTTCGGCGGACACGGAGTCGTTGCAGTAATCGGGTAGCAATGCTGGATGATCGCCCAGGACTACATCAGGTGACAGCATCCCGGCCGGCATGCTGGCCTCCTGGATATTTGCGTACTGGCGAACTAGCGCCGGCACGTGCGTGATCCCAGACTGTAGAAATCCAATTGCCCTGTGATATCCGTCGCGTAAGAAATAATGGCCGGCCACGCCTCCGACGTTTAAGCATGACGTTGATAGCATCACCGCGAAACCAAACACATGCACACGAAGCCCGGGGCCCATTTCTCCCATAGTCGCGACCTGCCCCAGGACGCGCAAGTTTGGGTTTGGCGAACTCATCATGTGCGCCTGCTTGCTTGGATCAAAAACCGCCTGAAGATCGGGGGGATCTGTCGGTGGGATGGGGATCGACAGCGCGGCAATCGCAACAAGATCTTTTGGGTCAACAGCAGCGACGCGCTTCTTCGCATCCTCAATGTGAACCACGGGTTGCATAGCGCGGATGTACCGTAGGTCAACTAATGCCGGTTCACCGGCGTCGGCAATTGTCTTGGCGCCCCATGGATTCGATCGCAGTTTCGCTACGTACGATGCCAGAGAATCGGGAAGCGGCGACACCGTGTCGGAGCGCTCCGTGTGCGCCGCCCGCGTCGATGCGGCCGTCCGCGCAGCCCGACAGCGCTGAATAAGAATGGCGTCACTTGCGGCCTGTTGATTTCGACCTGCGAGCCACAGCGCGCCTTCCTCCTCGGTCAGCCAACCTATCAATGCACGAGCTTTGCGCTTAGCAAATGCAGGCGTCGCTACAGCGACCGTTGCTTGGGTTGTTCCAGACACTGTTGGTCCTCCTTCGTCATGCCTTCTGATTGGAGCACTGCGGGAGCACCGAGCGGGTTTCTGTAGATTTGAAGAGGTGCTATCTGTGCAGCAACCGCTTGATTTATTGGTCGGGGTGACAGGATTTGAACCTGCGACTCCTACGTCCCGAACGTAGTGCTCTACCAGGCTGAGCTACACCCCGAATCGATCGCGGAAATCAGTGCCTGCGCGCTACGGCGAATTTGGCCAATTCGCTCAAACCTTCTTTGAAAACGCTTTCGGGAAGGGGGGCCAGCGCAGCAAGCGCCTGATCTACCTCGCTTTGAGCGAGGCGCGCAGTGTACGCAAGCCCTCCCAGGCTTGCAACGGCGCGGGTGATTTCCTCGAGATTGCCCAGGCCGCCCTCTTCGATGGCGTGCCGGATCATTCTGCGTTGATCGTCGTTACCGTGCTGCATTGCGTAGATCAGCGGCAGAGTGGGTTTGCCCTCCGCCAGGTCGTCGCCCAAGTGTTTGCCTAGGCTGGCTTCGTCGGCCTGATAGTCGAGCGCATCGTCGACCAGCTGAAATGCGGTCCCGATGTGTTTGCCGTAACGGGCGAGGGAGTCTTCGAGGGAGGGAGGGGCATCGCTGAGCACCGCACCGATCTGGGCTCCCGCTTGAAACAGCCGGGCGGTCTTGCGGCGAATCACGTCGATGTAGCGTTCCTCGCTGGTATTCGGGTCGTGCGCGTTCATGAGCTGCAACACTTCGCCCTCGGCGATGGCGTTGGTCGCATCGGCCATGATTTGCATGACGGGCATGCGGTCGATGGTTACCATCATCTGAAAGGCGCGCGAGTACAGGAAATCGCCGACCAGAACGCTGGTGGCATTGCCGAACACTTTGTTGGCCGTGTCGCGGCCCCGACGCAGCGACGAGCCGTCCACCACGTCGTCGTGCAGGAGCGTCGCGGTGTGAATGAATTCGACGATGGCGGCGGCTTCGATGTGTTGTTCGCCCCGGTGGCCGCAGGCGCGTGCCGCCAGCAGCACCAAAAGGGGGCGCAATCGCTTGCCGCCTGCGTGAATGATGTAGGTGGCCACTTGGTCGACCAGGGTCACCTGGCTGTGCAAACGGCGTTTGACGACCCGGTCGACGGCCTCGAAATCAGCGGTTACCAACTCGCGAATCTGTTCTAGTGTCATGAAGCGCCCAGCCGAATAGACCATGGTACCTAAGAATGCGCTGGCTGGGGCGCCGCCGGGCCCCCGATGGGGAGCCTGAATTCGGCCTAGGAGGCCGGTTTGACCTCTTTGCCCCGGCGCCGTACAATTTGCGGCTCTTTTGCGGGCCCTTAAGGGCTTGCCTAGCTGGAGTTGTCAAGCATGTATGCCGTGATTGCCACGGGCGGTAAACAGTACCGCGTTCAAGAAGGTGCCGTGGTGCGTATCGAGAAGCTCGACGCAGACCAAGGCGCCAGTGTCGAATTCAATCAGGTGCTGCTGGTGGGCGCCGGCTCGTCCGTGACGATCGGCGCGCCCTATGTGGGCACGGCGAAGGTGGTGGCGACCGTCGAGAGTCACGGCAAGGGCGACAAGGTTCGCATCGTCAAATTTCGTCGGCGCAAGCACTACAAGCGCGAGAAGACGCATCGGCAACCGTATACCGATGTGAAGATCACGCAGATCGTTGCTTAAAGCACGCAGGAGATACTGAAATGGCACACAAAAAAGCGGGCGGCAGCACACGCAACGGCCGTGACTCGCACTCGAAGCGCTTGGGCGTCAAGAAGTTCGGCGGTGAAGATGTGCTCGCGGGCAATATCCTGATCCGTCAGCGCGGGACCGTATATCGCCCGGGCGTCAACGTCGGCATAGGGACCGACCACACCTTGTTCGCAACCGCCCACGGGGTGGTTAAGTTTCGCGTCAAGGGCGCGAAGCAGCACACCTACGTCAACGTAATTTCCAAATAGACAAGCCGCGGGCGCTCGCGCTCGCCGTCGCTTAAGAAATGGGGGACAGGGCAACACCTGGCCCCCTTTTTAATTTACGGGTCTCGCCTCCAATGAAATTCATCGACGAAGCCAAGCTCAAAGTGCAGGGGGGTAACGGCGGCCGCGGCTGCGTGAGCTTCCGGCGCGAAAAGTTCGTGCCCTTCGGCGGACCGGACGGGGGCGACGGGGGGCTCGGCGGCAGCGTGTACCTGAAGGCGGTCGAGGGCATGAACACGCTCGCCGATTTTCGAATCTCGCGCACCTATAAGGGGCAGAACGGGGAGGGCGGCAGCGGCAACGATTGCACCGGGCACGGCGGCGATGATGTCCATGTCCCGGTGCCCGTCGGCACGGTGGTTTCGGATCGGGAAACCGGTGAACAATTGGGCGATTTGACCGTGGAAGGCCAGATTTTGCTGGTGGCCAAGGGCGGCAAGGGCGGTTGGGGCAACACCCGCTTCAAATCGAGCACCAACCGCACCCCCCGCAAGGCCGGTCTCGGGCTACCCGGGGAGAAGCGCGAACTTGCGCTCGAATTGAAATTGATCGCGGACGTGGGGCTGCTCGGTCTACCGAATGCCGGCAAGTCCACCTTGATCCGCGCGGTATCGGCCGCGCGGCCCAAAGTGGCCGACTATCCGTTCACGACCCTGCATCCGAATCTCGGCGTCGTGACCGCAGGTCCCGGCCGCAGCTTCGTCATGGCCGATATTCCCGGTCTGATCGAGGGCGCCGCCGAGGGCGCAGGCCTCGGTATAAGGTTCCTGAAGCATTTGCAGCGCACCCGGGTGCTGCTGCATTTGATCGATATCGCTCCGCCGGATCCGCAAGCCGACCCGGTGAAGGACGCGCGCACCATCGCCGCGGAATTGAAGAAATTCGCCGCGGATCTCGCCGCCAAGGAGCGTTGGCTGCTCATCAACAAAATCGATCTATTGGAACCCAAGGAAGCCGAGCGGCGAACCAAGGACATCGCGCGGCGCCTGCGCTGGAAGGGGCCGGTATTCATGATTTCCGGCGCCACCGGCGCCGGCACCCATGAACTCAAGCAAGCGGTGATGCGTTACCTGGAAGAGCATCCGCGGCGCGCCTCGGAAGGCGCCGGCGCGGGCAACGCATGAATTACTTCGCGAGCGCTCGCACCTGTTTGGTCAGGCGGCTCTTGTGCCGCGCGGCCTTGTTGCGATGAATGATGCCCTTGTTGACCATGCTGTCGATGATCGGCGTCGCGGCGGCGAGCGCGGCGGCGGCGGCGTCCTGCTTGCCCGCTTTGAGCGCCAAGGTGGCCTTGCGGATGGCGCTGCGCAGGTGCGAAGTCAGGGCATCGTTGCGGGCGCGATGCGCGGTCGACTGTCGGGCAGCTTTTTCAGCAGATTTCGTATTCGCCAAGCGAGGACTCCTAAAAAGAGCCGCACAGTTTGGGGATTGGGTGCGCGCTTGTCAATGCGCCAGCCGGCGCCGGCCAGTTGCGTATAATGACCAGCTTTCGCCATGCAACTAGTGCGAGGTCTGCGAAATATATCGAAAGCTGCCCGCGGCTGCGTACTGACCGTGGGCAATTACGACGGCGTGCACCTGGGGCACCAGCAAATGATCGGTGCGCTGAAGCGCCGCGCACTCGAGTTGAATGCACCGGCGACGGTGCTGGTGTTCGAGCCGAGTTCCAAGGAATTCATCGATCCTGAGTCCGCGCCGCCGCGGCTTACCCGATGGCGCGAGAAATTCAATGTCCTGGCGAGGCTCGGGGTCGACCGCCTGGTGACCCTGCGATTCGATGTGCACATGCGTGCGATGACCCCGGAAGCCTTCGTCGATGAGCTCATCGTCGGCGGCTTGGGCGCCCGGCACGTGGTGGTGGGGGATGACTTTCGCTACGGCAGCAATGCCGGCGGTACGATCGAGACTCTGCGCGCGGCGGGGCGGGTCAGAGGCTTCGGCGTCGAACAGATCCCGCCGTTCGAGATCGAAGGCGTTCGGGTGAGCAGCACCGCGGTGCGCGAACGTTTGGAGCGCGCGGATTACTTCGGCGCGGCGCGCCTTCTGGGGCGCCGCTATCGAATGACCGGCCGTGTCGCTCAGGGCAAGCGGCTGGGGCGAACCTTGGGGTTCCCCACCGCGAATTTGCGGCTCATGCGCCGCAAGTCGCCGATGTGGGGAGTGCTGGCGGTGCGCGTGCACGGCATCGAGCCCGAGCCGCTCGGCGGCGTCGCCAGTCTCGGCACCCGGCCGACGGTAAACGGCGTCGAGCCGCTGCTCGAGGTGCATGTGTTCGATTTTTCCGGCGACCTGTATGGACGGCTGATCGAGGTTGAGTTCGTCGCCAAGTTGCGCGATGAGGTCAAATTCGATTCCTTGGATTCGATGGTCGAGCAAATGAAGATCGACGCCGAAGTGGCGCGCGAGCTGTTGTCGAAGGTGGATAGTGGCTGATTACAAAAACACGATCAATTTGCCGAACACCGGTTTTCCCATGAAGGCGGACTTGGCGAACCGCGAGCCGAAGACGCTCGCGCATTGGGACGAGATCGGCGTCTACGAGAAGATTCGCGCTGCCTCCAAAGGCCGGCCGCCGTTCATATTGACCGACGGGCCGCCGTACGCGAACGGCGCGATCCACTTGGGGCATGCGGTCAACAAGGTTCTCAAGGACATCATCGTCAAGTCGCGCACGCTCGATGGCTACGATGCGCCCTACGTGCCCGGCTGGGATTGCCACGGACTCCCCATCGAGATGCAGGTGGAGAAGACCCACGGCCGGGTGGGGCAGAAGATCCAGCCGAAGGCGTTTCGCGCCGCCTGCCGCGAGTATGCCTACAAGCAAGTCGATGCGCAGCGCGCCGATTTCAAGCGGCTGGGGGTCCTCGGCGACTGGGATCATCCTTACCTGACCATGATGCCGCGCTACGAGGCCGAACAGCTGCGCGCCTTCGCCGTCATCATCGAGAACGGGCACGTGTACAAAGGCTACAAGCCGGTGCATTGGTGCTTGAATTGCCGCTCGGCGCTCGCCGAGGCGGAGGTCGAGTACGAGGACAAGACCTCCCCGAGCGTCTACGTGCGCTTCGAGGTGATCGACCGCGCCGATCTGGCGCTGCGCTTCGCCGATGCGCTCACCGACCAAAGCGATCTGTTGGTGGATGTCCCGACCTCGGTCGCCATCTGGACCACGACCCCCTGGACGCTGCCGGCGAACCGTGCGGTCGCGGTGCATCCGCAATTCGACTACGCGCTGGTGGAATTCGAATTGGAGCACGCCCGCGAACGGCTGCTGGTGGCCAATGAACTCGTCAAATCCATCATGCACACGCTCGGCATCGCCGATTGGACCGTACTCGCCGAGATCAAGGGCGCGGCTCTCGAGTATCTGCGCCTGAAACACCCGATTTACGATCGCGAGGTGCCGGTGATCCTGGCCGATCACGTCACGCTCGATGCCGGTAGCGGCGCCGTGCACACCGCGCCGGGGCATGGGCTCGATGACTATGTGGTGGGCCGCCGCTACAACTTGGAGGTCGACAATCCGGTGGGCCCCGACGGTTGCTTTCTCCCCGGGACTCCGCTGTTCGCCGGCGAACAGGTGTTCGATGCGAATGCGCATGTGATCGAGGTATTGGGGGAGCGCGGGCGGCTTCTGAAGGGCGAACCGTATCATCATTCCTATCCGCATTGCTGGCGCCACAAGACCCCGGTGATATTTCGCGCCACGCCGCAGTGGTTCATCAGCATGGATCAGGCGGGTTTGCGCAAGGGCGCGCTCGAGGCGATTTCACACGTCGACTGGATGCCCGCCTGGGGTGAGCAGCGCATCAGCAGCATGATCGCGAGCCGCCCGGATTGGTGCGTGTCGCGCCAGCGCACCTGGGGCGTGCCGATCCCGTTGTTCGTGGACAAGGTTTCCGGCGAGCTGCATCCAAGAACGGCCGAGTTGATCGAGGAAGTGGCCAAGCGGGTCGAGCGCGACGGGATCGACGCCTGGTTCGATCTCGATGCGCAGAGCCTGTTGGGCGTGGATGCCGCGCAATACGACCAGTCGAGCGATGTCATGGATGTGTGGTTCGATTCCGGGGTGGCGCATCATTGTGTCGGGCAATTGCGCCCCGAGATCGCGGCACCGGCCGACCTCTATCTGGAAGGATCTGATCAGCACCGCGGCTGGTTCCAAAGCTCGCTCTTGACCTCGGTGGCGATGCACGGCCGTGCGCCTTATCGCGCGGTGCTCACGCACGGGTTCACGGTGGACGAGAAGGGCCGCAAGATGTCCAAGTCCCTCGGCAACATCCTGGTGCCGCAGAAATTGACGAGTACCTTGGGCGCCGATGTGCTGCGCCTGTGGATCGCGGCCACCGACTATGCCAACGAGATCAGCGTGTCGGATGAGATCTTGAAGCGCATGGCGGACTCGTACCGGCGCATGCGCAACACGCTGCGATTCCTGCTGGGGAACCTGCACGGATTCGATCCCGAGACGCACGCGGTTTCCTGGCATTCCCTGGTGGCAATCGATCAATGGGCGATCAGCAAGTCGTTCGCGCTGCAAAACGACGTGGTGACGGCGTACCGAAATTACGAGTTCCACGACATCTACCAGAAGGTGCACAATTTTTGCGTGGTCGAACTCGGCGGCTTCTATCTCGACATCATCAAGGACCGTCTGTACACCACCGGTGCCGAAAGTGTGCCGCGGCGCTCCGCACAAACCGCGATGTATCACGTGGCCGAAGCCATGGTGCGCTGGCTTGCGCCGATTTTGAGTTTCACGGCCGAGGAAGTCTGGAGTTTCCTGCCCGGCGCCCGTAAGGAATCGGTGTTTTTGAACGATTGGCACCGGTTTCCGGCCGGGGCGGAGCGCAGCGCCGACATCGATTGGCCGGCACTCATCACATTGAAGGCGGATGTGGCCCGGGATCTCGAGCGATTGCGCTCGGCCGGCGCGATCGGCGCACCGCTCGAGGCCGAGGTGGCGATTTTCGCGCCGTCAGGACAGGCGCAGCGCTATGCGGCATTGCACGACGAACTGCGATTCCTGCTGATCACCAGCCAAGCACGTGTGATCGAAACGGATGCGCCGCCCGCCGATGCGGTGCAAACTCAGGCCGAGGGCGTGTGGATCGAGGTCAAACCGACCGCGCAGCCGAAGTGCGTGCGCTGCTGGCATTTGCGCAGCGACGTCGGCACCGACCCGCGCCATCCGGAACTTTGCGCGCGCTGTATCGTCAATATTGAGGGGCCCGGTGAGGAGCGCAGATTCGCATGACAGAGAGCGACAAACGCGGCCGCGGCGCCCGCTGGCTGCTGCTGTCCGCTGTCATCGTCATCGCGGATCAGCTCACCAAGAGCTACATTTCGGCGCATTTCGGCGAATTCGAGTTCATCAGCGTATTGCCGATTCTGGACATCACTCGCATGCACAATGTCGGTGCGGCCTTCAGCTTTCTCGCCACGGCCTCGGGATGGCAGCGCTGGCTGTTCATCGGACTTGCCGTCAGCGTGAGCATCGCGATCACGGTCTGGTTGTGCCTCTTGCCCCGCAAGGGCCACGGCCTGCTCGCAGGGGGACTCGCGCTGGTGCTCGGCGGCGCCGTCGGCAACGTGATCGACCGCATCCGGCTGGGAGCCGTGGTCGATTTCATCCATTTTCACTGGGATCGCGCCTATTTCCCCGCATTCAACGTGGCGGATTCGGCGATCACCGTCGGCGCGGCGTGCCTATTATTAGACGCGTTGCTCGAATCCAAACGCAGTAAGACGAAGGCTTAGCACCAATGCACATCTTGTTAGCCAATCCACGTGGATTTTGCGCCGGCGTCGATCGCGCCATCGACATTGTGGAGCGCGCCATCGATCTATTCGGCGCGCCAATCTACGTGCGCCATGAAGTGGTGCACAACAAGTACGTGGTGGACCGGCTGCGCACCATCGGCGCGGTGTTCGTCGAGGAGCTGCGCGAAGTGCCCGACGGGGCCACGGTGATATTCAGCGCGCACGGGGTTTCGCGAGCAATTCAGATGGAAGCCGCGCAGCGCGCCCTGAAGGTGTTCGATGCGACCTGTCCCCTGGTGACCAAGGTGCACATGGAGGTCACACGATTTGCCCGCGAGGCGCGCGAGGTGTTTTTGATCGGCCACGCCGGGCATCCGGAAGTCGAAGGCACCATCGGTCAGTTCGACACCTCGTTCGGCGGCAGCATTTACCTGGTCGAGACGCCCGAGGACGTGGCGAACGCCAAGGTGCGCGATGCCGGGCACTTGGCGTTCGTGACGCAAACGACCCTGTCGGTGGACGACACCGCATCGATCGTCGCGGCGCTGCGCAGCCGGTTCCCGCTGCTCAAGGCGCCGGTGAAGGAGGATATCTGCTATGCCACCCAGAATCGTCAGGACGCGGTCAAGGATCTGATCGGGCGTTGCGACCGGTTGGTGGTGGTCGGGTCACAGTCGAGTTCGAATTCGAATCGCTTGCGGGAGATGGCGGACAAAGCCGGCATTCCGGGGTATCTGGTCGATGGGCCGGAGCAATTGCATCGCGATTGGTTCGACGGGGTAAAGACCGTCGGGGTGACGGCCGGCGCCTCGGCTCCCGAGATCTTGGTCAAGCGGGTGGTCGCCCAGCTGCGCCAATGGGGCGGCGAGGTGGTCGAGGAGCTCAAGGGGCGTGAAGAACACGTCATATTCGCTCTGCCGAGGACGTTGCGCGATGTCACCAAGCGGGTCGGCAGCCTTTCGTCGGATAGCCACACGGGTTAGAATGCCGGCCCTTTTGGCTTGCATGCCGCAATAGCTCAGTTGGTAGAGCAACGCATTCGTAATGCGTGGGTCAGGGGTTCGAATCCTCTTTGCGGCACCATAATTTCCAGGGTTTAAGCAATACCATCGTTGGCAGCCAGTCGACTGTAAGTGCTGCGTAAGTGCAGTGTCACGGGAAGATAAAGATAGACGTGGCAACCGTAGCAAGGAGCGATGCGCCACCGGCTTTGCGCAATAATGCTGCAGTGAACGACGACGAGCTAGCTAGCAAAGGCTCTGTCTGAGAATGCGCCGCTTGACCCCCACACAAACGCGGGCGTCACTGCAATGTTTCCTCTCGGTCCCCCACCATCGATGCATACCAGCCAACCGCAAATTCCGCTGGCTCGATTTGAGTCCGATAGTTCAGCAGCGGTGGATTATCGTCCTATCCCCCGCGTCCTAGAAAAATCCCAGCTGACGTTCATTCCCACCGCGATGCCGCGTAACTCTCGCCCTAGGTGCTCCTCCATCACCGGCCGCCACGGTACGAGTGAGAATCCAATGCCATCATCGAGCATGGCGAAGCGCCCGCTCGCGAGGTCAATCGAACGGCGATACACGCCGCGGACCGACTCGCCGTCGTGCGTTTCGCGATAGGTCAAGCCGGAGTCGGCCGAGATCGATTTACCCACGGCGGCAAGCTCACGGCCGCGCAAGGTCGCGAGTAGATTGGGTTTAACCGTAATCTGCTTGTCTTCCCGTTCGGCGAAGCCTTGCTCGAGCAAGAAGGCGAGCCTCTGGCGCATTGCCTGCCTCACTTCCGCGCCAAATGCATGTCCAGTACTGTCCGGTCCTTCGCCCATCATGTGCTGATCGAGCCAGGTGGCGCCGATCGCACCTACCTGCTGTTCTATGGGGAGCGTTGAGAGGATATTGAGGTCAATACCTCCATGGCGCTGGAAATCATATTGAAGCCCGCGTTGTGCCAAGTCGGCCGGAACCCGCCACACGCCCGCCTCGATGCGCTCGACGATGCCGGCGCGCCGCAATGCCTCCAATCGCCGCTCGTGCGCCTCGACTACGGCCGCTGGGGTGCGCCCTGGGTAAGCCACTTGCAGGTGCCTGGCAGTGCGATAGATGCCATTGTCCGCGAGCTTCGCGATGGTTTGATCGGCCGGCCGCACTCGATCGTTGGCAGGTACTTCCACAATTGCGCCGATCCGTAATTCCACCTCATTGGTTCGGCCGGGAAGGACGAGATAATGAGCGCGACCGTCGATACCGTCGACGATGAGATAACGCCGGTCATTGAGTTCGTCGGCAAGGCCCTTGGCGGCGATGCGTCCTACGATCGGGGTCCTGGGCCCTGCCGGCCCGACGATGTCGAAGTCCCGCCGCTCGTTTGAGAACGCCCGTTGCAGGGTGCGAATGATGTCGCCGCGCTCACCCATCGCTCGGAGCACCGGCTCCGCCTGCGCGTTGACCCGCCAGACGCTGGTGGACGACTCCTCGGCAAGGCCCATGCCCTGAAGATGCTGCAGTCGTCCGACCATGTGGTTCCGTTCGACCTGGCTATTGAGGGTGCCCCGGCGCTGCCGCAGATCAATCTCCCCCTCAATCAGCTTCGCCTGAATCGCACGGTCGATGCGGGTCCAGCGCTCCTGCTCGATCT
>DAINPA010000063.1:0-11975 GCA_036743675.1 Steroidobacteraceae bacterium
GCCTCGCGCCGCAACGCCTGCGCCATGCAATGAATGCCGCCGCCGGTCTTGGATATCTCGCTCATGTCGATTTCCGCCACCGCGAATCCACGCGCGCGCAGCTCTCCGATCAGGACCCGGCTCGATTTCGGAGCGATGACCCGATCGCGCCCCAGGGACATGAAGTTGCATCCCAGATTCATCGTATCCGGAAATGGCACATCGATGATCTCGTGCCCCTTCGCCCTCAACCAATCGACCAGCGCATGCTCGGTGCAATCCAGGCAAACCGCGGTGAGCTTCTTGGCCACCGGCACCACCATGAGATCGATGTGCACGTAATACTCGTCGAAGAACGCGAGCCGCGTCTCCCAACCCTCCCGCTTGAACCAACTCTCGACTTGGCGCGCGGCCTCTTCTTGGGTCCGGCCGCCGCCGCAGCCGATCAGGACGCAATTGTCTTCGATGACGTTGAAGTCGCCGCCCTCGAAGGCACCGGCCGTCACCATGTCGTAGATCGGAATACCCAGGCTCTGGTAGTTGCGGATGGCGGCGTAGTTCTCGCCCCGCCGCCACCAATTGGCCATCGCCGTGATGATGGCGCCGAAAGGGGTCATGACGCTCGAGTCGCGGGTATACACCTGCATCGGCAATTCGGGCTCGAGACGCGGCGTGTGGACGCGCACGCCGAAGTGCTCGTAGGCCGCGGTCAGCTCCCGGTGCTGCGCTTGCGCCACGCGGATATCCGCCGGGCTCTCGCGCAGATACTTGCGCGACAGCGAGCTGGTGGCGATGTGGCGCAAGTGATCAGGGGAGGCCAACAGCACATCGGTCAGGGGATCGGTTTCATTGCTGAAACCCCAGTACTTCAGGCGTTCGGTCCGACCTTGGAGATTGCGCCGTTGCAGCGAGAAGGCGTCAGTCGCATCGGCCTGCGGACGAGCGGGTACGGATTTGAGTTTGTCGAGCATGGGATCCTCATCGAGCGTTACTGAGCATTAAACGCAGTGTACGCGCAGCGGCACCCGCCGGCATTTACAACTGCTCCAGTTCACTTTCCGGAATGCCCGTATCGCGGCGCAGTCGGTGACGGTGACGAACTCCGGCAGCGCCGCATTGCCCGCGCCCAATATCAAACGCCCTATTTCCTCAATCAACGGACGCCTCTGATCCGCAACGTCACGCCAAAACCATTTTCACGCCGACTACTGCGATCATGAGCGAAATCGCCGATCGCACGATTTTCTCCGGAGCATACGTGCTGGCGAACGAACCAAGCACGATCCCGGGAATTGATCCCAACAGCAGGTTAATAAGCAGGCCGTAATTCACGTTGCCGAGCAGCAAGTGGCCGGTGCCGGCAAGAATAGTTAGCGGGATCGCGTGCACTATATCAGTGCCGACCAGTGAACTCGCGGTCAGCCGCAGCGGGTAAAGATAAAGCAACATCACGGCACCGAGCGCGCCGGCGCCGATCGAGGTAAAAGTCACCAGAAATCCCAATATGGCGCCCGCAAGCACCGTGAGCACCGGTTGCAAGGATTTGAACTCGATTGGCCTCGAACCCCGCATACGCTCGCCAAAGGCATGAAATCGCTTTCTGAACACGGCGGCGATCGAGGTCAGGATCAGGGTCACGCCCAATGTTTTGAACATTAACTGATTATGACTCTGACCCGTTCCGCTCACGTACAGCCATATCAGGGTCAGTACCGCCGCCGGCAGGCTGCCGCAGAACATGCGAAGTAAGATTTGCTTATCAATGGTTCCTTTCTTGCCGTGAATCCATGCGCCGAAGATCTTGGTGGTTGCCGCGAACCAAAGATCTGTGCCGACCGCGGTGCTCGGCGCAACGCCGAACATGAGGATCATGATGGGCGCCATGAGAGATCCGCCGCCGACTCCCGTCAGGCCCACCAGTGCACCGACGCCAAATCCCGCGGCGCAATTGATCCAATTAATTGTCATATCAACCTTGATAGTGCATTCGCCCGTTGGTTATCGTCCCGACGGCCCTGGCTGGATACTTTATATGAAATGACGGAGCGAACTCGACACATAACATCATGCGGATTCGGCGTCCGTATTGGCGATATCCCTCGCCAAGGTCTTCGCGGCCGTGGACTCGATCGCTGATGGGTATTTCGCGAAAAACAGAGTCGCTTGGGGCAGTCCTGCGCTGTTCGTCAGCGGTACGGCGCTGGAAAGACAACCGAGCGCCAACGCAAACTGCGCTCGCGCTACCATGACAACCGTTTGCGGTCAGTGCATGAACGGCTGGCTCTCGACCTCACGTGCCTCCTGATTGCGCCCCTGGGCGCGCAATGCGTCGGCCAGTAGCTGGCCGGCTTGTCTCTGCGTGCCGCGATCGCCGCTTGCGAGCGCAAGCGCCTTGCGGCCGCAGACCTCCGCCTGGTGCGCATCGATCTCCGTGAGCCGCAGCCGTCCGAGTTCGATCCATATCAGGGGATTATTCGGTTCGATGCGCAGTGCCCGATCGAGCGTCGAGGAGGCGGCCGGCAGATCGCCGTGCGCGGCCTGGGTTTGCGCCTGCGTGACGAGCGAGCGGGTGGCGGGCGAGAGATGGATCTCACGTGGAGGCGGCTCGGGTGGCCGAAGCGACGATGCAGGCGGCCCAGGCGCAAGCGGCGGCGCCGGCTGCATGGGCAGCGGTTGAGATAGCGGCTGCAGCGGCGGCTCGGTCGGAGGCCGTGCGGCGCAAGCGCCGAGCAGAACCGCAGCGGCGACCAGGACCGCGCGTGTTCTCAGTGAATAATCTTCTTGACCCATGACTCAATCTTGTCAGTCAGCGTGCCGGATGGCGAGGGGCCGCAGCCGGGCTTCCCGGGCAGCGCCGTGCCCTTCGGCACCGCGATGACAACCGCGTCTGGACTACAAGCAGGCGTCGTTTCGAGCCCGTCCCCGAATCCTATCCAGCGATCCTCGATGAGTTCCGGCGGCACGGGCTGGAATGAAGCAGACTTCAAGCTCGCGATCGTGTCGGTCCATATCGGCAACGCGCCCGCAGCGCCGGTGAGCCCGGTGACACGGTTATCGTCGTAACCGACCCATACGACCGCCAGGTAGCTTCCGGTGAATCCGGCGAACCAACTGTCGCGCGTGTCGGAGGAGGTGCCGGTCTTGCCGGCAACGACCATCCCCCGCGGCAGGCGTGCGGATGCCCCGCGGCCGGTGCCGCGCGTGGTCACGAGCGTCAGCATCCGGTCGAGCTGGTAGACCGCGGACGGCGGCGCCGCGGCCTCCACCTGCACCTTGAAGCTCTTGAGCGGCTGACCGTGTTCGTCGAGCACCGCACGCACCGCACGCAATCGTGCCTGGAAGCCGCCATTTGCGAGCGCCGTGTAGATCTCTACGACCTCGAGCGGCGTCATCTCCACGGCGCCAAGCAGCAGCGACGGATTGAGGATAGGGCGCTTCTCGAGCCCGAGGTGCTGGAGCGTATCGGCGACCCGGGGCAGGCCGACGTCGAGCCCCAGCCGCACCGTCGCCAGGTTCATCGACTCGGCAAGCGCGCGCGCCATCGGCACCTCGCCATAGGTCTCGTGCGTGAAGTTCTGCGGCGCCCAGATGCTGCCGTCCCCGAGCTTGAGCTCAATGGGTGCGTCCAGGAGCATGGTGGCGGCGTTGTAGCGACCGGTCTCGAGTGCCGTCAAGTACACGGCGGGCTTGACCAGCGAGCCGATCGGCCGATGCGCATCGAGCGCGCGGTTGAAGCCGTCGAGGCCCACCTCGCGACCGCCGACCACGGCGACCACGTCGCCGCTATTGGGCTCGGCAACGATCACGGCACCCTCGAGATGCGCATCGCGCACGCGGCTCGCCGCATCGAGGCGATTTAAGTGCCGCGTCAGCGACCGCTCCGCCGCTGCCTGCGCGCGCGGGTCGAGGGTGGTGTACACGGCGAGCCCGGCAGCGGCAAGATCCGCTTCCGTATAGTCCCGCTTGAGGTGCCGACGGACCAGATCGAGATAGGCCGGTACGTAGCTGCCGCCCGGCGGCCGCAGACCGAGAGGCTCCGCGGCTGCGCGCTTCGCGGCTGCGACCTCGATCAACTTCGCGTCGGCGAGTTCCTGTAATACCACGTTGCGGCGCACGCGTGCGCGATCGGGATGCTTGCGCGGATCGTAGTAGGACGGTCCCTTGACCAGCCCGATCAACAACGCGAGTTCACCGATGTCGAGCTCGCCGAGCGGCTTGGCGAAGTAGAACTCGCTGCCGAGTCCGAAACCGTGTACCGCGCGCGCGCCGTCCTGGCCGAGATACACTTCGTTCAAGTACGCGACCAGAATGTCCTCTTTGGAGAAATGCGCCTCGAGCCGCATAGCCATCACGGCCTCGGTTGCTTTTCGACCGATGGTCTGTTCGTCCGACAGAAAGTAATTCTTGACGAGCTGCTGGGTCAGCGTACTGCCGCCTTGAACCACATGCCCGGCCCGCAGGTTGGCCCACAGCGCGCGCAGGATACCCAAGGGGTCGACGCCGTGGTGCTCGTCAAAACGCCGATCCTCGACCAACTTGATCGCCGCGCGCAGCAGCGGCGGCACATCGGCCGGCGAGAGCACGATGCGATCCTCGCCGTGGACGGGAAACACGCTGCCGACAAGGAGCGGATCGAGGCGGAACACCGGGAGTTCCCGGCCATCCGCATACTTTAAGTCCGTGATCGAGTCGCCGCCTGCGCGGATCGACACGAGTTCGGGCTCCCGCAGCTCATCGACGAAGCGTACGCGACGCGCATGAAGGTCGAAATAGCCGCCATGCCGTCGGTAGACGCCGGGCCCTGCCGCGGGATCGCCGCTGCGGTAGTGAAGGCGGCGCAGTTCCTCTTCCAGGTCGTCGGCCCCTACCGGGGCACCGACATATAGATCAATGGGTTCTGCGTAGACACGCGCCGGCACGGACCATAGGCGACCCCGGAACTCGCGGGTCACGACTCGATCGAGGTGCACGACCCATGCGCCTGCGATGACCGCCAGTGCGACGCCCGCGACGACGAGCGGCAGGACCCAGCGAGGTAATTTGGAGCGCGCCATCTAGATTCAGCCAAGCCCACCGCATGGCGCCCGCGGCGTCCTGGTCACCGCCGTCGTTTCCGTACGGAGCCCGTGCGATCCGAAGCGAAACCGCAGTTCGCAGCCGTTCGACGGTTCACTCAAAGACGCAGTATGTTCAAGGACTATCCGCCGTCGTGGATTGCCCGGCTACAACAGGGACGCCGGTTATTACCGGGCTGAATATTACCGCAATCGGCCTGATCGGGATTAAGGATCGGTGGTTGTGCCGGGTGCCTTTTGCAGCGAGGCCAGCACCACTTTGCCGTCTTTGACCGGTAAGGTGCCACCTGGCTCCTTACTCATGTGCACGTGATGCTGATGGCCTTGGTATTCATACACCACCTCGAATCCGGCCGGTTCTTGTTTCGAATCGTACACGGTAATGCAGCGCTGTTCCGTGGTGGTGTAGGTGTCGTTCTGCTGGGCCTTCTTTTGAATCTGATTGCCGGCGTAGCCGCCGCGGGAGCCTTAATTATCCCGACCAGGATGGGAAGTCCGTAGCTGTCGGCGGCCGGCGACATCAAATCCGGCTCGCGGGCAGCTAATATCCCGATTAACCGTCTCGGTCCCGGCCTCCGCTGGCCGCGGAGCGGTACGCTAGGAGGCGCGCACGCTGCCCCCCATATCGGTGACAATGGACGACATAACAAATAGCCCTGGGGATATCCGATGACTAACGCTGCAATCGTCGGCTGGGGCAAGTGCCTGCCGCCGTCAGTCCTCACAAATCACGACCTGGCGACATTCCTGCCCACGGACGACGAGTGGATCACGACACGAACCGGCATGAAGGAGCGGCGCATCTCTCATGTGCCTGGCATCGAGCTTGCAATTACCGCAGCGCGCCGTGCCATCGCCTGCGCCGGCATGCGCGGTGAGGATATCGAACTCGTAATCTACGGCAGCTGCAGCAACGACGAGACGGTGCCCAATAGCGCCTCCGGCGTGCAGCAGCGCATCCGTGCGACTCACGCGGCGGCATTCGACGTCAATACCGCGTGCACCAGCTTCATGTACGGGCTGTCTATCGGCTCATCCATGATCAAGAGCGGGGTGGTCAAGAACGCGCTGGTGATCGGTGTCGAGCTGATCTCCCGGTGCCTGGACTGGGACAATCGCAATGTGGCCGTGCTGTTCGGCGACGGCGCCGCAGCCATGGTGCTGCAGACGTCCGAGCAGCAGAGCGGCGTAATCGCGGAAAAACTCCAGTGTTACGCGGACTCGCGGCAAATCCTGCGCGTGCGCGGCATGGGCACCATGTACGCCAATCTCGGCGTGCATTACGGACAGACCCGTTGGGACTTCGACGGCCGGGAAATCTTTCGCAAGGCAGTACAAGGCATGAGCGAGGCCAGCCTCGAGGTGATGCACCGCGCCGGCGTGACGATGGATGACATCGCGCTGGTCGTGCCGCATCAGGCCAACCTGCGGATTATCGACGCGGTAGCGAAGCGTGCGGGCGCCGGCCCGGACAAGTTGTATTTGACGGTGCAGAAATACGGCAATATGAGCGCGGCCACGGCGCCGGTCGCGCTCGTCGAAGCCGTGGAGGAAGGCCGAGTACCGCCCGGCGGCCTGGTGCTGATGCCCGCGTTTGGAGGCGGACTGACGCTGTCCGCGCACCTGATTCGCTGGGGTGAGCGCACGACGCCGCTGCAGCCATGCGATGCCGAACTACCACCATGTCCAAAGACCGCGCTCGAGCTGGTGAACGAGATTCGCGCGCAGAAGAAGCTGGGTGAGGCCGAAGTAAGTCGCTTCGAGACGCTGAACTTCGCGGAAAATTGCGCCGACTGAAGGCATGCGGCGAGTACATTCTGGAGTGGGGTGAGTTCACCGTTGGCGGAGAGTTCGGCCGCAACGGATAACCGCAAATCTATGCCGCGTCCGCCGCGGCTCCCGCATCCGGGTCGTACCCCAGGTTCGGTGCCAGCCAGCGCTCGGTATCGGCCAGGCTCATGCCCTTGCGCTGCGCATAGCTCGCCACCTGATCGCGATCAATCTTGCCAACCCCGAAGTAGTGCGCCTGAGGATGGGAAAAATACCATCCGCTGACCGCCGCGGTCGGCAACATGGCAAAGGATTCGGTGAGGCTTATGCCCGATCGGCGCTCCGCATCCAGTAGCTTCCATAACGTCGATTTTTCCGTGTGATCAGGGCAAGCAGGGTAACCCGGGGCCGGTCGGATGCCTTGATATTCTTCCCTGATTAATCCCGTGCTATCGAGTTGCTCCTGCGCCGCAAAACCCCAAAACTCGCGCCGCACACGCTCATGCATACGCTCTGCGAATGCCTCCGCCAGACGGTCCGCCAACGCTTTTAGCATAATGCTGCTGTAGTCGTCGTGTGCCGCTTCAAACCGCGCTACTTGCTCATCGATGCCGATACCGGCGGTTACGGCGAACGCTCCGATGTAGTCGGCGCGACCGCTTTGCGCTGGTGCAAGGAAGTCGGACAAACACAGCTGCGATTGATCCTGCGCCTTGGATTTCTGCTGGCGCAAGTGATGCAAACGAACCGAGACCGATTGGCGTGCCTCATCCGTATATACCTGGATATCGTCATCGCTCACGCTGTTAGCGGGGAAAATCCCTATTACGGCGCGCGCCCGCAGCCATTTTTCCTCAACCAGGCTTTGCAGCATGCGTTTTGCGTCCGCGTACAGATTGCCGGCAGCCTCGCCGATGACCGGGTCGTGCAATATATCGGGAAACTTCCCGGTGAATTCCCATGCGTTGAAAAAAGGCATCCAGTCGATGTAGGGAACTAACTCATCGAGCGAGTAGTCCTCGAAGATCCGCACCCCTATGAGGCGCGGAACCGGGGGCGTGTACACCGACCAATCTATTTTGAATTTCATCGCCCTCGCGTGGCTCAAGGACATTTGCGGCGCTTTCTTGCCCTTGTTCCTGTGCTGTTCGCGCCGCCGCTCGTGCTCTGCCTTGATATTGGCAATATAGGAATTACGCGACGGATTGGTCACGAGTTGCTGACATACGCCGACCGCGCGCGACGCATCCTTCACGTATATGACCGCGCCCTCGTATTGCGGGTCGATTTTGACAGCCGTGTGCGCCGGCGAAGTTGTCGCCCCGCCGATGAGTAGCGGCTGTGTATAGCCCAAGCGTTGCATTTCCTTCGCCACATGCACCATTTCGTCCAGTGACGGCGTGATCAAGCCGGATAAACCGATGAGATTCGCGCCCTCGCGCGTCGCCGTCTCGAGAATCTTCTGGCACGAGACCATGACGCCCAAGTCAATGATTTCGAAATTATTGCATTGCAATACGACACCGACGATGTTCTTACCGATGTCATGGACATCACCTTTAACCGTGGCAATCACCACCTTGCCATTGGAGCGGCTGGTACCGAGCTTCCCCTCTTCGATGTACGGAATCAGCACCGAAACCGCCTTTTTCATCACGCGCGCCGACTTCACGACTTGCGGCAAAAACATCTTGCCCGCGCCGAACAGATCGCCCACCACATTCATCCCATCCATCAATGGACCCTCAATCACATCGAGCGGCCGCTTGGCCTTCAGTCTCGCCTCTTCGGTATCCTCGAGCACGAACTCATCAAGTCCTTTCACCAACGCGTGCTGCAGGCGTTGCTCCACCGGAAGTTTGCGCCATTCAAGGTCGTCGCCGCGTTTGACCCCGCCGCCGTGCTTGAAGCGTTCCGCGATCTCGAGCAGCCGTTCTGTGGCGTCCGAGCGGCGCGCCAGAATGACGTCCTCGACGCGCTCACGCAGATCAACGGGTATGTCCTCGTAAATCGTGAGCTGCCCGGCATTGACGATGCCCATGGTCAATCCCCCGCGAATCGCGTGGTACAAAAAGACCGAATGCATCGCCTGGCGTACCGGTTCATTGCCGCGGAAGGAGAACGACACGTTGCTGACGCCGCCGCTCACGTGGACAGCGGGCATCCGTCGTTTGATTGCCGCGGTGGCCTCGATGAAATCCAGACTGTACCGGTTGTGCTCTTCTATCCCGGTGGCTACCGCAAAGATGTTCGGATCGAAGATGATGTCTTCGGGCGCAAATCCGATCCGCTCGGTGAGCAATTTGAACGCGCGCTCGCAAATCGACACTTTCCGATCGATGGTATCCGCCTGACCCAACTCGTCGAAGGCCATGACCACGACCGCCGCGCCGTATCGCATGACTTTGCGCGCATGCATCAGGAAGGCTTCTTCGCCTTCTTTGAGACTGATGGAATTGACGATCGATTTTCCCTGCACGCACTTCAGACCCGCTTCGATCACCGACCATTTCGAGGAATCAATCATGACGGGCACGCGCGCGATATCGGGCTCGACCGCGATCAAGTTCAGAAATTTCACCATGGCGGCCTGCGAGTCGAGCATGCCCTCGTCCATATTGACGTCGATGATCTGCGCACCGTTCGCAACCTGCTGGCGGGCAACATCGACAGCCGCCGCGTAGTCGCCGGCTTCGATCAATTTGCGGAACTTGGCCGAGCCGGTGACATTGGTGCGTTCACCGATATTGACGAATAAGCTGCCGGCCTCGATGGTGAGCGGCTCCAACCCGCTGAGGCGACAGCCGCGGGGAATGGCAGGCACGATGCGTGGGGCGATGCCGGCAACCGCGTTTGCCATCGTACGTATGTGTTCTGGTGTAGTGCCGCAGCAGCCGCCCACCAGGTTCAGAAAACCGCTCGAGGCGAACTCACGCAGGATTTCCGCGGTCTCAAGCGGCGTCTCGTCGTATCCGCCGAAGGCGTTCGGCAGGCCGGCATTCGGATAGGCGCAGACATAGGTGTCTGCGATGCGCGCGAGCTCTTCGATATAGGGCCGCAGCTGCTTTCCGCCCATGGCGCAGTTGAGCCCGACGATGGTGGGGCTTGCGTGCCGAATCGAATTCCAAAATGCCTCCGTCGTCTGGCCCGACAATGTCCGCCCCGACGCGTCGGTGATCGTGCCGGACACGATGATCGGCATGTCCGCCCCGACCTCATCGAGTACCTCACGCACAGCGAACAATGCCGCCTTGGCGTTCAACGTATCAAAGATGGTCTCGATCAGAATGATGTCTACGCCACCATCAATGAGCGCGCGGGTCGCTTCAGCATAAACGCCCGCCAACTCGTCAAAGTGGACGTTGCGAAACCCCGGATCGTTCACATCGGGGGACAGTGAGGCCGTACGGCTGGTGGGGCCCAGCGCGCCGGCGACGAAACGCTGTTTACCGGTGAGCGACGTCACTTCGTCCGCCACCTGCCGCGCCAAGCGTGCGGCCGCCAAGTTCAATTCACCGACCAGCGACGCCATGTGATAATCGGACTGCGAAATGGCATTAGAATTGAAGGTGTTCGTGGAAATCAAGTCCGCACCGGCGAGCAGGTAGTCGCGGTGGATGGCCGCGATGATCTGCGGTTGCGTAAGTGTCAACAAATCATTGTTCCCTCGCAGATCGCTGGGCCAGTCCGCGAATCGACTACCGCGAAAATCGGCTTCACCCAAACGGTGCTGCTGAATCATGGTGCCCATGGCACCATCGAGAATCACCAGTCGCTGCTTTAGGAGCGCTAGAAAAGCCTTGGTCCTCGAAGAATGCTGCTGAGTCTGCATTCAAGCTACCCGCGCTTCTTCCGCCGCCCGTGGTCGCAAGCCCAATGCATGGCAGATGGCGTAGGTGAGCTCCGCGCGGTTCAGCGTATAGAAGTGAAAGTCCTCGACGCCGTGCCGGCGCAGACGCTGCACCTGATCGATCGCCACGTGCGCCGCGATCATACGGCGCGTCTCAGGGTCCTCGTCCAACCCATCGAAGCGTCGGCGCAGCCATCCGGGAACGGAGGCACCACAGCGCTCCGCAAAGCGCAGCAACTGCGGAAAGCGCGTGATCGGCAGAATTCCCGGCACGATGCCGATCCGATTACCCGATGCGGCGCAACGATCGCGATAGCGCAGGAACACATCCGTATCGAAAAAGAACTGCGTAATGGCGCGGCTGGCGCCCGCGTCGACTTTACGCTTCAGGTTGTCCAAGTCGGCCTCGACACCGCCAGATTCCGGATGTCCTTCCGGATACGCTGCAACCGAAATCTCGAATGGCTGGGTTTGCTTGAGCCCCCTGACCAAATCGGATGCGTAGGCAAACCCGCCCGGATGCGGGCGGTAGCGGCCACCGGACGCTCCCGCGCCGGGCGCATCCCCCCGGAGGGCGACCATATGCCGTACCCCATGGCCCCAATAGTCTTGCGCAATAGCGATGACTTCTTCGCGCGAGGCGCCCACGCAGGTCAGATGCGGGGCGACCAATAAGTCCGTCTCGCGCAGAATCCGCAGCACGCATTCGTGCGTCTTGGATCGCGTCGAGCCATCGGCGCCGTAGGTTACTGAGACGAATTTAGGCTGTAAGGGGGCCAAACGCTGTATCGCGGCCCACAGATGAGCGGCCATATCATCATCGCTGGGCGGGAAGAACTCGAACGTCACCTTGACCGCATCCGACATGGCAGTACCCTCTTTGGAGAGATTCAGTCTCGAAGCTGAGCATGCGTGTACCTAAGCGATGACTCAATCTCATTATCTTCATGGATAGGTTGAAAGCGCCTCATGGCAAGACCCTGTACGAGCCCTCACCGAATGCGGAAGCCTATCCAAGGCGGCGGCGTGTCGGTTCTTGACCACGCGGCCGTGTTGACGAAGCGTTGCTCGCCATACGGCGCTCGCAGGCTGGTCGGTCACAAGGGACAGGCTCCGCTGGTCTTGTCCGAGACCACAGTTTCTCTACAATATATATAACAATCAATATGTTACTCGTGTCCAGGGAGGAGATTGGATGGGGCGCCCACTGAACCGCCAGCGATGGCGTCCACATCCTGGATTGGTGCGGCCACATTGTCGATGTCAGCGAATCGTTCTGCAAGATGCTCGGCTACGAACGC
>DAINPA010000064.1:0-11914 GCA_036743675.1 Steroidobacteraceae bacterium
GGCTATTACCATGGCGGCTATTACGGCTGGGGCGGTGGTTGGGGCGGCTGGGGCTGGGGCGGCGTGGGCCTTGGCATGTACTTCGCGACGCTGCCTCTTTATTACTCAACCTATTATTGGGGCGGCGTTCCCTACTATTACGCCAACGATGTCTATTACAACTGGGACCCGAACGTGAATCAGTACGTCACTGTGTCTCCGCCGGCCGGATTGCAAGCGCAGGATGGGCAAGCGCCGGCCGGGCAAGCGCCGGCTGGCGGATCGCCCACCTCGAGCACCAACATCATGGCCTACCCGAAAAACGGACAGACCGGCGAGCAACAGGCAACGGACAAGTTCGAGTGTCACCAATGGGCCGTGAGCCAGAGCGGTTTTGACCCTGCGGCGGCGGCGGCCGGAGCAGCGAATCAGCGCAACGATTACATGCGCGCCCAAGCGGCCTGCCTAGAGGGCCGCGGCTACAGCGTGCAATAGCCGTCAACGCCGGCCGCCGAGTCGCTATTCGGTGAGCAGCAGTTCCAGGATGCGGCGGTAGAGGCCATGCAGTGCATCGATATCGGCGACGCGCACGCTCTCGTTCGCCTTGTGAATGCTCGCGTTGATCACACCGAGTTCGATCACCTGGGCACCCATCGGCGCAATGAACCGACCGTCGGAAGTCCCGCCCCCGGTCGATAGCTTGGGGCTGATCCCGAGTTGTTCTTGCACGGCGCGAGAAACCGTCTCCGACAGTGTCCCGGGGTTGGTTAGAAACGGGTAGCCCGAAACGAACCAACCCAGCGAATAGTTGACCCGATGCTCCCGCAAGATGCGCTCGACGGTCGCCTTGAGCGAATCGACCGTCTGCTCGGTCGAGAACCGCAGATTGAAGCGCGCCTTCAATTCGCCCGGAATCACGTTCGGCGCTCCGGTTCCGGCCGAGATATTCGAGACCTGAAATGTGGTGGGCTGGAAGTGACGGTTGCCCTGATCCCAGGTTCGCGACGCCAATTCGGCAAGTGCCGGCGCCAAGGCGTGAATGGGATTGTCGGCGAACTGCGGATAGGCGATGTGCCCCTGCACGCCGTGCACCGTGAGCCGCCCGCTCAAGCTGCCGCGCCGGCCGATCTTGATGGTGTCTCCGAGGGCGCTCTCACTCGAGGGCTCTCCCACCAGGCACCAATCAATGGTCTCCTGACGCTCGCGCAGCACCTCGACCACCCGCCGCGTGCCGTCGACCGATGGGCCTTCCTCGTCGCTGGTGATCAGGAAGGCGATGCTGCCGCGGTGCCTGGGATGGCGAGCCACGAATTCCTCGCAGGCGGTCACCATCGCGGCGAGGCCGCTTTTCATGTCCGCGGCACCGCGACCGTACAACACGCCGTCGCGGATGTCGGGCGAGAACGGGGCGCTGTGCCACTCCTCGCTCGGTCCGGGCGGCACCACATCGGTATGGCCGGCGAAGCAGAACAACGGGCCCTCCCGTCCGCGTCTGGCCCACAGGTTGTCGACCGGCCCGAACCGCAGGTGCTCCACGCTGAAGCCGATCGCCGCCAGCCGTTCGGCCATCAACGCCTGGCAACCACCGTCGACGGGGCTCACGGACGCACGCGACATCAAGTCGCAGGTCAGCTCCAGGGTTTTCGACATCAGAAGCGCAGAACCGGCCGGCGGCGCCGCAGGTTGGCCCACAGCCCCCACGCTGCTAAGCAAAGTGCGGCGATGAACACCCACGCCGGCATCGCGAGGCCCAGAAACCGCCAGTCCACCTTGGCGCATTCACCCGAGCCGGTGAGCACTTTGACGAGCACATCAGTGAGCGGAAACACCTTGAGCATGAACTCGAGCGATGCCCCACAGGCTGGGACGCTGCCCGGCGGCAGGCTCTGAATGTACAGTTGCCGCACCGCGACCCCGATGGTTGCGGACGCCGCGAGCGCGAGCAGCCCGGCGTACAGCCGGCGCGACCAGCCGGCGGGATCGTGCGCCGCCGCGATCGCGAAGGTGAGCCCGATCGCCAGCACGCCGATGCGCTGAAAGATGCACAAGGGACAGGGCTCCAAGTGCATGACGAACTGCGCATAATAGGCATACGCCAACAGCCCTGCGCAGGCCAATGCCCCCAGAAGATTCGCGCTGCGTACGCTCATCAGCTGCGCGCAGCTGCCTGCGCCGCATCGATCTGCTTGGCCACATCCTCGAGCGAGGTGTGGCGAATGTCCTTGCCGTGCACCATGTAGATCACGTATTCGCAAATGTTCTTGGCATGATCACCGATGCGCTCCAGGGCGCGAACGATCCACATGATTTCAAGAGCCCGTCGAATGGTGCGCGGGTCTTCCATCATGAAGGTGATGCACTGGCGCTGAATCGACTCGTATTCCTCGTCCACCATCTTGTCTTCCTGCGCGGTCTTCAACGCCGCTTGGGAATCCATGCGCGCGAAAGCGTCGAGCGCATCACGCACCATCTGCGCCACCTGCCGGCCCAAATGCTTCACTTCGCGGTACTTGTCGGCCGGCCGCTCCATGGTCGCGAGCCGCGACGCGATATAGCCGATCTTCTCCCCTTCGTCGCCGATTCGTTCCAGGTCGGTGATGGTCTTGATGATGGCGACGATGACCCGCAAGTCGCCCGCCGCGGGGGCGCGAAGCGCGAGGATCCGGCTGCACTCCTCGTCGATCGACACCTCCATGCCGTTGACTTTGTAATCCTCGGTCGCAACGGACTCTCCCAAGCGGCTGTCGCCTTCGACCAAGGCGAGGATCGCCTTGTGCAGCTGCTGTTCCACGAAGCCGCCCATTTGCAGCACCTGATTGCGCACCTTTTCCAGGTCTTCGTTGAAGCGCCGGGAAATGTGATGGGTAAGATCGGCCGTTTCCATGATGGTTACCTTGAAGTCAACAATGTATCGACACTTACAAACACAAGCGTGCGTTTACATCCGATCACGCCGTACGTCAACAGCTTGGGGAATAATTGTGACGTTACGCGGTCCGTGAGCTTACGGATTAGACAGGTTCACGCGCTTGCCGCAGCCTGCACGCTCAGGTGCCAGATCCGCTGCGGCGGGAAATGACAGGTAAACGTGCTGCCCTTGCCTTCGATGCTCTGCACCTCGAGCTCGCCTCCGTGGCGCTGCAGAGCATGCTTCACGATGGCGAGACCGAGGCCCGAGCCGCCTTGGTCGCGGGACCGCCCCGCATCGACCCGATAAAAGCGCTCGGTGAGGCGCGGGATGTGCTCCGGCGGAATACCGATGCCGCTGTCGATCACCGAGAAATGCGCGCCCTCCTGGTCGGTCCACCAGCGCATGCGAACGGTGCCGTCGGAGAGCGTGTATTTCAAGCCATTCACCAGCAAATTGGTGAATGCGGACTCGATTTCGTGGGCTGTGCCGAACAGGCCGTCGGCGGTCTCCACATCGAGCGACAAGTGCCGCGGCCGATCGGCTTTGGCCAGCGCATCGCGATACAGACGCTCCAGCATCCGCGGTACGTCGACCGGGTTGCGTGGCGCTTCGCCGTCGGCCGACTCCATGCGCGACAACTCGAGCAGCGCCGCTATGATGACGTTCATGCGCTGCGCCTGGGTACGCATGTCCCTGATCGGCCCGGCCCATGCGGGGTCGACGGACGGGTCGTCGGCCAAGGTGTCGAGGTAGCCCGAAATCACCGTCAACGGGGTGCGTAATTCATGCGAGGCATTCGCGACGAAATCCTTGCGCATGGCCTCGAGGCGCATTTGGCGGGTGACATCGCGCACCAGCAGCAGCGATTGCCCGGATCCATAGGGAACCACCTGCAGCGCCAAATGCAGATCCACTTGCACCGGCGGCCGGATGATCAACGGCATCGCAAAATCATCGCCGTGCAGATAGTGCACGAATTCCGGCGCGCGAATCAGATTGTCGATGCGCAGACCGACATCGACCGGGCGCTTCAGGCCCAGCAAGCGCGCGGCCTGACGGTTGAACCAAACGATTTCTTTTTGACTGCTCAGAATGATGACGCCGTCCGGCAGCGCCGCGGTCGAGCGCCGCAACTCGCGAAACAGCTGCACCAGCCGTTGTTTGTGAAATTGCTTGCGTCGATGCAGGCGCACCACCTGCCCGATGACATCGCCCCAGACTCCGCCGATGTTGGGCGGATCGAGTTGCGAGCGCAGCCGCAACCAGCGGTCCAGGCGATACAAATTGAGGAGCTGCCAGGCCAGATAGAGGCAGACCGCGGACAGAACCCAGGGCCAGATAGGCTTGAAGAACAGGCCTACGCCTAAACCCAACAGCAAAATGCCCGCGAGCCGCGCGAGCGCGAAAGTCCACATCGCTGCCATGATCTGGGGGTCGTCTCGCCTTGTTGAGTCTCGCCCTAGGCGTCCCGTGTAGAGAACCGATAGCCCGCGCCGCGCACAGTCTGCACGAAACGCTCCAGCAGGAATGGCTCGAGCGCCTTGCGCAGCCGCCGTATGTGCACGTCTACTGTACGCTCTTCCACGTAAGTATTGCCGCCCCAGACTCGGTCGAGCAATTGGCCGCGGCTGAACACCCGCTCCGGATGGGTCATGAAAAAATGCAGCAGTCGGTACTCCGTGGGTCCCAAGGCGATTTCGCGCTCGCCGGCGCTGACCCGATGGCTGGAGTCGTCGAGTTTCAGACCCTGCACCTCCATGACGTCGGCCGCACCCGCGGGCGCGGCGCGGCGCAGCACCGCCTGGATGCGCGCGAGCAGCTCGCGCGGCGAAAATGGTTTGGTGATGTAGTCGTCCGCCCCCCCTTCGAGGCCGCCGACCTTGTCCTGCTCTTCGGCTTTGGCGGTGAGCATGATGACCGGGATCTCCTTGGTATCCTTGGCGCGCTTCAGCGAGCGCGTGAGTTCCAGGCCGCTCATGTCCGGCAGCATCCAATCGACCAGCATCAAATCCGGCCGGCTGTCGACGATGCGCGCACGGGCCTCGCGGCAATCCTCCGCCTCCCCGACTTCGTATCCGGCGCGCCGCAAGCCGAAGGCGATCATGTCACGGATGGCCTTTTCGTCTTCGACCACGAGGATGCGTTTGGCGGTCATGTGATTGTGCTAGTCCCCTGATTCTTAAAGCCCGCTATTACAGACGCGGCATGTGACAGTTGCGTGACTCGCACCCGTGGTCCGCGTGGGCACCTCCAAGCGGCGCTCAGCGCGGGGCGCGGTGGAGGGCGGCCCGCTCCTCGCCGGTCAGCGCCACTTTGTCGCGCAAATACTGAGGCCTCAAGTCGGCCGGGTCCATCCCCGCCCCGGCCAATAGCCGAACGGTGCCGATCCGCGCCATCTCGCGCGCATCGGGCAAGGCGTGCGCCAGCACCTCCTCGATCCCCGGAAGCGCCGCGAGTTCGGGGTAGGCGGCAAAGCCGCGGCCGATGCCGCGCGCGCCCGCATGGGCCAATTTCACCTCGGCGGGGGACCCCACTCGAGGCGCGCCGCAGGCGACGAGAATTCGCGCCGCGTCGCCGTCGAAGCAGCCCCAGTACACCTCGCCCATGCGCGCATCCAGGCACGCAAGCACGTGGCCCGCCCCGCCATGCATCGCTTGCAGGGCCAAGGCCTCGAGCGTGGTCACGGGCACCACCGGCAGATTCGCACCGAAGCACAGGCCCTGGGCCACGGCCACGCTGGTCCTGACTCCTGTGAACGCGCCCGGCCCGACGCTCGCGGCAACGCCGTCGAGCATGGCCAGCGATATGCCGGCCTCGGCCAACACCGCATCGACCATGCCGAGGATCTGTTCCGCGTGCCCTCTTGCCACTTCGGCGCACCGTGCGAGCAAACCGTCGTCGGTGAGCAACGCCACCGAGCAAGCTTCGGTCGCCGTGTCCAAGGCGAGTACGCGCATGCTAGGAGCCTGCCCGGGTATTGCGCGGGGCGGCCGGCGCCGCGCCCATGCGACTCAACCGCTCGGTGAGAAACTGCGCCCCCACGGCGCCATCCGCAATCACCGGACTCGGGGGCAGAGCCTCCATGAACACCCGGCCGTAGGGTTTGGTCTTGAGACGCGGATCGCCGAGTACGATCACCCCGAAATCATCGAAATCACGAATCAAGCGCCCTACCCCCTGTTTCAAGGCCAGCACCGCCTGCGGCAATTGATACTCGAAAAATGGATTGCCGCCGCGGCGCCGAATTCCCTCGAGGCGCGCTTTGAGCAGCGGATCATCCGGAGAGGCAAACGGCAGCTTGTCGATGGCGACGATCGACAGGGCCTCACCCTTGACGTCCACGCCTTCCCAAAAGCTGCCGGTGGCGAGCAGCACCGCATTGCCGTATTCGCGAAATCGATTCAGCAGCGCTTCGCGCGGCGCTTGCCCCTGCACCAGGACCGGAAACGGCGGAGAGGGAAATCGCGCCGTGAAGGCGCGCACACCCTCCGCCAAACCGCGATAGCTGGTGTAGAGCAGGAACGCGCGACCGCCGCTCGCCTCGATCAGCGGCGCGCAGGCGTCGATGAATTTCTCGGCGAAACCCGGCTGCTGCGGTTCGGGCATGGCGCGCGGCAGGTAGATGCGCGCCTGAGTCGGATAGTCAAACGGGCTGTCGATCTTGAGCGTGCGCGCATCGGTGAGCCCGATACGCGCGGCGAAGTGCGTGAAGTCTTGGCCGACCGCCAAAGTCGCCGAGGTGAATACCCACGCGCACGCTCGCCCCTCCACATAGTCGCGCAGCCGGTCGGCGATTTCGAACGGCGTGAATTCCAGCGACAACCCAGCGGCGTCGGCCTCGACCCAGCGCAGGCCCAACTCCTCGGACGCTGCGTTCAACGCCGCAAGACGTTGCGCGAGCGCGGCGGCGCGGCGCGCGCACTGGGCGGTTCCGGCACCGGCACCCAGACCCTCGAGCTGCACTGCGATGTCGCCGATGGCCGCTTCGAGCCTCGGCAAGGCGTCCAAAAACGAATCCGGCAGATTCCGCCACTCATGGCGGCCGGGGCCCGCCGGCAAGCTCGCGCGCAATTCCGCGAGCATGGATTCCACCGCGGCCATGGCGCCGAGAACGGCCGGGGCGCGCACGCCTGCGGCGCTCATCTCGGAGGTCGCATCGCGCGACCAGATCTGTACCTGGCGCATCGACCAGGTTTGTCCGAAGAACTGGGCCGCGATATCCGGCACCTGATGCGCTTCGTCCAAGATGACCGCCTCCGCCCCCGGCAGCAAATCCCCGAAACCCTCGTCCTTCAGCGCAAGGTCGGCCAGCAGCAAGTGATGATTCACCACCACGATCTCGGCGGCTTGAGCCGCGCGCCGCGCCTCGAACACATGACAACGCGAGAACTGGGGGCACTCCTGGCCAAGACAGTTCTCCCGCGTGGAGGTAATCATCGGCCAAACCGCGGACTGCTCCGGCAAATCGGTGAGCTCGGCGAGGTCGCCGGATTTTGTCGCCGCCGCCCACCTCGACACTCGCGCCAGCACTCGTGCCGATCCGCGCTCGGCGGGGAAAAGCGCTCGCTGTTTGTCGGCCAGATCCAAGCGATGCCGGCACAGGTAGTTGCCGCGTCCCTTGAGTAAGGCCACGGTCACCGGCAATCCCAACGCCTTGGCGAGCAACGGCAGGTCGCGCCGGAACAATTGGTCCTGCAGCGTGCGCGTACCGGTTGAAATGATCACGCTGCGACCCGACAAAAGTGCCGGGACCAGGTAGGCGAAAGTCTTGCCGGTGCCGGTGCCCGCCTCGACGATCAAGGGCTCGCTGCGCGCGAGCGCGAGGCCCACCGCCTTGGCCATCGCGGATTGCTCCGGTCGATAGGCGTAGCCCGGCAGTGCGCGGGCGAGCGGCCCGTCGGCTCCGAAGACGTCTTTATAGTCGGTGTCGATGTGTCTCGCTCGCTGGCGGCGCAATTAAGGCAGGGGCCCCTAGCCTACGACGTTTTTGCCGCCGCTATTTCACTACTGCGCGAAACCGCGCAAACGCGACCGAATTGACGTTGAGGCGCTGTTTCAATTGCCACCGGATGTGGGTGTAGTCATCTTAACCATAAGATTTAGTTTAGTACTACGAGATCATAATCAACGGGTTACCGGCTATTTCGATATTCCACCCGAACTCCCGGGCCACCGCGCGCATGCTCACCGGCGCCCACCTCAGAGGAGTTGGCGGGTACACGGTCATCTGTCATCCTGCACCCTTTCCTTAAGCTCATCGACGAGGACCTTTATGGCCACTGCAGCCTTGCATGTCACGTCTCTCGCCTCGTTGAACCATGATGTCGCAGCCTGGGTCGATGAGGTCGCGCGGCTCACCCGGCCGCAGAGGGTGTACTGGTGCGACGGCAGCGATGCCGAGTATCAATCGCTCGAAGGCGAGCTGGTGGCGAAGAAGGAATTGCTGGGGCTCAATCAGCAGAGTTTTCCCGGATGCTATTTGTACCGATCGCACCCATCGGATGTGGCGCGCGTCGAGCATTTGACGTACGTGTGCACCAAGAACCGCGACGATGCCGGCCCGAACAATCCGTGGCTGCCTCCGGATCAGGCGCACGCCAAGATGGATGCCTTGTTTGCCGGCTGCATGCAAGGGCGCACTCTGTACGTGGTGCCGTACTGCATGGGACCGATCGATTCGCCGTTCTCGCGTTGCGGGGTTGAAATCACCGACAGCGCCTATGTGGTGCTCAACATGAAGCTCATGACGCGCATGGGGCGGGCGGCACTCGAGCGCATCACGCGGGACGGCAATTTCGTGAAAGGTCTGCATTCGACCGGGGACTTGAATCCCGATCGCCGTTTCATCATGCATTTCCCCGAAGAGCTGTCGATCAAGAGCTTCGGGTCGGGCTACGGCGGCAATGCCCTGTTGGGTAAGAAATGTCACGCGCTGCGCATCGCGAGCTGGCAGGCACGCACCGAAGGCTGGCTCGCGGAGCACATGCTGATCGTCGGCATCGAAAATCCGCAGGGCGAAATCCATTATCTGGCGTGCGCGTTTCCCTCCGCCTGCGGCAAGACCAACCTCGCGATGCTGATCCCGCCGGCAAGCTACAGCGATTGGAAAGTGTGGACGATCGGCGAGGACATCGCCTGGCTGCACCCGGGCGCGGACGGCAGGCTGTACGCGATCAATCCCGAATCCGGCTACTTCGGCGTGGTGCCGGGCACCAATGCGAAGACCAATCGCAACGCGTACCAGACCATTCGCCACGACACCTTATTCACCAATGTGGCGCTCACCGCTGACAACAAGCCTTGGTGGGAGGGCCTCACCGAGGGCAAACCGGCGTTCGATTGGCAGGGGCGTCCGTACGATCCGGCGAACGGGCCCGCCGCACATCCGAACTCGCGTTTTACGGTGGCCGCGCAGCAGAATCCCGCCTATTCGAAGCTCGCCGATGCCCCGGGGGGCGTGCCGATTTCCGCCATCGTGTTCGGCGGCCGCCGCCGCTCGCTCGCACCGCTGGTGTATCAAGCTCGAAACTGGCTGCACGGGGTGCTGGTGGGCGCCGGACTCGCTTCGGAAACGACCGCCGCGGCCACCGGCGCCGTCGGCGTCGTGCGCCGCGACCCGATGGCGATGAAGCCCTTCACCGGCTACAACTTCGGCGATTATTGGGCGCATTGGATCGACGTCGGCGCCAAACTCAAATCGCCGCCAAAGATCTTCTACGTGAATTGGTTCCGCCAGGATACCAGCGGCAAGTTTCTGTGGCCGGGCTACGGCGAGAATTTGCGCGTATTGAGCTGGATCATCGACCGCTGCAAAGGGGTGGCGCCCGCTCATGACGCGGCCATCGGACAGCTGCCCTACCCGGCCGACTTGGATACCAAAGGGCTGGACGTGTCCCCTGCAACGCTCGAGGAATTGCTCGCCGTCTCACCGTCCTCGTGGCGCACGGAACTTGAAGCAGTCGGCGCTTATCTCGCGGAGTTCGGCGACCGGGTGCCGCAGGCTCTCAAGAGCGAACTCGAGATTTCGCTCGCCCAAGTGAACGCGGGCACCGCAACCGGGGCCGCGTAGCCTCGTCGATCAACAAGAAGGGGCCGCCAGGCGGCCGCGCTCACTCTTCGCAGACGTAGCGAATGACCTGCGAGGAATTGCTGTGCGGCGCCTTGCCGAGACCGATCAAGCCCTCGCCGCGAATTTGCATGGAATCGCGCCGCACGAAGGCCTCCTCGCCGTCCTTACCGATGACGAAGGTGCCGTTGGTGCTCTGGTCGATGAGCGTGAACTTGTTGCGGTTGAATTCCACGCGGGCGTGCAGGCGCGAAATCAAATTTCCTTTGACGACCAGATCATTCTCCTCGGCGCGGCCCATGGTGATGTTCGCGCGCCCGTCTTGCACCAGCACCTCTTGTCCTTGATAGCGCAAACGCAGGCGCTGCGGCTTGTTCGACTTGTCGCGTGAGGTGGCGATCGCCGGCACCATGCTGGTGACGTCCTCGGCCTGCCACAGCACCTCGAACAGCGCCACTTCGCTCGAGCGTCCCTTGAGCGTCGCCACGTCGATCTGACGCACCGAGGCGCGCCATTCGCTCGACAGGTGTTCGACCATGGTGGCCGTGGTGATGATCTGGTTGGCCTTCGCCTGGCTGGTCATGCGGTTCGCGGTGTGCACCGTCGAACCGAACACATCCCGGTTCTCCAGCACCACCGGGCCGAAATCGCAGCCGATCCGGATGGCCACCGACTGCTCCGCGACTTTGAGCGACGGATGCAGGGTGATGTGCTTCTGCATTTGCGCGGCGGCGTTCAAGGCGTCGTCCGCGGTGGGGAACGTCGCCATGACCTCATCGCCCATCGTCTTGATCACGGTGCCATGATGCTCGTCGGTGGCGGCGCGCATCACATCGATGCAAATGGCCACCATGTCGCGCGCGCGGTTATCCCCCAGCAATTCATACAGCTTGGTGCTGCCGACCACGTCGGCAAAGACGATTGCGAGTTCAATATCGTGTCCCATTGCCGGCAAATTATACTTAATCGGGTTCGCGACGCTTCGGCCGTTTAGGACAACCCCTCGTTTAGGCCGCCATCCCCTGATTCAAGAGCGGAAGCGCCGAAAAGAGCGCCTCCGGCGGCGTTCCGGGTCGCGCCGCGGCCTCGGATAGAAACCGGCGCCAGGCGCGCGCGCCCGGGCGCCCCGCCATCAGACCGTGCATGTGGCGTGTGATCGAGTGCAGTGGAACGCCCTGTCGAACCTGGGCACGCGCATAGGGCATGATGCGCTCGATGATCTGCCGGGGCTCCGGTATGCGCCAGCCGGGATCGAGCATCGCCTGTTCGAGTTCGGCCAGCAAGGCGGGACGGTGATAGGCCGCGCGGCCGAGCATCACGCCATCGAGTCCCGCCGCCATGGACCTGACCGCGGCGGCGCTGTCGGCCACGCCGCCGTTGAGTACAATGGCGAGCCGCGGCCGCTCGAGTTTCAGCCGCTGTACGTAATGGTATTTGAGCGGCGGAATCTCCCGATTTTCCTTGGGCGTCAAGCCGCCGAGTATCGCGGCGCGCGCATGGACGATGAGCGCGGCCACCCCCGCCCCTGCGACCGCATCGACAAACCTTGAGAAAAATTCGTAATCGTCGCGATCGTCGACGCCGATGCGGCACTTGACCGTGACCGGCACGGACGTCGCATCGCGCATGCGCCGCACGCACTCTGCGACCAGCGCCGGTTTCAACATGAGACAGGCGCCGAACGAGCCGCTTTTCACGCGATCGCTGGGACAGCCCACGTTCAGGTTGATCTCGGCGAAGCCTGCCGCCTCCCCGATGCGCGCCGCCTGCGCCAGTTCCTCCGGATCGCAGCCGCCCAACTGCAGCGCGACCGGATGCTCCTCGGGATCGTGCTCAAGCAGTCGCTGCGCCTTACCGCGCACGATCGCCGCCGATACGATCATCTCGGTGTACAGCAGGGCATGCGGCGCATACAGGCGATGCAGGTAGCGGCAGTGACGGTCGGTCCACTCCATCAT
>DAINPA010000065.1:0-11618 GCA_036743675.1 Steroidobacteraceae bacterium
GGCGCCGATCAAGGTATCTATCTTTGCGCGTTTACTCGGTTTGCGCTTGAACATCCACACCACCCTTGGGCAGATCCCCGCCGTTTGCGTCGGTTTCAACCGACATCCCCTGAGCCTTCCAGACGAATGCCTGTCGAAAACTATGGATCGAGTCTCTGCCGCTGTGAATTTCAACCCCTACGCGCGTCGGTTCGAAACCCGGCGGCAATCGTATGAGTTCGTCATAGTCCTCAAAATACCGGAAGGAGTATGCCAGGCTGACGCGTCGACTAGGCGATAGTTCGGCGAAACTCAGGCTCCGCGGCTTGCCGCGCAGCAAACCGTCCACCACGATCGCGGCATTGCCCGTCACCACGCTGTCCGGCTTGCCGGTCTGCATCAAAACGAACTTCAGCCGAAATTGACCGGCCGCCTCCGGCACGATCTGCATCTGCTGCACCTTGACATGAATCAACGACTCGGGCTGCACCAGACCGCGATAGAACGACAGGTCCTGATTGAGCCGGGCGATCTGGCTTTGCATATCGCCGAGACTTCGCTCCACCTGCTTGTAGCCTTCGCGATCGACGCGACGCGCCACGTCCGCCGCCTCGAGTTGAGTGCGTTGACGGGCATTATCGGCCTCCAATTCGCGGATGCGCGAACTCGCGGCCAGGGCGCCACGCATCGAGTCGACCACGCGAAAGCCCGCATCGTACCGGCCCAACTCGAAGACCCCATACAAAAGGGTCACGGCCAGCAGCATAGCCGCTCCCCAAAGCACCGCGCGGCGGCGCGGCGCATGCGCTCGGACAACCCACTTGCCGAAAAAATCCGCCATGAATTCAATCCCCCGCAATTCCCTAAGGAGGGTACGCTATGATCCGCCTTTGCGCGTAAGGAACGCCCTTTGCTCTGGCTCAAAGCCCTGCACGTCATCGCCATGGTCACCTGGTTCGCCGGACTGTTCTATCTGCCGCGGCTGTTCGTGTACCACGCGGACGCACAGGATTCGATCAGCGTGGAACGATTTCGACTCATGGAACGGCGCCTGTTCGCGATCATGACCATCGGCGCCGGCGCCACCCTGATATTCGGCATCGCCATGCTCGCGGCCGCGCCGGCGTATCTGGCCATGGGCTGGCTGCGCGCGAAGCTGGCCCTGGTCACCCTGCTCATTGTCTATCATCTGTATTGCTATAAATTCACACTCGATTTTGCGCGCAACCGCAACGCCCGCTCGTCCAAGTGGTATCGCGGCTTCAATGAGGTGCCCTCGCTGCTGCTGATCGGCCTGGTCATACTCGCCGTCGTCAAGCCGTAGCCTGAACTATTCAGGAACAACGGAAACGCTGGACGGAGGCGGGATCGGGCAGCGGCCACCAATCCGGGTAGGGCGGCAGGCCATCCGGAAAAATCAACTTGCCGAGGTCGTGCAGCGCGCGCACATACACACGCCTCTTGAAATACACGACTTCGCGCACCGGGGTCCAATACTCAACCCAGCGCCAGCGCTCGAATTCCGGTTGACCGGTGCTGTCGAAGCGCAATTTGTCGTCCTCGGCACGGAGTTTCAAGAGAAACCAGCGCTGCTTTTGGCCGATGCAGCGATTGCGCACGTATTGGCGCGGCAGCCGATAACGCAGCCATCCGCGAGTCGAACCCACGATCTCCACGTCTTGGCGGCCGAGGCCGATTTCCTCCTTGAGCTCGCGATACAGCGCCTCCTCCACCGGTTCGCCGCGGTTGACGCCGCCCTGCGGAAATTGCCAGCCGCGGCCGCCGACGCGCCCGCCCAGGAACAGCTCTCCGGACTCGCGCATCAAGACGATGCCGACGTTTTCTCGGAAGCCGTCCCGGTCGATATAATCGTTGGCATGCTGAACGGGCATGGTGCCAATTGTTCCATATCAGGGGCCGGTCTGAGTAATCCTAGGAGCCTGTCTGAGTATTCCCCGTGGCCGCTCAGCCGGCGCCCACTTTAACGCGATTGCGACCCAGCGCCTTGGCCCTGTACAGGGCCGCATCGGCATCCGCCAGCAACCGGTCCGCAACGGCCTTCAGGTCCGAATCAAGCCGTCCGGGGCAGACGGCGGCGGCGCCCACCGAAACCGTCATGGTGCGCTCGATTTGCGGGGTGAGCGCAAACGGCGCCGCGGCGATGGCTTCGCGAATGCGCTCGGCGAGCTTGGCCGCCTCGGCGGCGTTCGCTTCCGGCAGCAAAATGGCCAGCTCGTCACCGCCGAAGCGCGCCGCGGTATCCATGCTGCGAATCTGCGACTCCACCCGATGCGCGATCTCCTTCAGGGCGTTGTCGCCCGCGAGATGGCCGTAGCCGTCGTTGATGCTCTTGAAGCGGTCGATGTCGATCATCAGGCACGCGATGGTGCTGTGGCGGCGCTGCGCGCGCGCCAATTCCTCCTTCAAACGCTGCTGCAAATAGCGCCGGTTGTGCCACCCGGTGAGAAAATCCGTGATGCCGGCGCGCATCAGCCGTGCTCGATTGACGGCGTTCTCTATGCAGACCGCGGCGACCGGTCCCAGGTGCGCCAGGAAATCCGTGCCGTGATGCCGAGTGAACCGCGCCGGATCCCGGCTGCCGAAACACAACGCTCCCGTGGCAAGGTCCTTGCGGGGCAGCGGCAGCAAGGCCACGCTCTTGAGATTCGGGACCCCCGGAAACAGCAGATGATGGTCCGCGCCGACGAAGGGGCCGAGCCACGGCTTGTGCAAGGCAGCCAGCTGCGGCGCCAAGCTGATCAACGAATCGACGAAGAATATTTGCTTGAACTCTTCCGGCCGATCGCCCCCGGCCACCAGCAAATGACGAATCTCGTGCTGCGGATCGAGCAGCACCACGCTGACGGCATCGAGTGAATAGGACTCGCGCAAGCCGTCGACCATGGCGCGCAGCAGTTGCGCCAAGTTGTCGGCCCGCAACAAGGTCAGCTCACGCGCCTGGGTGCGCTTCAGGATGGTTTCATTGTTGACCGCCTCGGCCGTCAACTCCTGAAGACGCTGCTTGAGAGCTTCGTTTTCCTGAATGATGTCGTCCATGCTTAGTCGCCTGCGATCTGCCTCAGCCCGCGCGCGCTTGAGCGCGCACGTCGAAATAGGCGCGCCCTCGATTCATGAGCGCAGCGAACGCGCCGGCATCCTTGGTCTTGACCGCCGCGACCAGCCGCTCCACGGCTTCCTGTAGCGCGAGCAGCGATTCTATGCCGTACTCGTTCAAGCTTTGAATTTCGAAATACAGTTCCGGGCTTTCGGCCGCGACTCGGCTTGCAACGTCCATCTGCGAATCGAAGGTGGTGCTCGAAAGCTGCGCCAACCGCGGCGCGGCTTCGCCGCTCTCGGCCAGCGCCGTGAAGAACGCAATATTGAGAGCATGCGACAGTCCGAGCACGTAGGCGATCAGACGGTCGTGCTCATCCAGACCCATGACGACTCGCTCCGCCATGGTCGGCGCAAACAGGTCCTGCGCCTCCTGCAGCGCCGCCTTGTCGCCCATATCGATGAAAATCACG
Organism: Steroidobacteraceae bacterium; assembly: GCA_036743675.1. Taxonomy (GTDB): domain Bacteria; phylum Pseudomonadota; class Gammaproteobacteria; order Steroidobacterales; family Steroidobacteraceae; genus Bog-1198. Next base: position 3,507 of record DAINPA010000065.1, read on the forward strand.
TGCCGGCCGGAAAGCAATTCGGTATCCGGTCCGAACATGGGGTGCAACGAGGTGACCCGGCAACCCGCTTTCACCAGCGCCTCGAGGCCGGCGCGCAACGGCGTCTTCAAGGACCCCAAATCGAAGATCAAACCGCGCGGCGCGCGCTCCGCCAGCTGCAGGAGCAGCTGCGCCGTGGCGCTCAAGGGGGTTGCCAGCACGATGAGATCGCAGTCCAGGGGGTGGTCCCGCCAATCGGCGAGGTGTTCATATCCGGGCAACCCGCCCTTGGGATCGGCGATTGCGACCCGGAATCCCTGCGAAGCCAGGAATTCCGCAAACCAGCTGCCCATCTTGCCGCGGCCGCCTATGACCAAGGCGCGCTTGCCGGTGCCGTGCCCCTGCGCCGCGACCCGCGCTTGCTCCTGCGTCGCCAGCGACGACTGGATGAGTTGTCGCAGCAGTGATTCCGCAAGATCGGGCGGGAACCCTAGGCGCTGCGCGGTAGTGCGGCCGCGTAGAATGACTTCGCGCTCCCGTCCAAAGTCGCGAGTGGCCCGCCCGGTGGCGCGTTTGACCGACGCCACCTGTTGGCTGAGCGCCTGGCGCCGGGCGACCAGTTCCAGCAATTGGCCGTCCAGTTCGGTCAGCGCCGCGCGCAATTCGTCCAAATTCATTTTGAGATCAATCCCATGCTCGTTCATACCGGCATCCCTTTTACTGGCCGTACACGACTATCGCAAGTCGAGCGGCACGGCTAACATTGGTTTATGAACTCGAGCATAAAGCCTTCATGGACCGAAACATTGCCCGATCCATTGCCCGACAACCCGCTGGCGCTTGCCGCACAATGGCTGGCTCAGGCGCGAAGCGATGCCGCGCAGCCCAATCCCGACTCCATGATCCTGGCCACGGTCGACGCTAGCGGTCACCCCTCGGCACGCGTGGTGCTGTGCAAGGAAATCGACGCCCCGACGGGTTTCATTTTGTTCTACACGAACTATCAATCGCGCAAGGGCCGTGAGCTCAAGATGAATCCGCGAGCCGCGGTGGTTTTTCATTGGGATCACCGCCACCGGCAGGTGCGCGCCGAAGGCCGGGTCGCACAACTCTCGGATGCCGAGAACGATGCGTACTTTCGCACCCGGCCGTGGCAAAGCCGCATCGGAGCCTGGGCCAGTCAGCAGAGCGAGCCGGTGCAATCGCGAGCGGTGCTCGCCGCGGCGGTCGCCGCGGCCGCGCGCCGCTTCGGGATTCCATATGGCGGGCCGGGAACGGAGGAGCCCCAGGACGTCAGTGCCGAGGTGCCCCGGCCCTCCCATTGGGGCGGCTATCGCCTGCGCGTGGACGCCGTAGAATTGTGGGTGGAGGGGGAATTTCGCATCCACGACCGCGCACGCTGGACGCGAACGGCCGACCTCAAGCAAGACGTCGATGCAGCGGCCACCTGGTCGGTGAGCCGCTTGCAACCCTGAGACGATATTGCCACCCACGACGGACAGACGCCGACCAGAGCAGCGAGGCTCATGCGGTTCGCGGCCGGCAAACGTTCGCTCATGTCAACCGAGCGCCCGCAGCACCGCGGAGTGCAGCGCCCCGTTGCTCGCCAGCACCGAGTTCGAGCGCAGCGTGATGGGTGCTCCGCCAAGTTCCGTAAAGCGGCCTCCGGCCTCGGTCACGATCGCGACGCACGCGGCGATATCTAGAATATTCACATCGGTTTCGATCACCGCGTCGATCTTGCCGGCCGCGAGCAGGTGATAGTGCAAAAAATCGCCGTAGCCGCGGATGCGGCTCACCTGCGCGATGAGCTGGCCGTAGCGCGTCCATTGCGGCCCGGTGGCCAGCGATTTCATGTTTCCCGAGGACAGTGCCGCGGACTCGAGCGTCGACACCTGACTCACCGCAATGGCGTTGCCGTTCAGATAGGCGCCGCAGCCGCGCTCGGCATAGGCGAGTTCCCCGTAAATCGGCGCGCTCGATACGCCGAGAATGATTTCACCGCGGCGCATCAGCGCGATTTGCGTGGAGAACATCGGGTATTCGCGCACGAACGCCTTGGTGCCGTCGATCGGATCGACCAGCCACAGACTCTCGGCGTCTTGGTCACGCACGCCGGTCTCCTCGCCGAAGAACCCATGGGTCGGAAAGCGGGATTCGAGAATTTCGCGAATCGCGAGCTCGCAGCGCACGTCCGCTTCGGTGACCGGCGATTTGTCGGCTTTGATGCGCACTTCGATGTTGTGCTGGTATAGCGAGCGCGCAATGACGGCGGCTTGCTCCGCCGCATCGAGGGCGGCCTTGAGTTCCGGGGAAGGGTTCATCGGGTGTTGCATAGGCGATTTCGCACCGGGGGTTTGCGCCACCTTAACAAACGTTGTGCTACCGTCGCATCCTCGAGAGGAGTGACCGCGTCATGGGCAACCGCTTGAGCAAGATCTATACCCGCACCGGCGATGACGGAACCACCGGTCTCGGGGACGGCACGCGCGTGGCCAAGGAGAGCCTGCGGGTCGAGGCGTATGGCACGGTCGACGAAGCCAACAGCGCCATCGGCGTGGTATTGGCCGTCGCCGGGCTGCCGGCGCCGGTTGCGCGCTGCCTCACCGAGATACAGCACGATCTTTTCGATCTCGGCGGGGAATTGTGCATCCCGGGGCATCGCATGATCACGCCTAAGCATGTCGAGCGGCTCGAAGCCACCCTCGACGGATTCAACGAGTCGCTGCCGCCGCTCAAGGAATTCGTCCTGCCCGGCGGCGGACCCGCAGCCGCGGGCTGTCATGTCGCCCGCACCGTTTGCCGCCGTGCGGAGCGACGCTGCTGGTCGCTGGCGCGTGTGGAGGCAGTCGCGCCGGATTCGCTCAAATACCTGAATCGCCTGTCTGACCTGTTGTTCGTGCTCGCGCGCGTGCTGGCGCGTCACGAGTCGGGCAGCGAAGTGCCCTGGCGCCGCACGACGGCTTGAGCTCAAGCTCGGCGCATCGCTGTCGCCGCACAGGCCTCCGCGATCAGGCGGCGCGCGTGCGGCCAATCGAAGGCCGGGCCGGGATCGGTCTTTCGCCCCGGAGCGATGTCGCTGTGGCCGACCAAGCGCGCGGGTGTCAGCTTGGGGTAGGCCGCGCACAGCGCCGCTATGGCATCGGCAAGTGCTTGATACTGCACGGCCTCGTAGGCAAGCGTATCGGTGCCTTCGAGTTCCACGCCGATCGAAAAATCATTGCAGGCCTCTCGGCCGTTGTAGCTGGATTGTCCTGCGTGCCAGGCGCGCTGCGCGAAGCTCACGTACTGTGTGATATTGCCGTCGCGCCTGATGACAAGATGCGAAGAGACGCGCAGCGGAGCGACTTCGGCAAAATAGGGATGCGCTTCGGGCGGCAATGCGTTGGTGAACAGCCGATCAATCCACGGACCTCCGAATTCACCGGGCGGCAAACTGATGCCATGGACCACGATCAACTCCGGCTCGACGCCCGCGGGCCTCAAGTCGCAATTAGCGGAAGCTATTTGCCGGACACCGCGCAGCAGTCCGCTCTCAAGGTCGACCTGCACTTGCGCATCCTCATGGACCAACCCGGCCGATAGCATATGCGACAATCAGGCGCATATGCACCGAGAGTTCACCGCGTGCGGCTGACCCGCGTCCATGTGGAGGCCGCGTTGAGCCCCGGCAGCGTGATCGAGCTGCCGTCCGCCGCCGCCGCTCATCTCGCCAAGGTGCTGCGCGCGCGCAGCGGCGATGCTCTGGTGCTGTTCGCCGGGGATGGCCTGGAGTTCGCCGCTACCGTGGCAAGCGTGCGCGGTTCGCAAGTGACGGCGGCGGTGGGCGAAAGCCGGGAAGTCGATCGCGAGTCGCCGCTCGCGGTCACGCTCGTGCAATGCGTTCCGCGCGGCGATCGCATGGATTTCATCGTGCAAAAGGCCACGGAACTCGGCGTTGCGCGCATCGTTCCGGTCTTGAGCCAGCGCAGCGTGGTGCGCCTCGATGAGCCCCAAGCGGCATCGAAAGCCGCGCATTGGCGCTCGATCGCCGTCAATGCCTGCGAACAGTGCGGCCGCAATCGCCTGCCGACCATCGACGCTCCGCGGCAATTGATCCGTTACCTGGGAGATTCGCCGGCCGACGGGCCACGGCTGCTTCTCGAGCCGGAATTCGAATCGCGCGGCGCTGCCCTCGATGTCGGCGCGAAGGTGCAAATCGCGATAGGACCGGAAGGCGGCTTTGCCGCCGAAGAGATCGAGGCGTTTCGCATATCGGGATTCAGCGCCGTGAGATTGGGGCCCCGCATCTTGCGCACCGAGACCGCCGCAATCGCTGCGCTCGCCTGGCTGCAGAGCGGTTTCGGCGATCTCCAGGCGTTCCCGATCAAGGCATGATCGAAGTTTCCTCGGCAATCATCTGCTCGAGCCTCTGCAAATCGGGAATCAGGGGCGTTTCGTTGATCATGCGCACCTGACAAATGACCGGCGCCCGTTCCGAGAAGCTGCGCGACGGATCCGGTCGAATCACGTCCGCGTTGACCCGAACGAGTTGCGGAAATCCCTGGGTCAGCATGCCAAAATATCCGCCCGGCAGCTTGCCGCTGGAGCCATGAAAAATCACGATTCGGGTGCGGTTGGTAACGCTCGGCAGCGACTGACCGAACGCGCCTTCGAAGGCCACCACCGGCACGCTCTGCCCGCCCCAACTCACCAACCCCAGATACCACGGCGGCGCATTGGTCATTTCGGCGGGCGCTTGATAACCGATGACCTCCGCAACGCAGGCGCGCGGCACGATCAGCCGCTCTCCCATCAGGGGTACCAGCAGGCTATACAGCTCATCTCGCAAATCGGACATGGATTCCCTATCGCGCGACGGCGCTGCGGCGGCTGACGAGCGGCTCGATGGCGTCGAGCAACTGGCTTTCCCGATAAGGCTTGCCGAGGTAGTCGTTCACGCCCAGCTCGATCGCCCGCGCACGGTGTTTTTCACTGACTCTCGAAGTGATCATGACGATCGGAATATGCTTGAGGCGCGGATCGTTGCGAACGTGGGCAGCCACTTCGTAGCCGTCCATGCGCGGCATTTCTATATCCAGCAGGATGATGTCGGGCATGTTTTCCTGCAGCAGCGACACCGCGTCCATGCCGTCCTTGGCCGTCAATACGCGCATGCCGTTGCGCTCGAGAAGGCGCTGCGTCACGCGTCGCACCGTGATCGAATCGTCGACCACCAGTGCAAAGGTGCGCCGGTCGCGCTGATCGAGCACCGCGGTATCCGTGGGACGCGCCCGCCACTCCGAGCGCACCAGCGAACCCATGTCGAGAATCACGACGATTCGTCCGTCGCCGAGGATGGTGGCGCCGGAGATGCCGCGAATTCCGGAGATTTGCGGCCCGAGCGATTTCACCACGATTTCGCGGCTTCCCACCAGCTCGTCGGTCACCAGCGCGGTGGAATGTTCACCGGCACGGATCAGCGCCACGGGCATCGACACGTCCGCTTCGGGCAAGGGCGTGGGGCCGAGGCCGACGAAAGATCCCAGCTGTTGGAACCGGTACTTTTGGCCGCCGTACTCGAACGGCGGCGCATCCTTGCCGAGATGCCGCGCCACGATGTTGCGCGGCAGGCGCACCACGCCTTCCACGGTGGCCAACGGCAATGCGTACACTTCCTCCGCTACGCGCACGATCAGCGCCTGACTGATCGCCAGAGTGAACGGCAGACGAATCATGAAGCGCGATCCCTTGTCGGCGGTCGATTCGATGAACAAGCCTCCGCCGAGCTTCTTGATTTCCGTGGCGACCACATCCATCCCGACGCCGCGGCCGGCCGCCTGCGTGACGCGTCCAGCGGTGCTGAAGCCCGGTTCCAAAATGAGCTGCATGGCCTCCTCGTCGGTGAGTTTCGACTGGCGGTCGGTGAGCCCGAGCGCGACCGCCTTTTCGCGGATCAACTTGACGTTGATGCCGCCGCCGTCGTCGGCGGCGACGATCACGACTTCGGCACCGTCGCGGGTCAAGCTCACCGATATTCGCCCCACGTCCGGCTTGCCCAGCGCGGCGCGCTGTTCCGGCGGCTCTATGCCGTGCACGACCGCGTTGCGCAGCATGTGCTCGAGCGGCGCAACCATGCGTTCCAACATCTGCCGGTCGAGTTCCGCGGCCGCCCCCTGAACCACGAGCTCCGCGCGCTTGCCGGTGTCGTTCGCAGCCTGGCGCACCAGACGCGTCAGGCGCTGCACATGACGCTGGAAAGGCACCATGCGGGTGCGCATCAGGCTGTTCTGCAGTTCGGTGATCACGCGCGCCTGCTGCACCAATAAATTCTGAGCCTCGCGGGTCAAGGTCTCGAGCAATCCCTGGATGCTCGCGACGTCGCCCGAGGTTTCGGCCAGCGCCCGGGCAAACTGCTGCAGAGCCGAATATCGGTCGAGTTCGAGCGGGTCGAAATCGTCGCGTCGCGGCGCCTCGTCCTGGTGCCGGTTCAATACCTGCGCCTCGGTCTCGATCTCGAGACCACGCAGCTGTTCCTTGAGGCGCGTGACCGTGCGCGCCAGCTCCGCCAGATTGAAATCGATGGAGTTGACCTGCTGGTCGAGCCGCGCGCGGAAAATGCTCACCTCGCCCGCGTTGTTGAGCATGGTATCGAGCAGGTCGGCATCGACCCGCGCCATTTCCACCCTCTCCGCCGGTAGGTTCTCGCGTCCCGGCAATACGAGCGCGTTGCTTATTTCGAGATTGGAGATCGAATCCTCGGATATCGTGAGCGTCGCCGACTCCTGCGGCGCCTGCCCCGAATTCAAGCCGCGAATCTGCCGCAGCAGTTCCATGGCCGCGGGCGGCAGCTTGCCCGCGCTCACCAGGTCGCGCATGCGCGCAAGCTCATCGAAACTGGCTTGCATGACCGCGTGCGCGTGATCGTCGGCGGCCACGGCGCCCCCGTCGATTTGAATGACCAGGCTCTCCAGCTCATGGCTCAAATCGCCCATCGCGGTAATGCCCGCCATGCGCGCGCCGCCCTTGAGGGTATGCAAGTGACGCTGCAGCTCGGCCACTCGCTGCTTGTCCTTGCGGTCGAGATTCCAGCCGGTCAGCGAGGTCTCGGCCGCCTCGAGCAGCTCGGTCGCCTCTTCGCTGTAGATATTGGCGATTTCGTGATCGAACTCCTCCGCGGCGGGGACCGGCGTCGCCTCCGCAGGCGGCGTCTCAACTGCCGCCGGGGTCGCCGCCGGCGCGGCGCTGGTCGAATCCGGCAGCTTGGGGACCAACGCCGATGCGCTGGTATCGTTGGCGGCGTGCGCCAGGTCGGCATCGAGTTCGGTTTCGAGTGCGTGCAGCCGTGCGAGCAAGACCGGCTGGTCGGTAAAGAATGCCGTGGACTCGTTGATGTGAGACACGACGTTATCGATCGCGCGGACCGCATCGGCCAAGGTCGCCAGCCCGGTGTCCGATAGTCCGCGGCCGCTGTCGAAGACTTTGCGCATGAAGTGATTGAGCGGCTCGGTAATGCGGATGCCGTGGCGCGCCTCGGCCATCTTCGAACTGCCGCTCAAGGTATGGATGGCGCGGTATACGGACTCCGGCAGATCATGCGGTGCCGGCTGGCCGGTGCGCTTGCGCACGTAGTCGCGAATCTCCGCGAGATGGCTCGAGGTTTCCTTGCTGTAGATCTCGTGCAGTTGCGGGTCCATGACCGCCGGGCGCTCACGCTCGGCGGCACGATCCTCCGGCGCCAGCGCCGCGCCCAACTGCTCGGCCTCACGGCCGTCTGCGTACGCGAAAGCGCGCCCCATGACCTCATCCAGCGGCAGTGCATTTGGTCTGCCGGTTTCAAGCTGCTCCACCAATTGCGGCAGGGCCGTGACTGCGCTGCGCAGCAAGGTCATCATGCCCGGGGTCCGGGACAGCATCTTATCAATGATGCGATTCAACAGATTCTCTATCGACCACGCGAATTCGGCGATCGAGCCTGCGCCGACCATGCGGCCGCTGCCCTTCAACGTATGGAAGCTGCGCCGCAATGACGCCAGCGAATCGAAGTCCATCGGATTTTGGTCCCACAGAGGGAAATGCCGTTGGATCGAAGCAATCTCCTCCTTGGCCTCCTCGATGAACAGCTCCAGGAACTGCGGATCGATCGCCGGCGCT
>DAINPA010000066.1:0-2230 GCA_036743675.1 Steroidobacteraceae bacterium
CGATATGCGAGATCTGAAGCGCCTGTAACCTTGACTATACTCCCGCCTCTCTCGAGGACAAGTGATCGAAGCCATGAACCCATCGGATAGCGAAGCATCCGGAGGCCCTGCCCCGTCCGGCGATGCCCCCCTGGCCTCCGTGCGCCCCCACCCGATTGAATCGCCGCATGGCGAGCGCATCGACCCTTACTACTGGCTGCGCGATGACGAACGCCGGAACAGCGAGATGCTGGCCTACCTCACCGCAGAAAACGCCTACAAGGAGCGGCAGCTGGCGCCCCTCAAGCCGCTGGAAGACAAACTCTATGCCGAAATCATCGCGCGGCTGAAGCAAGACGACAGCACCGTTCCGTATCGGAAGAATGGCTACTGGTATTACACCCGATTCGAACCGGGCAAGGAGCACCCGGTCTTTGCGCGCCGCAAGGATTCGCCAAATGCGCCTGAACAAGTCCTCTTGGACGCGAACCAACGGGCGGCGGGACACGAGTACTATCGGCTGGACGCCGTCGAGGTCTCGCCCGATTCGGACTGGCTGGCCTTCTGTGAGGACACGGTCGGCAGGCGCCAGTACCGCTTAGGGCTCAAGAACCTAGGCAGCGGCGAAATCCTCGCCGACTCGATAAACAACGTCGAAGCGAACCTCGCGTGGGCCAACGACAATGCGACTGTGCTGTACGTCGAGAAGGACCCCGAGACTCTGCTCGGGCTGCACGTCAAGAAGCATCGGCGGGGGGACGATACCAAAACGGATGCGCTGGTGTTCACCCAGACCGACAGAAGCTTCTACACCGGCGTCGTCAAGTCGAAATCGGAACGCTTCATCTTCATTTATATGGAAAGCACCGTATCCTCGGAGTGGCTCTACGCGGAAGCAAGCGATCCCGCCTTGCCGTTCAAGGTTTTTCTCGCGCACCAGCCCGATCACGAATACCAAATCGAACATCTGGGCGATCGCTTCATCGTCCGCACCAATTGGCGCGCGATCAATTTTCGCCTGATGCAGGCACCGATCGACGAGGCGGTGGATCGCGCCCTCTGGCATGACCTGGTTCCCCACCGGGACGATACGTTTATTCAAGACTTCGAGGTGTTCGCACGCTACATCGCGTTGACGGTGCGCACCGGCGGCTTGAAAAAAATCAGCATTCAACCGTTGTCTCCCGCCCCCTCGCTCGCGCCCGGTGCGCCGGGCCCCGGCGCGCTCGTGGCGGAGCCCCGCGCGTTCTTCCTCTCGAGCGAGGAGCCCGCGAACAGCATGGATATCTCGGTCAACCCCGAACTCGACACCGATATCGTGCGCTACAGCTATTCGTCGCTCACCACGCCGACCACGGTGTACGACTACAACGTACTCACCGGCGAGAGGCAGCTGCTCAAACGCGATCCGGTGCTGGGCAGCTTCGATCCCGGGGACTACCAATCCGAATTTTTCTTTGCGGCGGCGCGCGACGGCAAGCGCATACCGGTGTCTCTCGTCTACCGCAAGGGCATTGTGCGCAACGGCACCGCTCCGCTGTTGCAGTACGCCTACGGTGCGTACGGACTGTCGATGGATCCCGGCTTCTCGTCGGCTCGTCTCAGCCTGCTCGATCGCGGCTTCGTTTATGCGATCGCGCATGTGCGCGGCGGCCAGGAACTCGGTCGCGCTTGGTACGATGACGGGCGGTTGCTCAACAAGAAGAATACGTTTACCGACTTCATCGACGTCACCCATGACTTGGTGGCCAAGGGCTATACCGCAAGGTCGAAGGTTCTTGCCATGGGCGGAAGTGCCGGCGGAATGCTGATGGCGGTCATTGCAAACTTGAGTCCGCAAGACTACCGGGGCATCGTCGCCCAGGTTCCGTTTGTCGACGTGGTCACGACCATGCTGGATGAAAGCATCCCGCTCACCACCAACGAATTCGATGAATGGGGAAACCCCGCCGATCGGCGCTACTACGACTACCTGGTGTCGTATTCGCCCTATGACAACGTCCGGGCCCAGGCGTATCCGGCGATGCTGGTGACAACCGGCCTGCGGGACAGCCAGGTGCAGTACTACGAGCCCGCCAAGTGGGTGGCGAAGCTTCGCACGCACAAGACCGACCGAAATCCTCTGCTGCTGCACGTCGACATGGACGCCGGTCACGGCGGTAAATCCGGCCGCTTTGTGCGCTATCGAGAAACCGCGATGGAATACGCCTTTGTGTTGGCGCAGGTCGGAATCAGCGATTAGCGACCCAGC
>DAINPA010000066.1:2330-7277 GCA_036743675.1 Steroidobacteraceae bacterium
GGCCGGCTCTATGCCGACCGCACCACCACGCAGGCCTGCGATTTGGCCTTCAGGCTCTTGCAGATTGCGCGCGCATGGCTCTTGGTCACGCCGAAAGCCTGCAGGCGGTAGAGAGTTCCCGTCGCGGACTTTTTAGGCACGACCTTCGATGAGAGACCCTTGAGGAGGTCCGGATACTGTTTTTGCAAGTCAACCCAGCGCTGGTTGGCGGCGGCGGCACCTGACTTGAAGGCTCCGAGCTGCACGCCGTAGGACCCCGGTTTTACCGTTGCGGTGCCCGCGTTCTTCTGGCTCGAAGCGGGCGGATTTGCCGGTTTTGCAGGCGCCGCAGCAGGTCCCGCCGCCGATGCCTTTGCGGGCGGACTTGTCGCCGGCGGGACGGTCCCGGGCGGCGGAGCCTGGGGGCTCGGTGCGGCCCCCGACGCCGGCGTCTGCGCCAGTGTGAAGTTCTCGATCCGAATCCGCGCCTCCTCGGTCCATTTGCCTTCGGGATACTGCTTCACAAACGCCTGGTACGCTTCCGCCGTATCGGCGTCGCGCGCCTTCTGCCAGTCGCGCTCCTCGTAAATCTCTTTGACGCGAGCCTGGGCCTGGGCGGTGAATTCGCCGCTCGGATACTTCTTCAAGAATTGCTCGTAGGCATCCGCGGTATTGGTTTCACGCGCCTTTTGCCAGTCGCCTTGCTGGCGGCTGCAGCCCGAAAGTCCAATTACCATCGCACAGCAAACAATCAAAACGAATTTATTGATGAACATATTCCCACTCGGACCGGCCATATGGCTTCGCGCTTATTCTACTTCGATTCGCGCCGTCTGTCGGCGGCGCCAAGCTCGTCACATCATGCCCCCGCCGAGATGGGGTAATTAAGGGCCGATGAGCCAACCAAAGCGCCGCCTCTTCGAACGCCGCCTCTTCGAACTCGCCGCGGTGACCCCGACCTTCATCGGCGCCGAGTCCGTCATTGTCGGCAACATTCGCGGCACCGGTCAATTCGTGGTCTTGGGCGAGGTTCACGGCGACGGCGAAATTGAGGTCACCTCGGGCGCGCCGGTGATCCAGTTCGAGGAAAAGCGCCAGGGCAAATGAACCATTTGCCGCGGCTGTTCGCTATTGGCGCGTATCGGGATTATTTATTTTGAGTGTTGATGCGGATTCCCTCATCCTTAGAGCCAAATGAAAGAATACGATGTGATCGTCGTGGGCGGCGGTATTCACGGAGCCGGCGTGCTGCAGGCAGCCGTCGCAGCCGGTCATAGCGGCCTGCTCATTGAAAAACGCGCGCTCGCGAGCGGCACCTCGAGCCGCTCCAGCAAATTGATTCACGGCGGCCTGCGTTATCTCGAATCCGGCCAGTTCGCGTTGGTTCGCGAAAGCTTGCGGGAACGCGCGGTGCATCTGCGCATTGCGGCCGGCCTGGTCGAACTGAAGCCGTTTTTCATCCCGGTCTATGCCGATACCCGCCGCCGCCCCTGGCAGCTGAAATTGGGGCTCGCTGTATATGCGCTGCTGGGCGGCTTCCACCCCAGCACCCGCTTCGGCAGCGTTCCGAAACGCGATTGGCCGAAGCTCGACGGGCTGGAGACGCAAAACCTCGATGCCGTGATTCGCTATTACGATGCGCAGACCGACGATGCCGAGCTGACCCGGGCGGTGGTCGACTCGGCGCGCTCTCTCGGCGGCGAATTGGCCATGCCGGCGAATTTCACGGCGGCGAGTCTGACCGACCACGGCGTCACCGTGACTTTCGAAAGCGGCGGTTCGAGCACCGAATGCCGCGCGCGGGTTCTGGTGAATGCCGCGGGCCCTTGGGCCCCCTCGGTCGCACGCGCCGTCCGACCTGCCATCCCGGTACCCGACGTCGATCTGGTACAGGGCACGCACATCGTGGTGCCCATGCGGCTCGCGAGCGGCATTTACTACGTCGAAAGTCCGAGCGACGGACGCGCGGTATTCGTCATGCCCTGGCAGGGCGCAACTTTGATCGGTACCACCGAGACCCCCTATCGCGGCGAGCCGGATCGCGTGCAGCCGCTGCCCGAGGAAGAGGAGTATTTGCTCGCGGTGGCGCGCCGCTACTTCCCGGCCGTGCGCGGCATGACCCGTGCGGACATCCTACGGCGCTTCGCCGGACTGCGCGTGTTGCCGGCCGCTTCGCAAGCGGCCTTCGACCGGTCGCGCGAGAGCATTTTTACAGCCGACCGTGATCCATATCCGCGCGTCCTTAGTATCTATGGCGGCAAACTCACGGGTTGGCGCGCTGCTGCCGCGCACGTGATGGAACGTATCGCCCCCTCGCTGGGGGCAAAAACCAGGAGGGCAGCGACGGATCAGTTGCCGCTGAGGAGAGCACAACCATGATCAAATACGGCATCGCCGCGCTGGGGCTCGGGTTTCTCGCGAGTTTCGCGCACGCGGACGGCGACTACGCGAGTCCGACGAATGACCGCATACGCGTGTCGCTCGGCGCCATGCGCCCATCTAATTCGACCACCCTTCAAGTCGACAGCAGCAGCGGATTACCGGGCACGATCGTCAGCGGGGAGAATCAGTTCGGCCTCGACAGTTCGGACATCGAGCCCAAATTCCAGGTCATGGTGCGCGCCGGCGAGCGCAACCGGCTGCGCTTCGATTACTTTACGCTCGACCGAACCGGCAACGCCATCGTCACCCAACCGATCGTGTTTCGCGATGCGGTGCTGCAACCCGGCGACCCGCTGCAGTCGCTGCTCAATCTGCGCCTGTTCACCGTCACTTACGGATATTCCTTCTGGCACAGCGAGAAGCTCGAGATCGCGGCGACCTTGGGAATCACCGCCGTCGACATTTCGGCGCAGGCGAAGGTGCAGACCGCCACCGTGCACCTCAATCAGCTGGAAAATGTGGCGGGACCTTATCCGACCCCGGGCATCGACGTCACCTGGGTGGCGAGCAAGCGCTTCTATTTCGACGGCCGCGTTCAATACCTGGGCGTTCACGTCGATCACTTCGACGGATCGCTCGGCTTCTTCGAGCTCGATGCTTTGTATCGATACCGCCCCAACCTGTCGTTCGCATTGGGCTACAACTACGTCAAAGCGAATCTTTCGTCGACTCAATCATCGAACGCGGGCTTGTTCGATATCAGCACCAAGGGTCCCGAATTGTTCGTCAGGGTCGCATTCTAGGACCAGCGCGGCGACCCGCCGGGGAAGCTAACCGTCCGCACCGATCACTTTAATGGGACGGGCTCCGCCGCAAATTCAACGCGGTTATTCACCGCCGCCGCTCGATTCCACTCCCCGGCGGTTAGGGACTCGCTGCGCGGCGGATACGGCACGCTTGGGCGCGAGGAACCGCCATTTTCGAGTGCGACGGTGATCGCGCCGGACGTGTGCTGACGGACGCCGGCGACCAAGTTGGCGAATGCGAGCGACTCGCGTTGTTGCCCCGACAGCGACTCCTCGAACGGGTTGCCGACCAGATCGCATTTATTGGCCGGCAAAACCGCACTGGCCGGCGCGAAGCCGTCAGTCGCATTGCCGCTGAGGCAAAACATGCCGGTCAGACTGGTGAGTTTCACGACGCCGCGAAAACCCTGCGCTTCGAGCTTGGCCAACAGATCGCGCAGCACTTCGAGCCGGCCACGGTCGAAGGGTATTTCGCCGTAGGGAACCGGTTCGGTATGCGGCAGCGCCGCCGCGGAAGGCGGCGGCGCCGAATTAGCGCCGGTTGCCGCGACCGCGGACGTAAGATCCTTTACCGTTGCGGCGAGATCTTCGCGCTCATGCTGCAACTGCGCATTCGCGGCGCGCAGTGCGGCAAGTTCGGCCCGCGATTTTGACAAATCCCCCCGCGTTGACTCCCACAGCGCAGCGCACACCACCGCGATCAGGCACGCCGCGCTGAAGGCCGCCGCCCACGGCCATGTCGGCGCTCGCTGGGGCGAAGCCACCGGGGGTCGTTCGAGCGCGGGGGTCGCCGGGGCCGCCTGGCGCAGTTCGGCCCCGATCTGGGCGGCGAGGCCATCGAGGCTCGCCACGATGAAGCGGCGCATATCGACGGATTGTTGTTTGACGGCCGACTCGAGACGGCGCCCCCAATCCGGCGGCAGCGCCGATGAGGAAGGCGGCTGCCGCATAGCGGTGCCTGCGGCTGTCGAGGGCACCGCAGCCAATCCTTCGAGCTCCACCGGAAATAGCCCGGGGTCCGTCATATCCCGGCGATCCGGCAATAGATGCAGTTCGTGCAATACCTTCGATACATCGACCGGCCTGACCTGCTTCGGCAGTACGCCCATCGCGCCGAGAGCGCGTGCTTGGCTGACGTACAGCTCGCCTTCCTGCGAGGTGTACATCATGATCGGGATCATGGCGGTCTGCGGGTTGCCCTTGATTACCCGTATTGCCTGCAGACCGTCCATGCCGGGCATGAGGTGGTCCATGAATATCGCATCGGGTCGATCGTGATTGAGATATTCGATGGCCTGCTCGGCCGAATCGGCCAAATCGACTTCAATATCGTACTTTTCGAGCATGCGGCTCAAGATGACGCGAGCCGACTTCGAATCGTCGACGACTAATGCGCGTTTTCGTGCCATGGCAGTAGTGTAATGCACTCCTTTCCGAAGCCTCCTGCTGCGAGTTTACTTCTGAAATCTCAGCCGCGTCCGCAGATTCGCGCCCGCCTGGCGCACAATTGAATCAGCGAAGTACGTACCGCCCAATGTCAAGCGGGAGGAGAGCCCGGCGATTCCTTGTTTTGAGTGATCCAAGTCAGCGCCGACTCCACGTCCGCGAGCTCGCTGGCCGTAAACCCTTCGATCCTCACGCCGGGCGCTTCCGCCTTTTTCTTTGCCAGCTCGGCGCTGGCCACCGCGTGGACCCACACCAAACCTCGGCGCACCTTGGCGGTGAATTTTTGCTGCTTTTCTTCGCTCATCAGTCGTCTCCTTAAAAACATCGCAATGTC
>DAINPA010000066.1:7377-11571 GCA_036743675.1 Steroidobacteraceae bacterium
TGCCGCCCTCGTGCGCGAACCCCACGGCGTCCTATCCTTCAATCGCGAATGCCGGTTCCCTTGTTCAGCAAGAATAGGGCCAACATGAACATCGACACCGCCGCTGATACCATGATCGCATAGGCCAGCCGTAGATCGACGTCGGAGCTGCCGAGAAACCCATAACGGAATGCGCTGACCATATACAGTATTGGATTCGCATGCGAGATGATTTGTGCCCAGCCCGGAAGCATCTTTATGGAATAAAATACCCCGCCCAGATAGGTGAGCGGCGCGAGCACGAAGGTGGGAAACCAGGAGATGTGATCGAAATTCTTGGCGAACAACGCATTGACAAACCCGCCGAGGGCAAAGACCACGCTGGTCAACAGTACGGCGGAGACGATCGCGAAAAAATGCTGCACGGCGAGGTGCGTGAAGCACAACGCCACGATGGTGACGACCGACCCGACCAGCATACCCCGTACGATGCCCCCGGCTACGTAACCGGACAGGATCAGCCAATTGGGCATCGGCGATACCAACAGCTCCTCGAGGTGTTTGCCGAACTTGGCGCCGAAGAACGACGACACCACGTTGCCGAACGAATTGGTGATGACCGTCATCATGATGAGGCCGGGCGCGATGAACTGCATGTAATCGTAGCCGCCTACCAATCCCACCCGCTTGCCGATCAGGCTGCCGAAGATGACGAAATAGAGCGTGGCCGTGACCGTCGGCGGCACGATGGTCTGGCCCCAGATGCGCACGATGCGGTTGAATTCGCGGATGACGACGGTGCTGAAGCCGATCCATTCGGTGCGTGCGCGCGAAGCGGCCATTCTCAAGTACCCTTGACGGCGGAGCGGACGCTGTCGTCGACCAGGCGGATGAACAGCTCTTCGAGCCGATTGACTTTGTTGCGCATGCTGTTGACGCCGATCCCCTGCGAAGAAAGCTGCGCGAAGATATCGTTGAGCCTTTGCCCCTTCGAGACTTCGATTTCGAGCGTGTGATCGTCCGTGAGGTTTGTCTTGAATCCCGCGAGCTGCGGCGGCGCGGTTCTCGATTCGCTCAGATTGAGAACGAAAACTTCAGTTTGCAGCTTGCGCAGCACGTTCGGCATGCTGTCGCGCTCGATTATGCGGCCCCCCTCGATGATGGCGACGTTGCGGCAAAGATTTTCGGCCTCCTCGAGATAATGGGTGGTCAAGATGATCGTGGTGCCTTGGTCGTTGATGTTTCGCAGGAAATCCCACATCGAACGCCGGATTTCGATGTCCACTCCGGCCGTCGGTTCGTCCAGGATCAAGAGCTTCGGCTGATGCATCAGGGCCCGGGCGATCATGAGGCGCCGCTTCATGCCGCCGGACAGCGAACGCGCGATCGAATGACGGCGGTCCCAAAGCTGCAATTGCTTGAGATATTTTTCGGCTCGTTGCTTGGCGAGCGGGCGCGGAATGCCGTAGAAGCCGGCCTGGTTCACCACGATCGTGAACAGGGTCTCGAACATGTTGAAATTGATTTCCTGCGGCACCACGCCGATGCAGGATTTCGCCTCCTCGAGTTCCCGATCCATATCGTGACCGAACACCTCGACGGTGCCGGCGGTCTTGTTGACCAGCGATGTGACGATGCCGATGATCGTGGTTTTTCCCGCGCCGTTCGGGCCGAGCAGCGCGAAAAAATCGCCTTCAGCGACTTCGAGATCGATGCCTTTGAGCGCCTTGATGCCGTTCTTATAGGTCTTGGTGAGTTGGCGAAGGACGAGGGCTTGCATAAGAGCCGCGTAGACTAAACTGCGCGAGGCTCCGGCCGCAACCTGCGCGCCGTGGCCGGCCCCTGGGCGACGGCTGCGCCGGCGTGCTAAGGCAAGCGCGCCGCGGCCGCGAGTTGCAGACCGAACAGCTGCACGCGGCGCAGTCTCGCCGCGTCGGTGCGCGATGCGGCGCGCACCAGAGCGCCCCAAAAAGCGCCGCTGGTGCACCATCGCGCAGTCAGAGTGTCCACTTCGCCGGCGACCAGCGCCGGAAGGCGGTTCAAGGTCACGCTGCGGAACGCCGCCGCCGTAAGCTCGCTCATCCCCAGGAGCAGCTGCGCGGCAAGATTGGCGGTCCAGGCCACGTGCCAGGCGTAAAACAGGGCAAGGCGCACAAAATTGACGGTGTCGTCCTCGGACAGCGTCTCGTCGGCTATGCGCCAATGGCCGGCTTTGGCGAGGCGCGTGCGCCAATGCTCATCGTCGTGAAATCTCAAATCGAACAGCGCGTACGGACAATGCGCGGCGGCGGCCCTCTGGGCCGCGGAGAGCGGTGCGACTTGCGCCCACACTTCGCCGGGCAGCTTCAGCCGGCCGGGTGCCGGCCAATTACCGTCCAGCGATTGGCCGGGCGGTGCGCCGACCAAGTCCAGGAACCGGTGATTCAGGTCGTGCACCGAACCGAGCGTCTCGACCGAAAAATGGGGTTGCTGCGCCCAACCGCCGACGAATGCGTCCTGCATGATCGCCTCCCACCGTGAGTTCGGGCCCCTGAGACCGGCGGCGGTGCATTTCCTTGCAAATACATCGCCAATAACCTGTCCGAACCCTTGGCAGGCACCCTAACTTTGTGATTAATTTCTGTCAAATTATTATTGAGCCGAAATCTCGCGAATTGCACGCCACACGAGGAGCCGCCCATGAGAGTGTCCGACGACCGTTACACCCGCGACCGGCAGCGTTTGGACTTGGCGCTGCGCCTGATCCGCCATGAGGCGCGCACCTATACGATTCGCCAATGGACCGGCTTGAGCGATGATCGGATCCGCAAGCTCTACCGCAGCTACGTGATGAGCGACAATGCGAGGTCGGTGCAGAGGCATCGCGGCAAATCCCCGCGTCAAGCGGCCTATTTCTTCAGAAATCCCGAACTCAATTTTCAAGCGGCGCAGCTCGCGAGCCTGTTCGTCCTGTTCGGGCTGTTGCGAGGCACCTTTATAGGACTCGAGTCGCGCTATCGGATCGGTTCGTTCGAATCGGGCACCCTGCTGTGCCAGGTCTACGAGGCTTACCTCGAACTGCATGCCCCTGCGAGCATCTCGTTCGAGCACGCCTGGTTCCTGCTGATCGCGCTCGCGCGGCGCGACGAGCTGGGAATTGCGCGCTGTGCCGGTTGCGGCGGCGTGCGGCTGCGCGATTTGCTGGCGAAGCGCCGCCCAAGTTGCGCCAATTGCGAGCCGACGGCCTTTGGAGCGGTATTCTCCAACGACAACGAGCATCGAGTGCCCTGCTAGAATTCCGGCCATGCGCAGCAAAAACGTGTTTGCGGGTGCGTACTTGGAGCGGGCCGCCCATCTGCGTTCGGATGCTGCCTGGTTCGAGAATGCGCTCGCCGATCCGCGCAGCCGCGCAGTGCCGGTTTGGAACTCGCGCAGTCTGATTGCCGAGGGCGATCCGCCGCGCGCGGCCTCGCTGGAACTGAGGGAAATTTCGCCCGAGCCGCGTCCCGGGGATCTGATTTTATTGGGCCTGCTCGAGGATACGAGCCTGTTTGCCTACGAGATCGAGTCCACCGATCCACCCGTCGCGCCGCCGGGCACGCGCTTCGAGGACCTGCGACTCATCGCATCGCTGCTGCCGGCCGATGAGGCGGGGTTGCTCGGCTATGCGCGCGCCATGATCACTTGGCGCCGCCGGCACCGCTATTGCGGCCTGTGCGGCGCCAGGACCGAGCCCGCCAGGGGCGGCCACGTTCTGCTGTGCACCAATTCTGCCTGTCGCCACGAGCAATTCCCGCGCATCGATCCGGCCATCATCGTGTTGGTGAGCGACGGCGAGCGTGCGCTGCTCGGCCGGCAAGCCTCGTGGCCGGTCGGGCGTTATTCCACGATCGCGGGTTTCGTCGAACCGGGAGAATCGCTCGAAGATGCCGTGGCGCGCGAAGTGCTGGAAGAAACGGGCGTGACCGTCGACACAATCGAATATCACTCCTCGCAGCCGTGGCCGTTTCCGAGTTCGCTGATGTTCGGGTTCACGGCGCATGCGGTGACCCGCGAGGTGCAGCGCCGAGATCAGGAGCTCGAGGATGCGCGCTGGTTTACACGCTCGGACATCGCCAACGGGGTCTGTGGGCTGCCGCCGCGCCAATCGATTTCTTTCCGCCTGATCGAACATTGGTTCGATGCCGGCGCCCACGGCGCGCTGCGCGACATAACGAGGTAGTCGCGCCCGATTGC
>DAINPA010000067.1:0-10936 GCA_036743675.1 Steroidobacteraceae bacterium
TACAAAAAGTCGTCAGGTCACTTAATGAGCGAGATTAGATCAGCAGCTGGTGTCGAATTTGAAAATTACCCAATCGTCATTATCGGGGCGGGTGCGGCCGGGCTTTGCGCGGCGCTCAGTGCCGCCGAAGCAGGCGCCGAGGTAGTTATACTGGAACGCGACCCTATCCCCTCTGGCTCTACAGGACTTTCGGCGGGTCTGATCCCTGCGGCGGGCACACGTTTTCAGCGAGCCAAGGGCATCTTCGATCAACCACAATTGTTTTCAGAGGACGTTCAGCGCAAAGCCTCAGGTGAGGCCGATCCGGAGTTGGTATCGGCGATCTGCGAGGGTGCTGGGCCGGTAATCGAGTGGCTCGCCGACGACTACGGCATTCCGTTCGAGGTGATCGATGATTTCAATTACCCGGGCCACTCGGCGCATCGTATGCATGGGCTGCCGACGCGGAGCGGGGGAGAGTTGATGGACCGATTACGCATGGTAGTCGAAAACGCCGGTATTCCCATCCTAACCAATACAAAAGCAACGACGCTGTTTGCAGATCACGACGGTCACGTGCGAGGCATTTCCTGCCTGCGAGGCGACTCTACAATAGAAGAAATCGGCTGCTCGGCCTTGATACTTGCCTGCAATGGCTATGGCGGCAATTCCGAACTGGTACGCCGGTTTATACCAGAAATGGCCGACGCGATTTATTTTGGCCACGCCGGCAATCAAGGTGACGCCGTCTTGTGGGGAGACAAGCTCGACGCGGATATCCGGTGCCTTTCGGCGTACCAAGGGCACGGCTCGGTGGCGACGCCGCACAACATACTGATCACTTGGGCCGTAATCACAGAAGGTGGGTTTCAGATTAATATCAGAGGGCAGCGGTTCAGTGATGAGTCGCGTGGCTATTCCGAACAGGCGGCGGAGGTGTTGCGGCAACCTAACGGGATCGCCTTCGATATTTTCGACGAGCGTATAGCCGGCATAGCGCGACAATTTCCCGACTTTCGGAATGCCGAAATCGCTGGAGCGGTGATCAGGGCCGACACGGTCGCGGAGTTAAACAAACGCATTGGCGTTCCACTGTCTCCGCTCAGCGATGAATTCTCCCGGGTTCAGGGCCTCATCGCGGAGGGAGGATGTGATCGTTTTGGCCGAAACTATGCGGGAGTGAGCCCGCTGCTTCCGCCTTATCTTGCTATAAAAGTAACCGGCGCACTCTTTCATACGCAGGGTGGATTAGCGGTGACAAAGAATGCCCGCGTACGTTGCCGTGATGGAGGGACTTTCCCGAATCTGTTTGCCGCTGGCGGCGCGGCGGTTGGAATCTCGGGTAGCTCGGCGAAAGGTTACCTGTCCGGCAATGGGTTGCTCTCAGCCACCGTTCTTGGGCGCTTGGCAGGTGCCGCCGCCACACTCATTATCCGGTAGTGCCCGGCCGCGCCCACGGCCGGCGGCTTTGATCATCCAACTTAAACGCCAATATCCGGTCGCGAAAACTTTCGGTCAGCGCCATATCGTCCCAGCCATTGAGCAGCCGCAGACGGGAAACTGGATCGATGGTGAAGTTATAGCTGCGATCTCCGCACAAGATAGTCTGCTGCTCCAAATCGACGGTAAGCGGAAGCTCCGGCCTCTCACCAAGAGTAGCTATGATCTCGGCCACAACTTCATCGGCAGCGATCGCGGTGAGCAGCCCATTCTGAACTGCATTGCCGGAAAAGATGTCGCCGAATGAGGGCGCGATCACGCAGCGAATGCCGTAGTCATAAAGCGCGTAGACCGCAGCCTCACGCGAGGAGCCGCAGCCAAAGTTCCGGCCGCCGACGATAATCCTGGCCTCGCGCCAGAACGGCCGATTGAGCGGAAACTCCGCCCGCGCGCGCCCGTCAGGGTCGAAGCGCAAATCCTGCAACAGCACCTTGCCCAAACCGGCAGCGCGTGGCCACTTGAGATAACGTGCAGGCAACAATTGATCGGTGTTGAGATTGGTGACGTCGAGCGGACAGGCCGCAGCGGTTAGCCGAAGAAATTTGTCCATACTCTTCGCCTCAGAGTTTGCGCCCGACCAACAGCGGTCGCACGTCGGCAAGATGTCCGGTCACGGCAGCCGCCGCAACCATCGCCGGCGACATCAGGTGTGTGCGCGCGCCAGGGCCTTGCCGGCCGCTAAAATTGCGGTTGGTCGTGGACGCGCAGCGTTCGCCGGGTGCGACAATGTCGCCGTTGATGCCGACGCACATCGAACATCCGGATTCGCCCCATTCAAGACCGGCGTCGCGGAAAACTCGGTCGAGGCCTTCTTGCTCGGCCTGACGCTTGACCGCAGACGACCCGGGCGACACCAGGCCGGGCACCTTGCTCACGCGGCCCACCAGCACGGCGGCCGCGGCGCGCAGATCCTCGATGCGCGCATTGGTGCACGAGCCGATAAAGACGCGATCGATGGCGATATTGGTGAGTTTAGTTCCGGGGCGAAGCCCCATATAGCTTAGCGCGTCGCGAAGATCGTTCGCGCGCGCCGGATCGAGCTCGCGCGCCGGGTCGGGCACGCTTGCCTCAATCGGTAGGGCATGTTGCGGGCTGGTACCCCATGTGACGATCGGCATGATCTCGCTGGCGTCGAGTCGAACCTCATGATCGAAGTCCGCGCCATTATCGCTGTTGAGCCTCGACCAAGCTTCGACCGCCTGGTCGAAGGCGGGTCCCTTTGGCGCGAACGGCCGGCCCTTCACGTAATCGAAGGTCGTCGCGTCGGGCGCAATCGTACCGCAGCGCGCGCCAGCCTCGATCGACATATTGCACAGCGTTAGCCGTCCCTCGATGGACAGAGCGCGGATCGCGATACCGGCGAACTCGATCGCATAGCCCGTCGCACCGTCGGCGCCGATTTTCGCGATGATCGCGAGCACGATATCCTTCGCCGCCACACCAGGAGTGGCCCGGCCATCGATCGTGATGCGCATGCGCTTGGGCTTGCGCTGCCAGATCGTCTGGGTCATCAAAACATGCGCGACTTCCGACGCGCCGATGCCGAACGCATAAGCGCCGAGTGCGCCATGTGTCGAGGTGTGGCTGTCGCCGCAGACGATGAGCAGCCCCGGCAGCGTCAGGCCCTGTTCGGGGCCAACCACGTGCACAATCCCTTGCCGCGGATCATCGAGGCCGAACAGCTTGATGTGGTGCCTGGCCGTATTCTCCTCGACCTGGCGCACCATGCGCGCGATCTCGGGATTGCCGATGTTGGTGCGTGGCGCACGTGTGGGCACATAGTGATCGGCGACCGCAAAGGTGAGATTCGGCTCCGCCACCATGGCGCCCCGCTCCGTAAGTCGGCTAAAGGCATGAAAAGAGCCTTCATGTACATAGTGACGGTCAACCCAGAGCAACGACTCGCCGTCCTGGCGCCGCACGATCTCGTGGGCAGCCCATAACTTGTCGATGAGGGTTTGCGGTTGTGTCATGCCGAAAAATGCCGCCATAGCCTCAGGTCTGAAGGTAAGGTAATATAAGAAATTGTTGGTGGCCAATGTTAGGCTCGTAGCCCAAAAAAAGGGGAGGGATCGAATGACCCAGTTCTCACGCGTGAGCCGCCGTCGATTTCTGCAGTCTACGGCGCTGATCGCGACCGCCGCGACGACAGGCCTGGTCAATGCCCCAGCGGTCTTGCGCGCGCAAGGCGCTCCGGTGAAGCTTGGGGTCCTGCATCCGGTGTCTGGTGCGCTGTCCTATTCCGGCCAGCAGGGTCGGCTCGGAGCAACCATCGCAATAGAGGAGATCAACGCTGCCGGAGGCATCAAGGCGCTCGGCGGTGCCAAGATCGACGCGGTGCTTGGTGACGCGCAGTCGACCCCAGAAGGCGGTAATGCCGAGGTCGAGAAGATGAACTCAGCGGGCGTGGCCGCCATCGTCGGCGGCTATGCCAGTTCGATCTGCCTCGCTGCCAGTCAGACGGCGGCCCGTTACGACCTGCCCTATGTCGTCGACGTCGGCGTCGCCGATAATATAGTCACCCGCGGTCTCAAGAACACGTTCCGCTTCGGCCCCGGCTTCGGCGTGATCGCGAAGACCGCGCTCGACAACCTCGTCGCGCTGAATGACCAGGCCGGTAAACCGGCCAAGACAGTGATGATCGTGCACGAGGACTCGCTCTTTGGCTCTGGGCTCGCCAAGCTGCTCAATGCGCAATTGCCCGAGCGCGGATTTAACGTGCTCGAGACCATGCCGCATCCGACGCCGACCCGCGACTTCAACAATGTGGTGCTGAAGATCAAAGCCGCAAACCCGGACATCGTGATTCCGGCGGACTATTACAATGAATATGTGCTGCTCGCGCGCACCATGCAGCAGCAGCGGGTGCGTCCGAAAGCCATCTATTCGGTGCTCGGTGGCGCCGCATCGTCCTATAAATTCGTCAAGGAGTTCCCGGAAGCCGCGCAATACATCATGGATTGCAATCACTGGTTCGACCCGCGCAATCCGAAGGCGTTGGCGCTCAGGAAGAAGGTCGAGGCCCAGGGGCAGTTCTACACCTACGAGGTGTATATGAACTATTCCGGCGTCCTCCTCGTCGCCGATGCGCTGCAACGCGCTGGTAGCGCGGAGCGCGCCAAGATCACCGCGGCTTTGGAAAGCTCGACGTTCTCCGGCCACGTGATGCCCTATGGCCCGACCAAATTCGTCAACGGTCAGAATACGGGCGCGGCGCCGGCCAACACCCAGGTGCTCGGCAACGATATTCAGGTGATCCTGCCGTCCACATTTGCCACGGCGAAGCCGGTGTTCCCGATGCCCGCCTGAGCGGGTCACACGTGAGGGCGTCGTTCTACGCCGCCCTTGCTTTTTGCGGTCGCATGCTATCACCGATCATTCTCGTTCCCGCTGTCCTCAATGGGCTGCTAACCGGAGCGGTCTATGCGCTGGTCGCGCTCGGGCTGACGCTGATCTACGGCGTGCTGCACATCATCAACTTTGCCCATGGCGCGCTGTTTTCCGCCGCACTGTTCGCCGCGTTCTTCGCGTATCGGCTGCTCGGGCTCGACCCCTATATTGCGGCCATTCTGCTCACGCCGGTGTTCTTCCTGTTGGGTTACGGCCTACAGCGTTTCGTCATAGGCCCTGCCGCCCACGGCGAAGACCGCAATATTCTCTTGGTGACGCTTGGGCTTGCGGTGGTGATCGAGAACACGCTGCTTTACGCCTTTCGTGCCGACACCCGCACCGTCAATCTCGACTATGCATTCAATGTTATCGACATCGGCGTCGCCTTCCTCTCCGTGCCGCGCGTTATCGCCTTCGGCGTCGCGCTCGTCGTGGCGCTGGTGCTATGGCTGATCCTTACTTTGACCGATACCGGCAAGGCGATGCGTGCAGTCGCCAAAGAGAAGCTCGGCGCCGAGCTCGTCGGCATTGACGTAGTGCATATCTATGCAGTGACGTTCGGCCTCGGCACCGCATGCCTCGCGATCGCTGCTTGCCTGCTGCTTCCGACCTATTACGTCAATCCGCATGTTGGCAACGCCTTCGTGCTGGTCGCTTTCACCATCGTCGTACTCGGCGGCATGGGCTCGGTCACGGGATCTCTGCTTGGTGGAATGTTCGTCGGCGTGGTCGAGAGTCTCTCCGGTCTTTATCTTGGAGAATCGCTCGGACAGATTGGTATCTTCGTGATGTTCATCCTCGTGCTGCTCTTTCGGCCGAGCGGCCTGTTTGGGGAACGGGCATGAAAGGGATAACCGTTCCCTGGATACTCACTATCGTCGCCGCGCTCGCCACGCTGCCATTGCTCACTGCCTCCAACGTCGTGCTCAATTTCCTAATCGTTACTTTGCTGATTGCGCTGGTGGCGCAAGGATGGAATGTGCTTGGCGGCTATGGCGGGCAATATTCCTTCGGCCACGCTGCTTTTTTTGGCACTGGCGCCTATGTCACCGCCATTATGCAGATGCGTTATGGCGTCAATGCCTGGGCGGCATTCGCGGTCGGTATCGGCGGCGGCGCCTTGGTTGGTGCCATCATCGGCGCGCTGACGTTCCGTTCCGGATTAAGAGGCTCGTATTTCGCGCTGGTTACGCTTGCTTTTGCCGAGGTCCTGCGCATTCTCGCTAGCGTTGCACCGCTCACCGGCGCCGGCGTCGGAATCCTTATCGCGCTCGACTTGCGCCCGCAGGCTTTCCAGTTTCAGAGCCGCGCGCCATTCTACTGGATTATCCTGGCGCTCGTTGGCGTCTCGCTCGTCGTCGTGCGGATGATTGAGCAAAGTCGGTTCGGTGCCTGGCTCGTTGCTGTGCGCGAGAACGAAGATGCCGCCAAGGCGCTCGGCGTTAACCCCACGCGAGTCAAGTTCGCGGCGATGACGGTGTCCGCCGCGATCACTGCCGCTGGCGGGGCTTTCTATGCGCAATATTACCTGTTCATCGATTCCGGCATCGCCTACGGGTCGTGGATTTCCGTGGAAGCATTACTCGCGCCCATCGTTGGCGGCGTCGGTACTGTGCTCGGGCCACTGCTCGGCGCACTCGTCGTCAAGGCGCTGGGCGAATTGACCAAGCTCGTCACCGGCGATACGCCGGGCCTCGACCTCGTTGTCTATGGCGGTGTGCTCATCCTGATCGTGGCCTTCGCGCCCAACGGAATAACCGGCTTGCTCACTAATCTGCGCGGACACTTCATGCGCCTGCGCGCGCGCGCATTGGGGCGCTCCGATGGCTGAGCCACTGCTTCGCGTTGAGCATGTCAGCAAGCGCTTCGGCGGCCTGCTCGCAATAGACGATGTCTCACTTGCGGTCGAAGCCGGCCGTGTTACCGCCTTGATCGGGCCGAACGGCGCCGGCAAGACCACGCTGTTCTCTATTATCAGCGGGTTCTTGCCGCCGGGCAAAGGCCGCATCCTTCACCGTGGCACGGATATCACCGGCCTGCCGCCCTACCTTATGGCGCGCCGCGGGATAGCCCGCACTTTTCAGATTGTGCAGCCGTTCGCCGGGCTCACGGTACACGAGAACATCGCCGTCGGCGCACACCTATCGCGGCGCTCCCGTGCCGAAGCGCTGAAGGCGGCGGCGGAAGTCGCAAGCGCTGTGGGGCTCGCCAATCTCCTAGACCGACCGGCGGCAAGTCTCACGGTGGCGGGCAGGAAGCGCCTGGAAGTCGCGCGTGCGCTCGCGACCGAACCAGAGCTTCTTCTGCTCGACGAGGTACTTGCCGGTCTCAATCCGACGGAAGTGGCCGCGATGTTGCCGGCAATCCGCGCGCTCGCCGGCCGTGGCGTCACCATTCTGATGATCGAGCACGTCATGCAGGCAGTCATGAGTCTCGCCGAGCATGTTTTCGTGCTCGCCGAGGGCCGCATTGTAGCGCAAGGCTCCCCGCGCGAGGTGGTTAGCAATCCGCAGGTGATCGAATCCTATCTCGGCCGCGGCGCGGCAACGCGTCTTGTCGTTGCAGGAGGCGGGCATGGCTAACGCGTTGCTGTCGGTCAGCGGACTTTCCGCCGGCTACGGCGCGGCCGACGTGCTGCGCGACATAGATCTGAATGTCGACGTGGGCGAAATCGTCGCCGTGCTCGGCTCCAACGGCGCCGGTAAGTCGACGCTCAACCGAACGATCTCAGGCGTGCTACGTGCGACAAAAGGCTCTATCCACTTCGCCGGAAATGCGATCGAGCATGAGACGCCTGCAAGTATCGTCTCGCGCGGACTTATCCACGTGCCGGAAGGGCGCTGCATCTTTCCCAATCTGAGCGTAAGGGACAATCTCGATCTTGGCTGCTATCGACGCGCCCATGATCGGCGACGGCAGAATCGCGAGCAGGTGTTTGAGATTTTCCCGCGCCTCGCCGAGCGGCAATCGCAACGTGCCGGCAGCCTCTCGGGCGGCGAGCAGCAGATGCTGGCGATCGGCCGCGGCCTCATGGCAGATCCGGTCCTGCTGATTCTCGACGAGCCTTCGCTGGGTCTCTCCCCGCTGCTCGTAGAAGAGCTTTTCGCCTTAATTGCGCGCATTAACGCGCAAGGCATAGCGCTCCTTCTGGTCGAACAGAACGTGGTGCAGAGCCTTGAAGTAGCGCACCGCGCATATATCCTCGAAAATGGCAGCTTCGTGCTAAATGGGACATCGGATCACCTCCGCGACGACCCGAACCTCAAACGCGCCTATCTAGGACTATGACCATGATTCATGCGGAAACCTTGCGCGCGCGCCTCATGCGTAAGCCCATCGTCGTCGCGCCCGGCGTGTACGATGCGCTCACCGGGCATCTCGCCGAACAGGCCGGTTTTGCGACGCTCTATGTCTCCGGCGCAGCGATCGCCTATACGCGGCTTGGCCGCCCCGACATCGGGCTCGTGAGTATGAGCGAGGTGGTCGATATCATCGGCATGATCCGCGACCGCGTTGCCGCGCATCTCGTCGTCGATGCCGATAACGGTTATGGCAATGCGCTCAATGTCGGCCGAACCATGCGCCTGTTCGAGCGTGCGGGGGCGAGCGCCATCCAGCTCGAGGACCAGGTCTTTCCTAAGCGCTGCGGTCATCTCGACGACAAGGCGCTCATCCCGGCGGCGGAAATGCTCGGCAAGATCAAGTCCGCACTCGATGCGCGACACTCGCGCGAAACGCTTGTGATAGCGCGCACCGACGCGGTTGCGGTGGAGGGTTTCGAGCGCGCCATTGCCCGCGCCGAGCTCTACCGTGAGGCAGGCGCCGATGCGTTGTTCGTTGAGGCGCCGAAGACGCGGGCGGAGCTGCAGCGCATTCCACCGGCGCTTCGCGGCGTGCCGCTGATGGCGAATATGGTCGAGGGCGGCAAGACCCCGCCGCTCTCGGCGGCTGATCTCGAAGCGCTCGGCTTCTCACTCGTGATTTTTCCTGGCGGCATTGTCCGTGCACTGGCGCACATGGCGAGTGAATATTACGCCTCGCTCGCCGCCCATGGAACTTCCGAGCCGTTCCGCGCCCGCATGCTTGACTTCGAAGGTCTCAATGACGTGATCGGGACCTCGGAACTACTCGCGTTCGGCAAACAATATGAATCGCCCGCATTGCCGTCGGAAAGCAAAAAAGGCAGCGGCTCGTGACGTCACGCGTTTTGAGTGCCGAACGAGCAAAATACAAAACAAGATGCTGCCGATCATAGGCGTGTTGTGAAGGGGCGGCGACGTCGCGAAGGAAAATCTCGCATGGAAAAGCTCTACGATCTGGTCATTAAGAACGCTCGGGTGGTGCGCCCGAACAAGACCTCGGTTGATTGTCTCGACATCGCGGTCAAGCAAGGAAAAGTCGCTCGGTTGGCACCTGATATCCAATCTGAGCAGGCCGAGGCAGTATTCGATGCCAAGAACCGTCTCGCGTTCCCTGGCTGCGTCGACGCGCACATGCATATTGGAATTTATGCGCCGCTCGCGCAGGACGCGGTTTCCGAGAGCAAGGCCGCGGCGTCGGGTGGCGTCACGTCGAGTTTAAATTATATGCGCACGGGACACTACTACCTTAACCGCGGCGGTCCTTATCGCGAGTTCATGCGCGAAGTGTTCAAGCAGTCGGAGGGGCATTTCTGGGTCGATTATGGCTTCCACGTTGCGCCGATCGAGGCCGCGCATATCGATGAAATGGAGCACCTCGTCGTCGACCACGGTATCACCTCGTTCAAGATCTTCATGTTCTACGGAGGCTATGGCCTGCACGGACGCTCATCCCAGCAGAATGATTTTTTGATGCTCGGGGCTGACGAGAGTTACGACATCGCGCATTTCGAATTCATCATGCGCTCCGCACAGCGCTTAATGCACAAATTCCCCGATCGTGCCGCCCATATCAGCGTCAGTCTGCATTGCGAGCTCGCAGAAATCCTCAACGCCTATACGAAGCTCGTCGAGCGCGAGGGCAAGTTGACCGGTCTGCATGCCTACAGCGCCGCCCGTCCGCCGCACTCCGAGGGGCTCGCCATCTGGATCGCGTCTTATCTCGCCAATGAAACTAATTGTCTGAACATAAATCTGCTGCACCTGAGCTCGCGCAAAGCGGTGGACGCCGCATGGACCATGCAACAAGTGTTTCCGCACATTGCGTTCCGCCGCGAAGTGACGGTCGGCCATCTCTTGCTCGATACCAACTGCGAATGCGCAGTGCATGCCAAGGTCAATCCACCGATCCGACCACGGGAGGACGTCGAGGCTCTGTGGCAGGCCGTGCTCGACCGCAAGATCGATTGGATCGTTAGCGATCACGCCTGCTGTTCAGCCGAGCAGAAGTGGTCGAAGGACGATCCAACCAACATCTGGCTCGCAAAATCAGGATTTGGCGGCACCGAATATCTGCTTTCAGGCGTGCTGAGCGAGGGTAGCAAGCGTGGTATGTCGTACAACCACATAGCCGAGCTCTTGAGCTGGAAACCGGCGCAGCGCTTCGGCTTGCTGAGCAAGGGCGATATTGCTCCGGGCTACGACGCCGATATTGCGATCGTTGATCCACACGAAAGTTTCGTGGTGCACGCCTCAGAATCCGAATCCAAGCAAGGCTATTCACCATTCGAAGGCGTCGAACTCACCGGACGGGTGAAGAGTACGTTTCTGCGGGGGGCTCTCGTCTATGACGGTGGGACAATTGTCGGGTCGGCTCGAGGTAAATATCTGCGGCGCCCCGCAAGCTTGGAATGATGCGTTCAGCCCGCTATCAGGCTTGCGATCTTAATTTTAAAGAGCGCTACGGGGAATTCGGCAATGGCTTTTTTGAAGTGCATCTCTTGCGGCCGATTGCGACGCTGGAGGAGGGGGTTGCGGTCACTTATGATATAGCGGCTGACTTTGCGGTGTTATGTGCCAACTGTCACCGCATGATTCATCGCAGTGCCGATCCAAGCAATTTGAGTTTGTTTCAGACAAACCTTGCCTCGCCTAAAACTGAAATTGGCAAATCCTTGCGCGGGCAGGGCAATCAGATTCGCAGATTG
>DAINPA010000068.1:0-10825 GCA_036743675.1 Steroidobacteraceae bacterium
GGCAGCAGCGCCGCGCTTGCCTGGATGGTGGCGCACGTCTGATAGAATCATGAGGTGAACAACCCACTTCTGAATTTAGAATCATTGCCTGCTTTCGATCGCATCGAACCGGCTCATGCCCGTCCTGCGCTCGAACGAATCCTGTCGGAAAACCGCGACCGCCTTCAACAATTGACCACTCAGACGGACCCCACGTTCGCCTCGCTGGTGGTGCCGGTGGAAGACCTGAGCTACAGATTGAGCCGCGTCTGGAGTCCGATCGGTCATCTGAACGCCGTCGCCAATTCTCCGGACATGCGTCAAGCCTACAACCAATGCGTGCCGTTGTTGACGGCCTACTCCTCGGAACTCGGCCAGAACGCCGCCTTGTATGCGGGTTATGCGCATGTGTTCAAACACGAAGGGGACCGCCTCGATTCGTCGCAGCGCAAGCTGTTGGAGAATGCGCTGCGCGATTTCCGTTTGGCCGGCGTCGACTTGCCGGCTGAACGCAGGGATCGCTACCGGGAGGTGGTGCAGCGGCTCGCCCAACTCGCGACCAAGTTTTCGGAGAACGTACTCGATGCGGCGCGCGCCTATACCCGCAGCGTGACCGACGGCTCGGAACTCGAAGGGTTGCCCGAAAGCTTGGTCGATCGGGCCGCCGCAGACGCTCGGGAAGCGGGCCAAGCCGGATGGCTCTTCAAGCTCGATCAACCGACCTATATGACGATCATGGCCAATGCCGCGAATGCTCAATTGCGCCGTGACATATATGAAGCCTGGGTGACACGCGCATCCGAAATGGGGCCGAGCGCCGGGCAATTCGATAATAATCCGATCATTGCCGAAATCTTGCCGCTGCGGCACGAGCTCGCGCAGCTGCTCGGCTTCAACAATTTCGTCGACTACGCCTTGGCTACGCGCATGGCCAAGAGCGGCAAACAAGTGCTCGGCTTTTTGGACGATCTGGCCCGGCGTTGCCGCCCGGCGGCAATCCAGGAATTTGCCGATCTGGAGGAATTCGCGGGACGCAAATTGAACGCGTGGGACCTCGCATTCTTCGGCGAGCGGCTGCAGGAGAGCCGGTTCAAGGTCTCGCAGGAGGCGCTGCGGCCTTATTTCCCCCTTTCCAAGGTGCTTTCCGGCCTTTTCGCATTGACCGAGCGGTTGTACGGCATCACGGTGGTTCAGCGGCCCGAAGTGAGCGTATGGCATCCCACGGTCCGGTACTACGATCTCAAGGATGCTCGCGGCGCAGCCGTCGCCGGTTTCTATCTGGATCCGTACTCCCGCAGCGAAAAACGCAGCGGCGCTTGGATGGACGTATGCGTCATCGCCAAATCATTGCCGTCGGGCAGGGCTCTGCCGGTCGCGCAGCTGATCTGCAATTTCACCGCTCCGGTCGGCGATGCCCCCGCGCTTCTCACCCACAACGAGGTGACGACTCTGTTTCATGAATTCGGCCATGGCCTGCATCACATGCTGACTCAGGTGGCGTATCCCAGTATCGCCGGCATCAACGGCGTCGCATGGGACGCGGTGGAGCTGCCGAGTCAATTCATGGAAAATTTCGCATGGCGCGCCGAGGTGCTGCCACTCATTTCGGCGCATGTGGTCGACGGCAAGCCGTTGCCAACCGACATGCTGCGGCGCCTGCAGGGCACACGCACCTTCAATGCGGCCCTCGATACGTTGCGGCAAATCGAGCTGGCCGGCTTCGATTTCGAATTGCATGCGAACTTCGATCCGGCCGCCGGCGCGCGGGTTGCGGAAACGCTCGATGGCGTACGGCAGCGAGTGGCGGTTGTACCGGCAGCGCCGTTCAATCGCATGCCGGCGAGTTTCGCCCACATTTTTGCCGGCGGATACGCCGCAGGCTACTACAGCTATAAATGGGCCGAAGTGCTCGCCGCCGACGCCTTTGATGCGTTCGAGCAGGCCGGCGTGTTCGATGGCGCCACCGCCGCCCGCTTTCTCGATTCCATTCTCGCGCGCGGCGGGAGTCTGGATGCGATGGAGGCATTCGTGCGCTTCCGGGGCCGCCAACCCGACGTTCGGCCGCTGCTCAAGCAAACCGGAATTGCGGCGTGAAACGCCTCGGCGCGCTGCTGTTGGCGCTCGCGCCGGTGCGAGGCGCCGGGACCATCACCGTGCGGTTCGCCGTGTGCGCGATACTGATCGCGGCACTGTGCGGTTTTTGGCTGGGATATGTCACGCTGGCGCATCGCGTCAAACGCAAATTTGGCGGCATCCGGATCTAGTGGCCGCAGGCACCGGCGGCGGACTGCCCTTGACATAGCGGTCAGGTTTTGACATATCGATGAGAACTGCGCACGGGGCAAGCCCATACCCGAGAGTTTAGACTCCTCCGATGTACGAATTTCGCCGCAACGACTACGACGTCACCAACTCCATCCAAGTCAGTTCCACTGTCGCAGTGAAAGAAGCGGTGCGCGAGCTGTTCGCCGTCGGATGGCCGGGCGAATCGTTCGATCGGGTGGCGGTGGCATTCGAAGTGTTCGAGCGGTTGTTTTCCGGCCGTATGCCGGGCTACCACGGTGTCGACACCATCTACCACGATCGTCAGCATTCTCTGGACATGACGCTCGCGATGGCGCGGCTATCGGTGGGCTACGAAGGGAGCGTGGATGCGCCCCTGCGCATCGGGGCGGAGCGCGCTGTCATGGCGCTGGTCACCTCCCTGTTTCACGATGCCGGCTACATACGCGAGATCGGCGATCGGCAGTACCGCAACGGAGCCGAGTTCACGCTGTATCACGTGACGCGTAGTGCGCGCTTTTTGGCGCGATTTTTACCGACCATCGGATTGGAAGCCTGGGTCCCGGTTGCGACCCACATCGTGCATTTTACGGGTTATGAAATCAAACTCAGCCAAATTCAACTCTCGGACGGCAGGGACCGCAAGCTGGGACACCTGTTGGGCACCGCGGATCTGATCGCGCAGATGGCGGATCGCTGTTACCTGGAGAAATGCCGGGATCGGCTGTACCCCGAATTCGTGCTCGGGGGAATAGCGGCGGCGCTCGGCAGCGATGGAATAATGCAGGTACGTTACAGCTCGGGATTGGATCTGTTGCGCCAGACGCCGCGATTCGTGAGTGAAACACGCGCTGAACGCTTGGAGGGCGAATTCGAGCACGCGTATCGTTATGTGGAACCTCTGTTCGGCGGCAAGAACCCATATCTGGAAGCCATCGATCGCAACCTCGTCTATTTGCATCGCATATTGCGCGCCGAACGCTGGCGCTTGTTGCGGCGCAATCCGCCGTTGTTCACTTCCGAGGATAATCAACTCGGAGCGGTGCGCGGCCTGATGCTAAATCGCTTGAAAACGATCTGGGCCTAAAGACCAGCGGGCCGCATCGGCCCCGCGGGCGCACCCACCTCAGGGCCAATCGATGCCCGCCACGTAGCGGGCATGCAGCTCATCGAGGCGTTCCAAAACATGCTCCTTGCCGAGCAAGGGGGCTTCATCGAGGGCTGCGCGCAGCAGCGCGGGAGTCAGAGCGCGGCGCGCATTTTCCGCGATCGGCGCGAAGCTGTAATGCCAGGGCTCGGGCCGTACGCCCGATAGCACCCCGCGAAACGGGCGAAAAAAGCCGAACTGGGCTGCGTTGATCTCCAACCACCGCGCGAGCGGCGCGAAAGGCCCCGGCGGCGTGAATTCCGCCGCAACCAGTTGCAGGCGATATCCCGGACCGATGGCGTTGCGATCAATGAGGTCGAGGTCCGTCCCCCAGTGATGCCGGCTCGCACCCGGAATCGCCGACCACTGGACTATCGCCCCGATGCGTTCCGACGGCGACAGCCGTGCGGCGTCGAGGGCGCGCCCCGACGCGTCGTAGAGCGGCGCGGCACCGCTGAATTTGCCGTTCCAGATCGCCAGCTGGCGGGCGAAATCACGAAAGCCGCTCACCGCAACCAAATCGAAACCCTCCTCCAGGGCCGCACGGCGCAGATTCACGAACGGCGCGACCACGCTGGCGTGCAGCGCGCAAAGCGGGTCCGCCAGCTCGGCGATGTGAGTACGCGCCTGACCGGTCAGTTCGTCGGGCGTCACGACGCGGTTTCGCGAGCCACGGCGAAATCCACGACCTGGTCTATGATCCGCGTGAAGATTGCGACCTCCTGCGCGCCCGAAATGCTGTACTTGCCGTCGAACAGAAAGGTCGGCACCCCGGTGATGCCGAGAACGGTCGCGTGGCGCTCTGCGGCGACCACACCATCCTGGCCTGCCCGCAAGACCACGGCGGATCGGGTGTCATGCTCCGACAGACCGACCTCGACGCCGAGCCTCACCAATTCCTCGACATCCCCGATGTCGCAACCTTCCTCGAAGTAGGCTTGCATGACCCGCTCAGTGACTTCGCTCTGCAGACCGTGGCGAGCCGCATGCGCAATCAGCAAATGCGATCGGCGGGTATTGGGCAGGCGCTTGATCAGATCGAAGCGAAATTGCAAGCCGACCGACTCGCCTTGCCGCAGCAACTCCGCATGGCTTTCGGCGAGCCGAGCCGACTCGCCGGCTTTGGCTTGCCGGTCGGGGTGCGCCAAGCCATCCCAGGGTAAATCCGGGTTGAGCTCAAACGCCCGCCAGATCACGCTTGGCGTGTATTGCGGCCGGGCCGCCAGCGCCAGCTCGAACCGCCGCTTGCCGAGGTAGCACCACGGGCAAATCGTGTCCGAAAATATGTCTATTCGCGCGCCCATCGCCGCAGGATTGTACCTTGCCCCTTATACCCGTTGGTGTGAGCGAGTATCATTCGACGATGGCCAAAAGCCTCAAAACCAAGTATTTGTTGCTCGCCTTTGGGGTGGGGGCCGGGCTTTCGCTGCTTATTGCGGGATTTGCCTACTACGAGCATCGAATCGACGCAACCGACAGCAAGCGGCTCGCCTATACGGCAGTCGAACAAGGGTTGGAAACCGAACTGCAGGCGCATGCCGACGATTTAGCCAAAAATGCCAGGGCGCTGCTCGCTCCCGCGTTCGCCTCGGGCAATGGAGCCGCGATTGCCTCGATCGCCGGACGGCTGCTCGAGCAGCGGGACGTCGAGCGTGTGCAAATCACGAATGCGCGGGGCGACGTGGTGTTTACCGGCCACAATGCGCCGGGCGCCGAGGAGCCGGCACCCGAACCCGCACTCGAACCCTTGATCGTGAAGATCGCGATCCAGCCGCCCGGCGCCGCCGCGGGCGGCGGCGAGCTGGAGATCGCGGTGAGCCGAGCGAGGATGCAGACGACGCTGGCAAGCATCCGCGCACAGCTGGAGAACCAGCAAGGACATCAAATCAAGCGGTTGCGCGGCATGCTCGCCGGCTTCACGCTGCCGCTTTTGGTGCTCGGTTTGATTGGCGCTTGGTTCGTCGCGCGGCAATTGGCGAAGCCGATTTCGGCCTTGGTCAAATCGGCCGACCGCATCGGTCAGGGCGACTATACGCGGCCCCTGGACGTCGCCCGCCGGGACGAGCTCGGCGACCTGCAGCACGCCCTCGAGCGCATGCGGCAAAAGCTGTCCGAAACGATCATTACCAAAAATTATCTGGATACCGTGCTCAACAGCTTGAGCGATTCGGTGTTCGTGACTTCCGCGGACGGCCTCATCAAGAGCTGCAACGACGCCGCGCAGCGGCTGCTGGGATATTCGGAAGCCGACATGCTCGGCAAGCCGCTGCACAGTTTCGTCGATTCCGTGCATCGCAGCGCCTTCGATGGCGTGAGCTCGGCCCCGGACGCACGAGAAACCGTATTGCGCACCGCCAGCGGCCAGACCATTCCGGTTTCAATCGCCTCTTCGCCGATCAGCACCACCGACCCGCAGTTCCAGGGCGACATCTACGTGGCGCGCAATATCACCGAACGCAAGCGCGCCGAACGCCGGATCCGCTATCTGGCGCGCTACGACACCCTCACGAAAATGCCGAATCGCATGCAATTCCAGCATTTGTTGCAGCAGGCGATCGCGCGCTCGCACCGCAATCAGCGTGCGCTCGCACTTTTGTATCTCGATTTGGACCGATTCAAGGAAGTGAACGATACCTTCGGGCATGCGGCGGGCGATCGTACGCTCGAGATCTTGAGCGAGCGGCTTACCCGAAATTTGAGCAAGGACACCGTCATCGGCCGCCTCGCGGGCGATGAATTCGCCATGTTCATCGACGATCTGCCGATCGATACGGACAATCGGCCCAATTTGGCCGACCTTGCGCGCAATAT
The DNA here is from genome assembly GCA_036743675.1 of Steroidobacteraceae bacterium. Lineage (GTDB taxonomy): Bacteria > Pseudomonadota > Gammaproteobacteria > Steroidobacterales > Steroidobacteraceae > Bog-1198. The sequence goes on from DAINPA010000068.1 coordinate 6,221, forward strand.
GCTCGACGAAATCAGCCGCACGTTCTATGTGAATCAGCAGGAGGTTTATCTGACCGCCAGCGTCGGCATCGCGATTTGTCCATACGACGCGGAGAACGTGATCGACCTGATTCGCAATGCCGATGCGGCGATGTACCACTCGAAGCAAAACGGGGGTAACACCTGGGCGTTCTACGTGCCGCAAATGAATGCCGCAGCGGTCGAACGACTGATGTTGAAGAGCAAATTGCGCCGCGCCTTGGAGCACGACGAGTTCGTGATTATGTACCAGTCCAAGGTGGATTTGCGCGACGGCCGCGTCGTCGGCGCGGAGGCCCTGTTGCGCTGGCGGCTGCCCGGTCACGGCGACATATCGCCCTCGCAATTCATACCCCTGGCCGAAGAAACCAGCCTGATCTTGGAGATCGGCGAATGGGTGTTGAATCGCGTCTGCGCCGACTACCGGGAATGGCAGAAAGCCGTGCCGCAGCCTGGCCGAATCGCGAGCAACTTGTCTTTGCGGCAGTTGAAGCAGGCGAGCTTCATCGCCCGCTGCCGCAACGTATTTCGCAAGCACGGCGTTTCGCCCACCTGTTTCGAGTTGGAACTCACGGAAACCACATTGATGACCGACCCGAAGCGAACCATCGGGCTTTTGAATGAACTCTATGCCATGGGATTGCATCTGGCCATCGACGATTTTGGCACCGGATACTCGTCTCTTTCGGCTTTGCAGCAGTTTCCGATCGGCACCCTGAAGATAGACCAATCCTTCGTGCGCGACGTGGCCGTGGACGCCAACGACGCAGCGCTGGTGCGAACCATCATCGACATGGGAAAGAGTCTCGATCTGGAGGTCATCGCCGAGGGCGTGGAGACGAGCGAGCAGCTGGAGTTCTTGCGCCGGCACGGCTGCTTCTTTGGGCAGGGGCGGCTGTTCGGAGACGCCATGGAAGCCGACACGCTGCTCGCCATTCTCGCCGGCCAGGCGCGAGGCGGGCCGTACCATGCCGCCCTGTGCGCTCCGGTGGCACGCGGCATCAGGGCATAACGCACCGCTGATGCTCACGGCTCGGGATCTCACCCTGCGACGCGGTCCGCAGCCGTGGTTCGAGCAGGTCGAATTCAGCGTACTTCGCGGCGACAAGGCGCAGCAAGGCGCCGCCCGTTAGGAGCCGCACACTCATGTTGGTGATGCTGGCGCTGTCGGTTTGGGTGTCGCTGGCGATTTGGAATTCCGTAAAGCCGTTGCCGCCCGGCACTCGCGTCGCCTCCCTCGGCGCACGCCTCGACGATTCCCAGGTGGAGGTCTTGTACGATTCCGCGGAGCGCCCGGCGGTTCTGGAACACGAGTTCGCGGCCATCGATCTGGCCGAGCAGATAATCGTTCTCGACCGCAGCCCCGTGGGGCGTGAGGTCGCGCAACATCTCCTGGCGCGCAAAAGCCTGCGTCCGAATCTCAAGATTGTGCTGATCGCCAATCCGCTCGACGAGGTCTACGGCGGCACGCCGGCGCAATATCTGTCTTCCCTCGAGCGCGCCGGCATCATCGTTGCGCGCGTTCGCCTCAATCGCTTGCGCGATGTGCTCCCTTGGTACTCTGCCCTGTGGCGCCTGTGCGTGGCTTGGTGGAGCGATCCGTTCGATGAAACGCCCGGCGCGGTCGGGCTGCTTTCCAAGCTGAGAATGATGAATCACAAATCGGATGATCGGCAGCTGGTGGTTGCGGATGACGGTGCCGGGGGCTGGCGAAGCATCATAATCGCCGGCACCAAGGGCGACATCGGCATGGAATTGCACGGTGGATTGGCCCACGACATCATGGCGAGCGAGCAGCAAATCGCCGCCTGGTCGACCGGCGAGGATCGCTTGCCCCCGCTGCCGCCGGCGCAGGGTCGCGGCCTCGGTTCGATCGACGCTCGATTCTTGACCGAAGGCGCGATTCGCGGCGCTCTGGTGGATGCCCTTGCCACGGCCGGCGGCGCGGATCAAATCAGCGTCTCGGTGCGCGCGCTGAGTGATCGGCGGCTGATCGGCGCGTTTTTGAGCGCGGCCGCACGCGGCGCGCGGCTTCAAGTGTTGCTCGATCCCGAAGCCGCCCCAAACCGCGCCGTGGCCGCAGAGCTGGCCCGCGACGGCGGGCAACAGATCGAGGTGCGCTGGTTCGCCCCGGGCGCGGTTCCGATGCCCACCGCGCTCGCCCTCGTCCGGCGTCGCGCGGAACTGTGGGTCTATTTGGGTGCGGCGGATTATACGCGCCCCAGTCTCGACGATTGCAATCTCGAAGCGGCCATCGAGTTGCGCCTCCCGGTGCGGGCTGCAGCGGCGCGTGCACTGGCAGAGAATTTCGCAAATCAGTGGTCGAGCGCCGCCGTCAGTGCACGATATGCGGACGAGTCGCAGGCTGCTTATTGGCGGTATCGCCTGCTGCAAGCAGGCGGGCTAGCGCCGTTCTAAGCTCCCGCTCAACACCTCCGTGGTCTCGTCGACGATCTTGGCGAGCGACCAATCGCCGTTGAGGCACAGGCGCCAACCCTCGCCATCCTGCTGCAGCGTCAACGCGTTCATGGCTATATGCTAGCAGGCATGGGAATCGGCAAGGCACGGGAATGCATAGCGATCCGCTGCTGCAAATACTGATCTTGCTCGCGGCCTCCGTGTGCGTGGTCGCGGGCGTGCGCAAGCTGGCCTTGCCGGCGATCCTGGGCTATCTCGCGGTCGGCATGCTGTTGGGCCCGCACGCGCTCGCGTTGGCGGTCGACAACGACACCACGCGTCTTTTGGCGGAGTTCGGCGTGGTGTTCCTGGTCTTCACACTCGGGCTGGAATTCTCGTTGCCGCGTTTGGTCGCCATGCGTTGGGACGTGCTCGGCGTAGGCGGCGCCCAGGTGCTGGTGACGACCGCAGTGGTGGCCGGGGGCGCGATCGCCGTGTTCGATATCGCGCCGGCGGTCGCCGTCGTCATAGGCGGCGCGGTGGCGATGTCCTCGACGGCGATCATTATTTCGCAGTTGACCGAGCAATCGGAGAACAACCGCACCCATGGCCGCCTCGCCGTCGCCATCTGTCTGTTCCAGGATTTGAGCTTCCCGTTGCTGCTCGCCCTGGTGTCGGCGCTGGCGGGCGGCGGTGAGCGAGCCACCGCTTCGCACCTGATCAGCGCCATCGGCTTTGCGGGGTTGGCGCTGCTGCTGGTGCTGGCCGCAGGGCGCTGGCTGCTGCGTCCGCTGTTCCTCGCCATCGCGGCGGTGCGATCCGCGGAACTGTTTTCGCTCGCGGTGCTGCTCGCCGTGCTGGCATCCGCATGGGCGACCCACGCGGCCGGATTATCGCTGGCGCTCGGCGCCTTTCTTGCGGGAATGATGCTCGCGGAAACCGAATTCCGGCATCAAATCGAAGCGACCATCCGCTCGTACCGCGAGGTGCTGATCGGCCTGTTTTTCATCTCCGTCGGCATGCTGCTCGATGTCCGGCTCTTGCTGCGCACCCTGCCGTTGGTCACGGCGATTCTCGCCGGAATGGTGCTGCTCAAGGCCGTGGTGGTCACGATGGTGGCGCAGCCCGCCACCAAGAGCTGGTTCAAGTCCCTGCGCACGGGCGTCGTGGTGGCGCACGGCGGAGAGTTCGGATTTGCGCTGCTCACGTTGTTGCTGCGGCGTGAACTGTTGAGCCCCAACGTGGTTCAACCTCTGCTGGCGGCCACCGTACTTAGCATGGTGGTGTCGCCGATACTGATCCGCCACAATCGGCGCATCACCCGTGCGATATTGGGCGAATCGGGGCCGCCGATTTCGGCGGCGATGCGCGAAACGCAGGCGACCTTGGCGGTTGCGGAGCGCGATCACGTGGTGATATGCGGATTCGGGCGGGTGGGACAAAACATCGCGCGCGTGCTCGAGCAAACCGGCTTCGAGTACATAGCGCTCGATCTCGATCCCTACCGCATTCGAGTCGGAAGACAGGCGGGTGACCCGGTCATCTACGGCGATGCCGGACAGATCGCGGTGCTGCAAAACGTGGGTCTGGCACACGCGAGCTGCGTGGTCATCACCTTCGCAAGCCCGGAAGTGGCTCTGCGGATCCTGCGTTCGGTGCGCGAAGTGCGCGGTGACGTGCCGGTCCTGGTGCGAACCCAGGACGACACCAAACTCGAGGAGCTGCAAAGGGCCGGCGCCACCGAAGTGGTGCCGGAAACCTTCGAGGCGAGTCTCATGCTGTTATCCCACCTGCTGCTGCTGCTGAAGCTGCCGGTCTCGCGGGTCATCCGCACCGTGAACGACATCCGCAGTCACCGCTACGGCATGCTGCGGCAGCATTTTCGGGCCGATGGAGCCGAATTTCTCGATGACTCTCACGCGTTTCGTGAAGAGCTTCACAGCGTGATCCTGCCTCCTCATGCTTGGGCGGTGGGAAAGAGCATCGCGGAACTCACCGCCAAAGGCTCGCAAGCAGCCGTGAGCGCGGTACGGCGTGAAGGAATCGTCGGGCGCGAGCCAAGCCCCGATACGGTATTCAAGGAGGGCGACGTGGTCGTGGTATGCGGTACGCCCGAGGCGGTCGAGCATGCCGAGACGCTCATGCTCATGGGATGAGAAACCCCTTTACTTCGGACCCCGGATGCTCGCA
>DAINPA010000069.1:0-10689 GCA_036743675.1 Steroidobacteraceae bacterium
CCGCGTTGTCCCGCACCGAGACGGATTCGATCGCTTTCGCCTGGGCCAGGGTCTGACCCAGGTAAGGATCCGCATAGGTGCTCAGCTTGGCGTGGATGGTGCCCGCCGATTCGCCGGATAAAGTCATATTTTCGCATTCTAGCGCATACGGCCGCGCCCGTGCGGTATGGCATACTTCGAAATTGAGAATCAGGCCCGGGGTAAGCATTGCGGCTCAAGTGAAAATGTACGCTCCAGAGGTCTGCGAAATTCAAGGCACCGAATGAGTTTATTCGCCAACTACCGTGCCGATCGGCTCATTGCTGAGATCAAGACCAGCGGCAACCCAAGCGGTCCCGTGGCGCAGAAGGCCTTGGAGAAACTGGTCGCTCTCGGGCCGAGCGCCATCGATTCGATCGTCTCGGCGCTCAACAGCGCCGAAAAGAAGGAGACGCTGGCGTACGTCGAAGCGCTGTCTCGCCTGATCGATGCGAAAACGCTGCCGCAGCTGCTCAGAACCATGGGCGATGCCAACGGGCGGGCGATGTCGGGCATCGCCTGGGCCTTGTCCTCCAACCGCAATTATCCCGCGAACGCGCTCCTTGATGCGCTGAACAAATCGGACATGCCGAAGCAACCGATTCTCGACGTGATCGCGGCGCAAAAGACCCGTTTCACCGTGCGGGAGCTGCTGAATGCCGCGTACAACCAGGAAGGCATCGAGCGCACCGGACTATTCAAGATCGTCGGTGAGCTTGCCGACGAATCCTCGGTCGATGATTTGATCGCGCGCATCGAGGGCAAGGATCCGGTGGCGCGCCTGCACATCATCCATGTATTGGCCCGCTTCAACCTCCCACAGGTGACGCAAGCCCTGCAGAAGCAGCTCAAGGACAATAACAAAATGATCCGCTCCGCGGCGCTCTCCGGTCTTGCGCGCATGGACGGTCCGTTCGACATGCCGTTGATCTGCGGCATGCTGCGCGACCCCGAGATCGAGGTGCAGAACAAGGCGGTCGATGTGGTGGTGCGCGCCAATCACCCCGACACGGTCAAATTCCTGGTCGAGGTGCTCAAAGACGAGAACGAATATGCACGGCGCGCCGCGGTGGAAGTATTGAATGTGGTCGGCACCTCCAAATCGGTCAAACACCTGCTTGAAGTGATCGCCGACAGCGATTGGTGGGTGCGCACGCGGGCAGCCGACGCGCTCGGCAAAATCGGCGGGCCGCGCGTGGTCGATGCCGTTCTCACGCTGATCAAGGACGAGAATCAGGACATCAGGCGGGCGGCCATCGAAATCCTGAACCAGACCAAGGACGAGCGCGCGGTGGCGCAGTTGATCGAGGCCACCAAGGATCGCGATTGGTGGGTGAGCGAACGCGCTGTGGACGCCCTCGCCGAGATCGGCAGCACCCTGGCGCTGCCCCGATTCATTGAAATGTTGGGCAACGGCGAGCCGAAATCCCTGCCGACCGTAGTGCGTGCGATCGGCAAAATCGGCGATCAGAAGAGCATCGAACACCTGCTGCCGATGCTGCAGAGGCCCGAGAGCGAAATCAAGGTGGCAGCCGTCGCCGCGCTCACCAAATTGGCCGACGAGGGGCGGGCCGAGACGATACGGCACCGGCTGCAAGCGGTCTCGGCGAGCGGCGATGGGACGCTCAGCCAGGCGGTGGTGCGCGCCGTGCAGGAGCTCGACAACCGCTTTTCCGCGCAGCAAATCGCCGCCAATCAAGTTGCACAAAAGATGCAAGAGCCCGCCAAGACCCTGCTCATCGACAATCAAGAGCTTGACAAGGTCATCAAACAAAACGAGGCGCAGGCGGCAGCGGCGAAGCTCGACATCAATACCTTGCAACCGGGCGACGTCATCGAGGGCCGCTACAAGTTCATCGAAAAGATCGGCAAGGGCGCGTTCGGCACGGTGCTGCTCATCGAAGACACCGTGGTCGAAGAGCGATTGATCTTGAAGTTCTTGAACCCCAACGTCTCCTCCGACGAGGAGATGATGAAGCGATTCGTGCACGAACTGCGCTACAGCCGCAAGATCACGCACAAGAACGTCATTCGCATCTACGATTTCCTGTACATACAAGGCAACTACGCCATCTCGATGGAGTATTTCCCGTCGCATACGCTGGGCGGGGAGATCGTCAATGAAAAACCGGTCGAGCTCAAACGCGCGGTCAAATTCGGCATCGACATCGCGACCGGGATGGCGGTGGCGCACCAGGTGGGAATCGTGCACCGCGACCTGAAGCCCGCGAACATCCTGATCGACAACGACGGCCTGCTCAAGATCGTCGACTTCGGCGTGGCGGCGGCGCAAACCCAGGGCAACACGCAATTGACCAAGACCGGCTACGTCATCGGTTCGCCGAAATACATGGCGCCCGAACAGATCCTCGGCAAGAAAGTCGACGAGCGTGCGGACATCTACAGCCTCGGGGTCATCTTGTACGAAATGTTCTGCGGTGTGCCGCCCTACTCGCGCGGCGATCAAATGTCGGTCATGTACCAGCACGTGCAGGGCAAGGCACGCCAGCCGATCGAGATCAACAGCGCCATCCCGGCGGAATTGAACGCCTTGGTGGTGAAATGCATGTCATTGGACAAGGCCAAGCGTGCGCAGTCGATGGATGAACTGCGTTTATCGCTCGAAAAGTTCCTTTAGGGGCGGTTTGACCGGCTGTCGGACCGGCGGGCTTAGACGCATCTCACGTTTTGACCGCTAGTCGAGCGTAAACACTCGAAAATCCAAGTGCTTACGGGTAGCCTTGCGCGTTATGGCAAGAATCGACGCATTCCTCAAGTTAGGCGTGGCACAGGGCTGTTCGGATCTGCACCTGGCGGTCGGCGTGCCGCCGATGCTGCGCATGCACGGGGATCTGATGCCGATCAAGTTTCGCGAGCTCGGAGCGGCGGAACTCGAAGGCTACATCACGGAGGTCCTGACCCAGTCCCAGCAGAAGCACCTGCGTGAGGGAAACGACCTCGACTTTTCCTACGTATCGGCGGAAGGCGGCCGGTTTCGCGTCAACGTCTTTCGCAAGGAAACCGGTATCGGGGCCGCCTTCCGTTCCATTCCCACGCAGATGCCGAGCATCGAGCAGCTGAGGCTGCCGCCGATCGTTCGCAAGCTCTGCGATTATCATCAGGGCATGATCCTGGTCACCGGCTCGACCGGCACCGGCAAGACCACCACGCTCGCCGCCATGATCGACTACCTGAATACGACGCGCACACTCAACATCATCAGTTTGGAGGATCCGATCGAGTTCGTTCACCGCAGCAAGTCGAGCCAGGTCATCCAACGCGAGCTGGGAACGCACCTGCCCTCGTTTGCGGAGGGCGTGCGCGCCGCGATGCGCGAGGACCCGGACGTGATTCTGGTCGGCGAGTTGCGCGATGCCGAAACGATCGCGATGGCGATGACGGCCGCCGAGACCGGGCACCTGGTATTGGGCACCCTGCACACCACCAACGCCACCAAAACCATCGATCGACTCATCGATGCCTTGCCGACCGAAGAGCGCGAACAGACCAAGAGCTTTCTCGCCTCGAGTTTGATCGCAGTGATCACCCAGGTCCTGCTCAAGACGCCCGATCAGCGCTCGCGGCGCGCCGTTTGCGAGATCATGGTGATCACCAAGGCCATCGGCAAACTGATCATGACCGATCAGTCGCACCAGATTCCGAGCCAGCTGCAAATGGGCAAGGAATACGGCATGCAATTGATGGATCAGGCGCTGCTCGCGGCGATCAACGCCAAGGAAATCGATCCGGAGCAGGCCTATTCCTACGCGTTGGACAAGCGTCAATTCCAGCGCTTCGTCACCGACATGAGCGGCGCCCCGCCGCCGCTCGAGCCGGCCGCCACCTGATCGCGTCATGCCGGCCATAGACGCCTATTTGATGCAGATTTTGGAGCGCGACGGCTCGGACCTGCACTTTCTCGCGGGAGATCCCCCGCGAGTGCGCCAGTACGGCGAACTGAAGCCGCTGAGCCCCGAACCGCTCGACGCCGAGATGGTCAAGACCACGCTTTACGAGATCATGCCGAAGCTGTCGGTCGAGCGTTTCGAGGCGAAGGACGGCACTGACTTCGCCCATAGCATCCCGGGAGTGGCCCGGTTCCGCGTCAATGTCATGCGCCAGCTGAACGGCATGGGCGCGGTGTTTCGCGCGATTCCCTCCAAAGCGCGCACCGCCGAGGAGCTCAAGCTGCCGGAGGCCGTGCTCAACATGTGCAGGATCAACAACGGATTGATCCTGGTCACGGGCAAGACCGGTTCCGGCAAGTCCACCACGCTCGCCGCCATGATCGATGACATCAACACGCGCGAAAAGGGCCATATCCTTACCATCGAGGATCCGATCGAGTTTGTGCACGTGCGCAAGAACTGCCTCATCAGCCAGCGCGAAATCGGCGTGCACGCGGCCTCCTTCTCGACCGCACTGCTGTCGGCGTTGCGCGAGGACCCCGACGTGATTCTGGTCGGCGAGCTTCGCGATCTGGAGACCATGAGCATCGCGGTGACCGCGGCGGAAATGGGCATCCTGGTGATGGGCACGCTGCACACCAACGGGGCCGCGGCGACCGTCGATCGCCTGGTCAATGCATTCCCCGCCGACAAGCAACCCCATATACGCACCATGCTCTCGACCAGCCTGCGCGGGGTGGTCTCGCAGCAACTCATCCCCAAAGCGGATAAGAAGGGCCGCGTCGCCGCGCTCGAGATCCTGGTCAACACGCCGGCCATTTCCAATTTGATACGCCAGGGCAAGATGGATCAATTGGAAAACGGAATGCAGACCGGATCCGCATCCGGCATGCGCCTGATGGACGCCGCGATTCAAACCCTGCTCGATCAACGGCTGATCACCGGTAAAGAGGCGTTCAAGAAGGCGATCAACAAGTCCCGGTTCGAGCAGTATCGCGAAGCGGGTTGACACGCCCGCCCACCAGATCGTGCGAGGCATGGCATAATTTGGAATGACCGCACGACGCAGAATCCTTGTCACCAGCGCGCTCTATTACGCCAATGGACCGCTCCATCTCGGCCATATACTCGAGGCCATACAAACCGACGTCTGGGTGAGATTTCAGAAGCTTCGCGGCCATGAATGCATATACGTGTGCGCGGACGACACCCACGGCACGCCCATCATGCTCAAGGCGCAGTCCGAGGGAATCACACCCGAGACGCTGATCCGTCGGATCCACGCCGAGCACACCAGGGATCTGGCCGAGATGATGATCGGCTTGGACAATTTCGGCTCGACGCACTCGCCGGAGAATCAGGCCATTTGCGAGCTCATGTACCGCGCCCTGCGGGAAGCCGGCTATATCGACCGGCGCATCATCGGCCAGGCCTACGACGCCACCGCCCGGATGTTTCTGCCCGATCGCTACGTCAAGGGGATCTGCCCCACCTGCGGCGCCGCGGATCAATATGGCGACTCCTGCGAAAATTGCGGCGCCACGTACTCGCCCGCCGATCTGAAAAACCCCCTGTCGGTGGTGTCCGGCACGCCGCCGGTGTGGCGCGAGTCGGAACACTATTTCTTTCGCCTGAGCGCGTTCGAGCCGCGCCTGGCCGCCTGGGTGAAGAGCGGTACGGTTCAGGACAGTGTCGCACGCAAGCTCGAGGAGTGGTTCTCGCAGGGCCTGAAGGACTGGGACATATCCCGCGATGCGCCCTACTTCGGCTTCGAGATTCCCGACGCTCCCGGCAAGTATTTCTACGTCTGGTTCGACGCGCCGATCGGCTACCTCGGCAGTTTCCTGCAGCTGTGCGCGCGCAGCGGATTGAGATTCGATGATTTCCTGAATCCCGATTCGCGAGCCGAAATGCATCACTTCATCGGCAAGGACATTTTGTATTTCCACACGCTGTTCTGGCCCGCTGTGCTCGAAGGCGCCGGCATGCGCCGCCCCACCTCCGTGCACGCCCACGGATTCCTCACCGTCAACGGCCAGAAGATGTCCAAGTCGCGCGGCACCTTCATCACCGCACGGCGCTATCTGGAGCTCTTCAAGGCGGAGTACCTGCGCTATTATTTTGCCGCCAAACTCGGGCCCGGCATCGACGACATCGACATGAACTTCGATGAATTCGCCACGCGATTCAATTCAGACGTCGTCGGCAAGCTGGTGAACATTGCGAGCCGCTGCTCCGGCTTCGTCACCAAGAGCGCCGGCGGGCGTCTGGGCGACTCCCTGCCCGACCCGGAGCTTTATGCGACGTTCGCGGAGGCGGGCACATCGATCGCCGCCACCTACGAATCGCGCGACACCGCGGCCGCGATTCGCGACATCATGGCGCTCGCCGACCGTGCCAACCAATACATCGATTTGCGCAAACCGTGGGCGCTGGCCAAACAGCCCGGCAGCGCCGCCGAGGTGCAGAGTATCTGCACTCAAGGGCTGAATTGTTTTCGTGCACTGATGATTTATCTGCAACCGGTGCTGCCCGACATGGCGGCGCAGGCGCAGCGCTTCTTTCAGGAATCCGCCTGGACCTGGCAGAGCGCCGCGACCCCTTTGCTCGGCACGACGATCCTTCCGTACCAGCCGCTCGCCACTCGTCTGGATCCGAAAGCCGTCGCACGACTGGTCGAACCCGATGCCGCCGAGGCACCTCCGGCTGCTGCAGCGCCCGCGACCGCCACGCCCGCCGCGGGTGCCGCCCCGGCCGAACTGATCTCCATCGACGATTTCCTGCGCATCGACCTGCGGGTCGCCAAGGTGATCGAGGCCGACTTGGTCGCGGGCGCCGACAAGCTGCTTAAGCTGCGGCTCGATGTGGGCGAGCTCGGCGAGCGCCAGGTCTTTGCCGGCATTCGCAGCGCCTACGATCCGCATTCCCTGGTCGGCCGCTTGATCGTCGTCGTAGCCAACCTGGCGCCCCGCAAAATGCGCTTCGGCACCTCCGAAGGCATGATGTTGGCGGCCGGTCCGGGCGGCAAGGATATCTTCGTGCTCTCTCCCGATTCGGGCGCCACGCCCGGCATGCGTGTCAAATGACGATGCAGGACGGCGGGGCGAGCGACTTGGCGCGCATCGATGCCCTGTTGCCTCAGACTCAGTGCACCCGCTGCGGCTATCCCGGGTGTCGGCCTTTTGCCGCCGCCATCGTGAGCGGCGAGGCGCAGATCAACCAGTGCCCGCCGGGCGGCGCCGCAACCATTCACGCGCTCGCCGAATTGCTGGGCCGCGACTTTCTGCCGCTGAATCCGCTGAACGGTACCGAAGCGGCTCCGCGCGTCGCCTGGATCGACGAAGCCCGCTGTATCGGTTGCGCGCGCTGTCTGCCGCCCTGCCCGGTCGATGCCATCGTCGGCGCGGCAAAATACCTGCACACCGTGATCGCCGACCGCTGCACGGGATGCGAACTGTGTGTGGCGCCTTGTCCAGTCGACTGCATCGAGATGCGCCCTGCTCCCGCCGCGTGGGCAAGTCAGCCCGAGTTGAACCGCGCGCGCTACGATGCGCATACGCGCCGCTTGGAGCAGCGAGCCGACGAACGGCGGCGGGAGATCGAGGCTCTGAAAGCCGCCGCGATGGCGGCGAACAGCCCGGCGGCCTCATGAACGGCCGATCGTGAACGCGGCCAAGCGGCACGCCATTTTTTCGCGGCTGCGAGCAGCCAATCCCGCGCCGCGCACGGAGTTGCATTACCAAACCCCGTTCGAACTGTTGATCGCGGTGATTTTGTCCGCTCAGGCCACCGACAAGAGCGTGAACAAAGCAACCGCGGCCCTGTTCCGGGCGGCGAATACCCCGCAGGCGATGCTCGCGTTGGGGGTTCGGGGAATCACGCCCTACATCAAATCGATCGGCCTTTATAACAGCAAGGCCAAACACATCATCGCCACCTGCCGCGCGCTCATCAAGGAGCACGCAGGTGAGGTGCCTAATACGCGCGAGGCGCTCGAACGGTTGCCGGGTGTCGGGCGAAAAACCGCGAATGTCGTGCTCAACACCGCATTCGGCGCGAGCACCATCGCCGTCGATACGCATATTTTTCGCGTCGCCAACCGCACCGGCCTCGCGCCCGGCACGACGGTGCGCGCGGTGGAGGACAAGCTGATCCGGCTGGTGCCGCAGGAATTTCTCAAGGACGCGCATCATTGGTTGATTCTGCACGGCCGCTACGTGTGCACGGCGCGCACCCCGGCTTGCGCGCGCTGTCCCATCGCGGATCTGTGCGACTATCGCCGTAAAATGACGGCGACCCCTGCTCGACCATGACTGAACCCCCGACCGCTGGCGGCGGCCACACGCGTGAGCAGTTGCGCCAAAGCTACGCCGATGCCTGGCGAAAACATCGCGCCCGCTCGCCCTTGACGCCCTTGGAGTCGATGATCGTGGATGTGATCGAATTGCACCCCGAATACCATGCCGTCGTGGAGGCCTTCGTCGCCGTAACCTCATTCGAAGCCGACGCGGCCGGCGCCGCAGAGAATCCTTTTTTACATATGGGGCTGCATCTCGCGGTCCGCGAGCAGATATCGATCGACCGGCCTGCGGGTATCCGCGAATTGCACCGCGCGTTGCAAGCGCGGCTCGGCGATGCGCACGATGCCGAACATGCCCTCATGGAGGCGCTGGCCGAGACCCTGTGGCAGGCGCAGCGCGACGGCCGGGCGCCGGATGAAAAGCACTATCTGGAACTCGCCCGCCGCCGCGCGGCAACCGCCCGGCCGTGACGCCGCGAAGTTAAGCAAGCTTCATGTACGCTTCATCGGTGCGGTGACCAACGGACGCTATTCTCGGTAGATGCGCGCCTTGCTGCCAACCGCCACACTCTGCCTGCTGCTCTCCCCCCTGTGGTCGGACACCGCTACCCCGCAGAGCACAGCCGCCGCCACGACCGCACCCGCGGCGCCCGCCTCCGCGCCACCTGCCGCAGCCAGCGCCACTCCCGCAACGGCCGCCGACAACGATGCCGCCGCCAAGCACGCCAAGCGCACCGCGTGCATCAAGAAGTCCCGGGCGAAGAAACTGGTGGGCGACGAAAAAACGACGTTCATCAAGGATTGCACCGCCGCACCCTGACCCGCGGCATGCGCTCGACGCCGCGCGCCGAGCCAAGGAGCCTGTCTGAGTATTCCACGTGAGCCGCGGGGAATACTCAGACAGGCTCCTAACGCTTCGGCATATAAAGATCGGTCAGCGTCCCCTCGAACGCCTCCGCGGCGAATGCCACCGTCTCCGACAGGGTCGGATGGGCATGCACCGTCAAGCCGATATCGGCCGCATCGGCGCCCATTTCGATCGCGAGCCCCAATTCGGCGATCAAGTCGCCGGCGTTGGTGCCGACGATGCCGCCGCCGATGACCCGATGGGTCTCCTTGTCGAACAGGATCTTGGTAAAACCCTCGTCGCGATTAAGAGCGAGGGAGCGGCCGCTCGCGGCCCACGGAAACATGCCCTTGCCGAACTCGAGGCCCCGCGCCTTGGCATCGGTTTCGCTGACCCCCACCCAGGCGATTTCAGGGTCGGTGTACGCCACGGAGGGAATGCAGCGCGCGTCGAACGCGGTCTTGTGCCCCGCCGCCACCTCCGCCGCCACCTTGCCTTCATGGGTGGCCTTGTGCGCCAGCATCGGCGCCCCGGCAATGTCGCCGATGGCGAAAATATGCGACAGGTTGGTGCGCATCTGTTTATCCACGGCGATCACACCGCGCTTATCGACCATGATGCCGGCCGCGGCCGCATCGATCGCATTGCCGTTGGCGCTGCGCCCGACGGCGATGAGCACCCGATCGAATTCCTCAGGCGCCGGCGCATCGGGTCCCTCGAAGCTCGCGCGCAAACCGCCCGCGCGTGCCTCGAGCTTGGCCACGCGGGTCTTGAGCAGTATGTTCGCGTAGCGCTTCTCGATTCGCTTCTGCAGCGGCCTCACCAGATCGCGGTCGGTGCCCGGCATCAGACCGTCGCTCAATTCGACCACCCACACCTTGGCGCCGAGGGCATCGTAGACGCAGGCCATCTCGAGGCCGATGATGCCGCCGCCGACAACCAGCAGCCGTTTGCAATCCTGCGGCAACTCGAGCGCGTCGCTCGAATCGATGACGCGCGGATCATCGGGAAGTCCGGGCAAGCGCAACGACTCGGATCCGGCCGCGATGATGCATTGTTTGAAGTCGAGTCGCTTCGGGCCTTCCTCGGTCCGCACTTCCAGCGAATAGGGACCTGTGAACCGGGCCTCGCCGCGCACCACATCGACCTTGCGCTGCTTCGCCAGCAAGGCGAGTCCATGGGTCAATTTGGTCACGACCCGGCTCTTCCACGCGCGCAGGCGCTCGCGGTCGATTTGCGGGGGTCCGAACACGATGCCGCAAGCGGCCATGTCGGCCGCGTCCTCGATCACCTTGGCTGCATGCAGCAGCGCTTTGGAGGGGATGCAGCCGACGTTCAGGCACACACCGCCGAGCGTCGGTGAGCGTTCGATGAGCGTGACTTTGAGCCCGAGATCGGCCGCGCGAAAGGCGGCTGTATAACCCCCCGGGCCCGCGCCGAGCACGATCAAATCGAGCCCCCCCGGCGGCGCCGAAGCCTCTGGCCTCGCAGCGGCCGCCGCCGCAGCCGGTGCGGGCCGCGGCTCCGCCGGCGCGGACGGCTTCTCCTTGCGCGATGCCGTCGCCTCCTCGGCCACGGTGACGGTCGCGATCAACGTGCCCTCGGACACCTGCTGG
>DAINPA010000070.1:0-10684 GCA_036743675.1 Steroidobacteraceae bacterium
TCGACTATCACGATACCGAGTGGGGAGTGCCCGTCCACGAAGACCGCAGACTTTTCGAAATGCTGTGTTTGGAGGGCGCGCAGGCGGGATTGAGCTGGCTCACCATTTTGCGAAAGCGTGCCGCCTACCGTCTGGCTTTCGATGACTTCGATGCCGGAGCAATGGCGCGCTACGGTAAGCCCAAGCGCGAGTGCTTGCTGCGAAATCCGGGTATCGTCAGGAACCGGCTGAAGGTCGACGCCTTCACCGCAAACGCCAGCGCCTATCTTGAGATCCGCGAACGATCCGGGTCGTTCAACGACTACATTTGGCAGTTCACGGACGGCAAGGTATTGCGCCGCCGACCGCTGCATCTTGGCGCCGTGGCCAAATCGACGACGCACAGCGATGCGATGAGCAAAGACCTCAAACAACGGGGATTCCGCTTCGTCGGCTCGACCATCTGTCACGCCTTCATGCAGGCGGTGGGCATCGTGGACGAGCATCAGCGCAATTGCTGGGTCACCAAACACGCATCCCGCGGCGCGGCCGCGGGATGAAGCTCAGCACTTGGCGGGCGCCTGCGCCTTGGCGGTCGATTCGGCTTTGGCAACGGATTCCGCCGTTTGGCCGAACAGGATCTTCATTTGCTCCTCGGTCATCGGGGCGTTGCTGCCGAGTTTAGCCCCGAGCTCGTATGCGCGTACGGTGGCCGGGCGGGCCTTGATGGTTTCGAACCAGCGCTGCAAAT
The DNA here is from genome assembly GCA_036743675.1 of Steroidobacteraceae bacterium. Taxonomy (GTDB): domain Bacteria; phylum Pseudomonadota; class Gammaproteobacteria; order Steroidobacterales; family Steroidobacteraceae; genus Bog-1198. The sequence goes on from DAINPA010000070.1 coordinate 731, forward strand.
GCGGAAAGTCCGCGAGATTCTGGCCCTGTGCCTCGTGCGGCACCACCCACGGATAGGCCGCCATATCGGCGATGGAATAATCGCCGGCCACGAACTCGCGGGCGGCGAGGCGCCGGTTCAGCACGCCGTACAGGCGATTCGTTTCCTTGACATAGCGCTCGATGGCATAGGGAATCTTCTGCGGCGCGTAGCGCGAGAAATGATGATTTTGACCGGCCATCGGCCCGAGGCCGGCCACCTGCCAGAATAGCCATTCGATGACCTCGGCGCCGCCGCGCACGCTTGCCGGAATGAACTGCTCGATCTTCTGGGCCAGGTACAGCAGGATGGCGCCGGATTCGAATACGGATATCGGTGCAGCGCCGTCCATGGGACTGTGATCGACGATCGCCGGCATGCGGTTGTTCGGTGAAATGGCGAGAAAATCCGGCTTGAATTGTTCTCCCTTGCCGATGTTCACCGGCACCAGGCGGTACGGCAACTCGCTCTCCTCCAGGAACATCGTTATCTTGTGGCCGTTGGGCGTGGGCCAATAATACAAATCGATCATGGGTGATCCTCCGGGGGCTCAATCGGCATCTTATGCTCTCGCAAAATCGCTATGTCGACATCCTCCTCGCGCGGTACGGCGCGCATCCGCGCGATCTGCGCACGGGCGCGCGCGTTGCGCAGCCACGGCAGAATGGGTTCGTTGAATAGGCCCGCGGTCGAGACCCGCCACTCCAGCACGTGCTTGCGCTCGGCGGCGATTCGCGCCTCCTTGCTGTCCGGCGGCAACAAGTGCCTTTCCAAGGCGAATCCCGCCATTTGCGCCAGGACCGTGTCGGCCCGCTGCATGATTTTCGACACCTTCAGGCAGGTCGCCTGCCGCTCGGTGCCCAGCGCGTCGCGACACGCGTTCTGCAGCGGCGCAAACGGCGGCATGATGGTGGCGCCGGCAACCAGCACCGCCTCGCTCAAGCGGGCCAAATCCGACGGCACATAATTTGCCGGTAATGCGCCGCGCACTTTCTTCAGCGCATCGAACAGCATCACTACGGTGCGGTTCCAATACACATCGAAACGCATCCCTTGGGCCATGTCCGCCAGCACTCGGGCGACTTCCGTCGCATCTTTGTCTTTCCCCGCCGCCGCCAATGTCGGCATCCAGGCGGCGCTGTTTTCGGCGTCCACCCAACGCATGGTGGTCGCGGCGTCGCGAATGTCGCAGCCAGGCGTGCTGGCGCAGATTTGTAAGCGCATCCAGGCGATGCCCGGGTTTCCGGGATCCAACTCGTTGGCCCTGACGGCCAAATCGACGGCTGCCGGCTTATGCGCGGCGAGGCTCAAGGCCGCAGCGGTCGCCAGCGAGCGGGCATCCCCCCGGCTGATCAGGATCTGCGCCGCGGCGGCTCTCCATGTCTGATATTTATCCGCCGCCGGCGCAGACCCGTGTGCGCCGCTCGCCGAGAACGCGAGCGCGGAATGCGCCGATATCAGTGCCAGGGCCTGCAAACACCGCTTGATCACTTGGCGCGGGTGCCGGCGGCGGTGAGGCCCGCGGTGATGGCGAGCCGCATGGCGTCTTCGACCGAAATGTCGAGAGGCTGTATGCGCTCCCGCGGCAAGTAGAGGGTGTAGCCGCCGAACGCATAGCTCATGGGAAAATAGACGGTGACCCAATCGCGTCCGCCGTGCGCGTACAGCACGTCCGGAACGTCTTCGCGAGTCACGAAGCCGATCGCGTGCACGTCGGCAAAGCGCGCCAGCACCACGCGCTGCAGATCGCGTTTCTCGCCGCTGCCCGACGGCAGCAAGCTGACCACATCGCGAAAGCCGCCGTACAGGGTCTTGACGAACGGGATCCGGCCGAGGAAGTCATTCCAATACTTGAGGAATATCTTGCCGGCGTAGGCGTTCACCAGGCTGCCGACGAGCAGCAGCAGAAAGAACCCGACGATCAGACCCAATCCCGGCCAATAGCGCTCCGGGCTGAGCAATCCTATGCCGATGAGGGCCCGCCGCAGCCATCCCTCGACGGTGTGTACCAACCACCAAATGACGTACACCGTCAGGGCCAATGGCAGCACCGTCACCAGGCCGCTCATGGTAAGCGCCAAAATCTTTTTCATGGGCTAATCATAAGCTACTGCTGGCGCGGCAGTACGAATCGCAAACCTCGAAAATCGAGAATCACGCCGTCGCGCCGGATGCGCTCGAGGACCGGGCCTTCCGCAAGCGTCGCCCCTTCGCGATATTTGCGCATATTGATGTAGACGAAGCGCTCGGCCGGCCTGGTGGCATACACGTGCACATCGAGATGCAGGTCGGGCAGCGCTGCCTGACCCGTCAAATTGATTTCACTGATGGAAGGCAATACTTCCGCGTCGGCCTTGTTGTCCAGGTCCGTGAGTAGCGGGTCATCCTTGCGTGCCGAGTGCACTTGCGCGGCGCCGCCGGCAGCGGCCGGCGCCGGATGACTGGTGTGAGTTACTTGAACCGCGGTACCGCGCTCCGCAGCCGTTGGCGTCCCGGCCGGCGGCGTTGCGCCCGCGGTTTGGCTGTCCACCGGAATTTCCGGCGCATACACGGGCGCAGCGTCCAACGGACTAAAGTGCTCGGAAGCGGCGGGCTGCTGCTCCGTCGGAGCCGCCGCTGCCGCGGGGTGCTGCGCGCCGGCGGAATGGGGATTCGCGCCCGGTGAGCCGGCGCGCGTCAAAACATACACCAGCACGATCAAGTTGATTCCGAGCAACGCCACCAACACGACCGCCCAAAGCGGCAGCCGGCGAGACTTTTGCGCCATCGCGGATTCCATCAATCCGGGGATGGCCTGGCGCCGGCGCTCCAATTCGGATTTCTTGAGGGCGTCGAGAATGAAAGACATGGTGATCCTCAGCCGCGCGGCGTTTCGTGCGTCAACAAAGGCGAGCCCGGCTCGGCCAGGGCGGTGTCGAGCACGACCTGGGTCTGCACGCCCGCGATTCCGTCGACGTTGAGCCGGTGTTCCCGCTGAAAATTTTGCACCGCGATCGCCAGATCCTCATCGTACAGATCGCCGTGCTCCGGATCGGCGGCCGCACCGTAGAGCGCGCCGAGGCTGCGCCGCAGCCACCTCACCTCGTCGCCGCGCATTCCCCGCGTCAGCGGCCGCGGGTGCGTGGTTTTGGGCTTCCAGACGACGGTGAATTCCCCGAACCAATCGCGCGACAACTCCTCGAGCGGCACGCGCACGCTGCGTTCGCCCAAATCCAGGGTCGCGAATTGATCGTCCAGGCCTGACAGGACCACGCGGTGCCTTTGCCCCTTGTCATCGGTCAGCGTCAAGATGGCCGGTCGGTTCAGCGCACGCACCTGCGCCCATGCGCCGCGCTGCTCGAGGCAGGCAAGCCCCGCTTCTTGCGCCTGGCCGCACGGGTCGCGGTCGTTCACCATCGCCGTTCCCCACAGCGACAGCAAGCGGCGGAATGCCGCAGCATCGCCGGTGTCCGCCTCGTTGGCGGCCAGCAACGCATTGATCAACACCGGCGGCGGCGATGCCGCAGGGGGCGGGGCTTGAGCCGCAGGCGCCGCCGCCGGCGGGTGCGCATCGGCTGCGGGCCGGGAATGCGCCGCACCGGACGCGGCTTTGACCGCGGCTCGCAACTCGGAGAATTGCCGCTGCCAGTGGCTCAATCCGGCGAATGCCGCCGCGCCGGCGACGGCGAGGACCAGTGCACCGGCGGCCCAGCGCAGCCAGCGCGGCACGAACCGTCGCCCATACACTTCGCCGGCGGCTCGGCGCACCAACGCGGGCCCGAGCTTTCTTTGCTCCTGGGTGTAGGCGCCGAGGAGCGCACGATCGCAGCAGACGTTTATGACGCGCGGAATTCCCGACGACAAGCGATACACCTCGCGCAAGGCGGCGGGCGTGAAGATTTCGCCGGAGGCTCCCGCGACCCGCAGCCGATGACGCACGTACTGCAGCGTTTCCTCTCCCGACAGCGGCTTCAAGTGATAGCGCCCGGTAATGCGTTGCGCCAACTGGCGCAGGTCGGTGCGGTCCAGCAGTTCGCGCAACTCCGGTTGACCGATCAATATGATTTGCAGCAGCTTCTGCGTCGCGGTCTCCAGATTGGTCAAGAGCCGGACCTGCTCCAGCACCTCGGCGGACAAGTTCTGCGCCTCGTCCACGATGACTATGACGCGTCTGCCTTCGGCATGGGCCGACAGCAAGCGCCGATTCAGCGCGTCCACCATTTGTTTGACGCTGTCGCGATCGGCCGCTTCCAATGCGACACCCAATTCCTCGCAAATAGTGAGTAGGAATTCGACGGGCGTTATGCGCGGATTCAGGATCACGGCGACATCGGCATGATGCGGTATGCGCGACAGCAGCGTGCGTACGATGGTGGTCTTGCCGGTGCCGACCTCGCCGGTCAATTGGATGAAGCCTCCGGACTCGTTGATGCCGTACATCAGATGAGCGAGCGCTTCCGCGTGGCGCTCGCTCAAATATAGATAGCGCGGGTCCGGTGTGATCGCGAACGGCTTTTCGCCGAGGCCGAAGAAACTGGTGTACATGGCCGCCCGATGATACCAAGCTCACCCGTGCCGCGGTCCGGCGTCGCCGCGAGGTCTCGCCAGGGAGCTGGCACGGGTCAGTGCGGCGTTTCCGAATCGATTCCGGATGCCGTCGACGGCCGCATCGAGACGAGAATCCTTGGGCTGCGGCTCCAAAAACAGATCCGCCTGCCGCAGCCGCTGCAAATCGGCGGCGCCTACCCCGAGCAATCGCACTGCCGCATCCGGGTGCGGACCCAACCACTCGGACAGCAAAAGATGCGCCGTGGCGGTAATCGCGCCGGTGTCTTGAGTCGGCGGCTCCAATACGCGTTGACGGGTATGGGTCGCGAAATCGGCGCGCCGAATCTTGACCGTTACTCGACCCGCGACCAGGTCGTGGGCTCGCAGGCGTGCTGCGGTGCGATCGGCAAGCCCCGTCAACTGTGCCTTGAGTTGCGCGGCGCCGCGGATGTCGGATGGAAACGTCTGCTCCGTGCTGATCGATTTGGATTCCCGATCCGCGACGACCGGCCGGTCGTCGATTCCAGCGGCGAGAGCTTGCATGGATTTTCCGCGCGCGCCGAATGCGCGCCACAGCACCTCATCGCCGGCTCTCTGCAAATCGCCGAAAGTGACGATGCCCGCCGCGTGGACTGCCGGCAGTGATTTGGGGCCAACCCCAACCAGCCATTCAACCGGCAAGTCCTGCAATACGTCGCGCATATTCTCCGGCCCGATGCGACGCATGCCGTCGGGCTTGCCGAGGTTCGAGGCGATCTTCGCCAGCAGCTTGTTCGGTGCGATTCCGACCGAGGCGGTGAGCGAGGTGGCGGCGCGAATTCGCCGGCGAATTTCGCCGCCGATGACCTCGGGACTGCCCAACAGCCGTTGGCTGGCGCTGACGTCGAGAAACGCCTCATCCAGGGACAGGCCTTCCACCAGCGGCGTGAACTGGTGAAATATGCCGAAAATCTCTGCGGAAACCTCTTGGTAGAGAGGCATGCGGGGGGCGATGCACACCGCCTCCGGACAGCGCCGCAACGCCTCGCGCATCGGCATTGCCGAGCGCACGCCGAAACGCCGTACCGCGTAATTGGCGGCGGCCACCACGCCGCGTGCGCCCGTGCCGCCGACGATCAGCGGTTTGCCCTTCAATTCCGGCCGATCCCGCTGTTCCACGGACGCATAAAATGCGTCCATGTCCACGTGCAGAATCGTCCGCACGGCCCTCAGTCCACGGTGATTGTAATCTTCTGCGAATGCAGCGGGCGATTCATAGAAGCTCCATGTGCTGCAAACTGCTGCGTTCCTCCAACAGCTCACGGTGAGTCGCCAGCATTTTTTCCCGGCTGAAGTCGTTGATCGCCAAGCCTTGAACGATGGCGTAGCGTCCGCCGCTGCAGGTCACCGGATAGGAATAGATGACGCCTTGAGGAATTTCGTAGCTGCCGTCCGAAGGCACGCCCATGCTGACCCAGTCGCCCTCGGCCGTGCCCCGCACCCAGTCGTGCATGTGATCGATCGCCGCCGATGCGGCGGACGCCGCCGAGGAGGTGCCGCGCGCCTTGATCACCGCGGCACCACGTTGCTGAACCGTCGGAATGAAAGTGCCCTTGAACCAGCTGTCGTCCGCCACGGACAGCGCCGGCTTGCCGGCCACCGTCGCGTGATGCAAATCGGGATATTGAGTAGCCGAATGGTTGCCCCAGATGATCATCTTCTTGACCTGGCTCAGCGAGACCGCCGCCTTACCGGTCAATTGAGCGAGGCCGCGATTGTGGTCGAGGCGCGTCATGGCGGTAAAGCGATCCGGCGCCAACGCCGGCGCGTTGCGCTGCGCGATCAGCGCGTTCGTATTGGCCGGATTACCGACCACCAGCACTCGAACATCGCGGCTGGCGACGGCGTCCAAGGCCTTGCCTTGCGCCGAGAAGATCTTCGCATTTTCCAGCAACAGGTCTTTGCGCTCCATGCCGGGGCCGCGCGGCCTCGCGCCGACCAGCATTGCAAAATGGCAATCCTTGAAAGCGATATGCGGGTCATGGGTCGCGGTGACCTTGTTGAGCGTGCGGTATGCGCAATCCTCGAGTTCCATCACGACGCCCTGCATGGCGGCGCCGGCCGCCGGGATCTCCAACAGATTCAGATTGATGGGTTGCTCGGGCCCGAGCATTTGACCCGACGCGACGCGAAATGCGAGCGCGTAACCGATATTTCCGGCGGCGCCCGTAATGGTGACCGTGACTGGCTTATTCATAAGTGACTTTGATCCCCGTGGCGCCGCAGGTTTCGAATGGTAGCCGAACCGAAGAGAAATTTAGGGCCCATTCCGCCATCCTTCGCGGGCCGCCCATGCCACCTTCAAAAGGTGCTTGCATGTAGCAGTGATGTATATTACTATATCACCAAGTCACCAAAACACTTGGTGGCAGCAACCAAACAGGAGCCAATCATGAATACGAAGATTTCCACCAATATCGCGGCGCTCGGCATGGCTTTGATAATGAACGGTTTCATATTGGCCGGCATCGCGTACTTGTTCGACGTCCAGGTCCTTCAGCATGCACGGGTGGTGGCGATGGCGGTCGCCTGATTGGATGCTGAAGGCGTTCTGGTAGATTAGCGTGCTATATGGCCCCTACACGGGGCCGGCACATAGAGCGGGGGCAATGGATCCGAATTGGAACGACAACCAGCCTATCTATCGCCAACTGCGCGACCGGATGGTGGCTCTCATTTTAGAGGGCGCGTTGAAGGAGGGTGACCCGTTGCCTTCCGTTCGCGCAGTGGCCGCCGACTATCGGCTCAACCCGCTCACGGTGCTCAAGGGGTATCAGCAGTTGGTCGACGAACGCCTGGTCGAAAAACGCCGCGGTCGCGGCATGTATGTGAGCCAGGGAGCCCGGCGGCTTCTGCTCGCCGGGGAGCGAGAACGCTTTCTGCATGAACAATGGCCCCAGACGCTCGCGGTCATTAACCGCCTGGGATTTACCGCGCAGGAGCTGTTCGCACAAACTCCCGCGCTCACCCATCCGGCTCCGCCGCCGCGCGGCAGCGAAGCAAAGGACGATTGAACTCATCATGCCCGCATTAATCGAAGCGCGCGATCTTACGAAGAACTATGGTTCGCAGCTTGCGCTCAATCGCGTGAATTTTACCGTCGAGAGCGGCCGCATCGTCGGCCTCATCGGACCCAACGGCGCCGGCAAGACCAGCGCGCTGCGCGCCATTCTGGGGCTTACCGCCTACCGGGGTCACCTCAACGTGCTGGGCCGAGAACCATTCGCGAACCGCGCCGCCCTGATGCAGGAGGCAAGTTTCATCGCCGATGTCGCGGTGCTGCCGTCGTGGCTCAAGGTCGAGCAGGCAATCGACTTCGTGGCGGGCGTCCATCCGCGGTTTCGCCGCGACCGAGCGCTCGCGCTGCTCGCCAAGACGCAGATTACCGGCAAGCGCCGCATTCGGGAATTGTCCAAGGGGATGAAAACCTTGGTGCATCTGGCGCTTACCATGGCGATCGATGCCCGATTGCTGGTCCTCGACGAGCCGACGCTGGGCCTCGATATCCTGGCGCGGCGCAGCTTCTATGATGCGCTGGTAAACGACTACATGGATGAGACCAGAACCATTCTGATCACCACCCATCAGGTCGAGGAAGTGGAAAATCTATTGACCGACGTGCTGTTCATCGACAACGGGCGCATCGTCGTCGACTGCTCGATCGACGACCTCGCGGCGCGCTACGCCGCGGTCGCGGTCGCCGACGATAAGCTCATCGAGGCGCGCGCCCTGCGGCCGTTCTACGAGCGGCCGATGCTCGGCAAAACGGTGCTCTACTTCGAGCAACCGGATATTGCCAGACTCGCGGCCTTCGGCGAAGTGCAGCGGCCGAGCGTTTCCGATCTGTTCGTCGCCAAACTGTCCTAGGAGCCACTCATGCATACATACATGTGGCTGATACGCCGCGAATTCTGGGAGAACCGGGCCATTTGGATAGTTCCGGCCGTGATCGGCGTAGCGCTCACGATCGCCGCTTTGTTCGGCAGGATCGACTTCGGCGCCGCGATCTCGGCGGAACAGCAGCGAATGATAGGTCCAACCGTGTTGCTGGCCTACGGGTTCACCTTTTTCGCGGTGATGTCCATTTATTCGTCGTGGTACTTGATGGAGTGCCTCTACGCCGACCGCAAGGACCGCAGCGTGCTGTTTTGGAAATCGCTGCCGATATCCGATACGGCGACCGTGCTCGCGAAATTGTTCACCGGCGTGATCGTCATTCCGCTGGTGTATTTCCTGGCGGCCGATGTCTCGACACTGCTGATGGCATTCATCGTCTCGATGCGCGCCCACGCGTACTTCGGCAGTGTGCTCTGGCAGCCCGAGCCGTGGCTGCAATTGCACGTCCTATGGCTGTACGTGATCCTCACCACCGCCGTCTGGTTCCTGCCCATTACCGGATGGTTGATGCTGGTTTCGGCGTGGGCCAGGCGCGCCGTGGTGCTGTGGCTGGTGCTGCCGCCGTTGGCGTTGTATTGGGTCGAACGGTGGTTCTTCGGCAGCCACTTCGTGGGCAGCCAGCTGGCCGAGCGCACGCTCGGTTACGTGTCGCGGGCCTTCTATGATCGGTCGAATCCCTCGGCCTGGGCCACGACGTCGATCGGCACCGATACCCTTACGACGCCGAGCAGTGTCTGGCGCGTGCTCAATCCGATCGGATTCGTTTCGAGTCCGGCGACCTGGGTCGGCCTGCTGGTCGGGGCTGCGATGATATACGGCGCGATTCAATTGCGCTTGCGGCGCTCCGAAACCTAGGAGCCTGTCTGAGTATTCCCCCGCGGTCGCGGCCACGGTGAATACGCAGAAAGGCTCCCAGCACTTGGGATTTGCCGTCGGGCGGTGCAAAATAACATCAGTGCCGAGCCGCCAATTCCAAGGAGCAGCGAATGTACAAGACGAAAATTGATCTTTCCGAGAAATGCCGCCGCAACGTGGTCGCCATCCTCAACGATCGGCTGGCCGACGCGATCGATTTGCAGAGCCAGGTCAAGCAGGCGCATTGGAACGTCAAGGGTCCGCACTTCATCGCTCTGCACGAGTTGTTCGACAAGATTTCCGACGCGATTCTTGAACAAATCGACGTCATCGCCGAACGCATAACGAGCCTAGGGGGCACCGCCGAAGGCACCGTGGCGGTTGCGGCCAAACGCAGCAAGCTGAAAAATTATCCGTTGAGCATTACCGCGGGGAAGGATCATTTGTTTTATCTGTCCACGCAGCTGTCGGCGTTCGGCAAAGCGATCAGAGCCGCGATCGACGACACCGCTAAACTCGGGGACGCGGATAGCGCCGATCTGTGCACCGGGATCTCCCGGGATCTGGATAAATATCTGTGGTTACTCGAGGCGCATCTGCAAGATAAGGCGTGACGAT
>DAINPA010000071.1:0-10607 GCA_036743675.1 Steroidobacteraceae bacterium
CCTCATGATTCTATCAGACGTGCGCCACCATCCAGGCAAGCGCGGCGCTGCTGCCGGCGAGTCGGGTAGGTTTGAAGTATATCATTGGCCTTCTGGCCTCTATCGGGATGGAGTTCACAGTGTCTAGCGAAGCGTTCGATCTCATCAGCATCGGCGGCGGCAGCGGGGGCCTCGCCTGTGCCCAGCAAGCGGCACGGCACGGCGCGCGGGCGGCCGTAATCGAGTCCGGCGCGCTGGGCGGCACTTGCGTCAATGTCGGTTGCGTGCCGAAGAAAGTGATGTGGAACGCGGCGAGCATCGCCTTGTCGCTCGCCGATGCGAGCGATTACGGCTTTGGCGTCACGGTCGGCGGCAGCGATTGGGGTGCGTTGAAACGCAGGAGGGACGCCTATATCGTCCGTCTGAACGGCATCTACGAACGCAATCTGGCGGCCAAAGGCGTGGCGCTGGTGCGAGGTTCCGCCCGGTTCGTCGACGCGCACACCGTGGAGGTGAACGGCGTTCGCATGAAGGCGGCGCACATCGTAATCGCCAGCGGCGGCATTCCCATTGTGCCGCGGCTGCCGGGAGCGGAACGGGGCATCACTTCGAACGGATTCTTCGCCCTCGAGCATCGGCCGCAGCGCGTCGCGATCGCCGGCAGCGGCTACATTGCCTGCGAGCTGGCAGCCGCCTTTCAGGAGCTCGGCAGCCGTGTCGAGCTGTTCATCCGCAAGGATCATCTGCTGGGTCATTTCGATGCGATGCTGGGCGCATCGCTGATGCGCGAGATGCGGGCGCTGGGCATGATCGTCCACCCGCACGTGATACCCGCCGCGGTCCGCGAGCAGTCGGGCCTGAACACGCTGGCCGCGGCGGACGGCCGCGAATTCTCGGGTTTCGACTCACTGCTATGGGCCATAGGGCGCAGCGCGAATGTCGCGCATCTCGATTTGAGTTCGGCCGGCGTCACCCTCGATGCGAACGGTTTCATCGCCACCGACGAATTCCAAAACACCGCCGTCGCGGGCGTCTATGCGATCGGGGACGTCACCGGCCGCGCCGCCTTGACGCCGGTGGCGATCGCCGCCGGAAGGCGGCTCAGCGATCGGCTGTTCGGCGGCAAGCCCGAACGCCATCTGCGCTACGATATGATTCCGACCGTGGTGTTCACGCATCCGCCGATAGGCACGGTGGGCTTGAGCGAGAGCGAGGCGAAGATGAAATACGGCGACGCGGTCAAGATCTACACCTCGTCCTTCACGCCCATGTATCACGCGCTGACCGCGCGCAAAACTCAATCCGACATGAAGCTGGTTTGCGTGGGGCCGGAGGAGAAGATCATCGGCTGCCACATCATCGGGGCCGGTGCCGACGAAATGCTGCAGGGATTCGCGGTGGCGATTCGCATGGGTGCCACCAAGCGCGACTTCGACGACACCGTGGCCATCCATCCGACCAGCGCCGAAGAACTCGTGACCATGCGTTAGGCGCGCCGGCGCTAGGCGTGCTGCGCCAGCGTCGCAAGCACCGGTTGGGTGTTCGGCCGGACGCCGCGCCACAAAAAGAACGATTCGGCCGCTTGCTCGACCAGCATGCCCCAACCCCTGGTGGTGCGGCGGGCATGGAGCGCGAGCGCCCAGGTCGTGAACGGCGTCTGGCCGCGGCCATAGGCCATGTCGTAACAGACCGTTCCTTCGTCGACGAGTCCTGCCGGCATCTCCGGCATTTCGCCTTGCAGACTCGCCGATGTCGCGTTGATGATGAGATCGTACGGCGGGACTTGCAGCTCCGCGAAGGAGCAGCCGGCGATTTTCCCCATGTCTGAAAACTCAGCCGCAAGATTGCGCGCCTTCATGGGCGTGCGGTTGGCGATCGTGAGCGCGCGCAATTCACGCTCCATTAAGGGGGCGATCACTCCGCGCGCGGCGCCACCCGCGCCGAGTATCAACACGCGCTTGCCGGCGAGATCGACCTGCAAATTGCGCTCGAGATCGCAGATCAGGCCGATCCCATCGGTGTTGTCGCCGAGCAGAGTCGTATCTTCGAAGAAGGCAATCGTGTTCACGGCCTGTGCCCGCGCCGCCCGCGGCGTCAATTCGTTCACCAATTCGGCCGCAGCCTGTTTGTGGGGCAGCGTGATGTTGAGTCCGCGCACACCGCTCGTGAACAACCGCAGAGTCTCCCGCCGGAAATCGTCGGGAGCGATGTCGAACAGACGATAGACCAGGTTCTGCGCCGTCGCCTTGGCGAACATACCGTGAATGAACGGGGACCAGCTGTGGGCGATCGGGTGCCCCACGATCCCGTATTGGTCGGGCGCGCCGGCTTCGTGCGGCAGATTCACCGGGCAAGCCACTGCGCCGCGCGCTTGGCGAAATAGGTCAAAATGCCGTCCGCTCCGGCGCGTTTGATGGAGACGAGGGATTCCAAGGCAACCGCGCGCTCATCAATCCAGCCATTCGCGGCCGCCGCCATGATCATGGCGTACTCGCCGCTGACCTGGTAGACGAAGGTGGGCATCCCGAAGCGGTCTTTCACCCGGCGCACGATGTCCAAGTAGGGCAGGCCCGGCTTGATCATGACCATGTCTGCGCCCTCGGCGATGTCGAGGGCGACTTCGCGCAAGGCTTCGTCCGAATTACCGGGGTCCATCTGATAAGTGTGCTTACTGTCTGTACCGAGCTGTTGCGCCGAGCCAACGGCTTCGCGGAACGGACCGTAGAAGCTGGAGGCGTACTTTGCCGCATAGGCCAGAATGCGCGAATGGACCAATCCGGCGGTCTCGAAGGCGCCGCGGATGGCGCCGATGCGCCCGTCCATCATGTCGGAGGGAGCGACCACATCGGCGCCGGCGTCCGCATGCGACCGCGCCTGGCGCACCAGGGTTTCGACGGTCAGGTCGTTCTGGACATAGCCGCCCGCGTCAATCAGACCGTCTTGTCCGTGCGTGGTGAACGGGTCGAGTGCCACATCGGTGATGAGGCCGAGGCCCGGAAACTCCTTTTTCACGGCCCGCACCGCCTGTTGGGCAATCCCATTGGGATTCCAGGATTCGCGCGCGTCCAAAGATTTCTTCTCGGTCGGAATGACCGGAAACAACGCAATCGCCGGGATTCGCAGCCGTACCAAGGAGTTGCAGTCGCGCAGCAATTCGTCGATCGAAAGCCGCTCGATTCCCGGCATGGAACCGATGGGTTGGCGCTGCTTGGTCCCCTCCACCACGAAAATCGGATAAATAAGCGCATCCACCGTGAGTTGCGTTTCGCGCATCAGCCGCCGCGAAAACTCGTCGCGGCGCATGCGCCGCATCCGGGTGCTCGGAAATGAATCAGCTGGACTTCCGGTCATCTTGACTGTGACTCCTAACAACAGTTTCAGCCACGCGATCGAGGCCTGGCCCCGACCGGGCGCGATACCCTCCGCGCTCCCGGCTTGCGTTTTTCATTTTCGGCAGCGTGATCGTATCGCGGTAATATCGCCAAGCAGATATCGTAAGCCGGTATATCGCAGGTCGAGTGCTGATTTATACATGAACGATCAGGTTGGCGGAAATCTGAAGCGCGACCGCTTTCATGCGATTTGCCAATCCTTGCGCCCGGACCTGCTGCGGTTCGCGTTTTGGTTGTCGCGCGACCTGGACTTGGCCGAGGACGTGGTGCAGGAAGCCATGTTGCGCGCCTGGAAAGCGCAAGATTCGCTATTGGACCAAGCGGCAGCCAAACCCTGGCTTTTGACGATCATTCGCCGGGAATTTGCCCGCACTTTCGAGCGCAAGCGCTTGGTGACGGTTGACATCGACGAGCTGGTTGCGCGCGAAGAGCCCACGCTGGCGAGCACACAGGCGGACGACCTGGCGGAGATTCGCGCCGCCCTGTTCAAGCTGCCCGATGAGTATCGCGAACCGCTGGTGCTGCAGGTGCTGATGGGCTACTCGACGGCGGAGATTGCCGCTGAACTCAACCTCTCGAACGCCGCCGTCCTGACGCGGTTGTTCCGCGGCCGCAATCAGCTGCGTGCGCTGTGCGGCGAGGACACGAGTATGGACCCCGAAGAATGATGAATTGCGCCCAATACCGCCGAGCGGTTCTGGCGGATCCGCGGGATGCGAATCCGGAGCTGCGTTTGCATCGTGACGGCTGCCGCGAGTGTCTGGAGTACACGGAGCGGCTGTTGCGCTTCGAAAGCCGCCTCGAGCGCGCCGTGCGCGTGAGCGTTCCGGCCGCCGCCGAAGCGCGGGTCGTGCCCCTGCGGGCGCCCGCGCCGCCGAGCGCGGCGCCGAGCGGGCTCAAGGCGCGCCGCGGGTGGCTGGCAATGGCTGCAAGCGTGCTGATCCTGATTGCCGTCGCGGGCGGTCTGTGGCTCGCGGAGCCGCACTCAAGCTTGGCTGCTGATGTGGTGGCCCACATGGCGGGGGAGCCGCAAGCCTGGGCGCGCACCGACATACCGGCGCCGGCGCCGGAATTGGCGCATGCGCTGGGCGACGCACACCTGCGTTTGGATCCCAGGGCGGGCATGGTCAGCTACGCGAGAAGCTGTCTATTTCGCGCTCACCACGTTCCGCACTTGGTGGTCCAGACGGAAATGGGGCCGGTCACCGTGATGGTTCTCGTGCATGAGTCCGTATCCAAACCCGAGCGGTTCGACGAACAGGGCTACCACGGCGTCATACTCCCGGTGCCCGGCCACGGCAGCCTCGCGGTACTCGCCCGCGGGCAAAGCCCCGGTCCCGACATGCTGAGGCAGATCGCGTCGCGCCTGCAGGACGCGCTCGTCTGGACCGGCTAAAGCCCCGCTTTGCCGAGCAAATCGATCAGCCTTCGAGAACTCGCGGCGAGCGTCGGGTGATCCGCCTCGAATTGCACCGCGACCTTCTCCAGGCGCTCGGGCAGCGAGGCATTGCCTGGCGGTAACGCCGCCGATTGCGCCTGCGCACCGGCCGCACGGTCCCGCTGCAGCAGCCGCTGGATGTCCTCGAGGACTTCCGCCAGCAGTTGCTTCGACCGCGGATCCACATGCCGCACGCTACCGAGTTCTGCATGCAGTTTGCTGAGCTGATCGCGCAAGAGGTTGGGATCCATGATTCAAATCCTCGAAACTAGGTGCGTCATTGTGCCATTCGTTCCCGCGTCAGGCGCGCGACTTCCACGTATCCCGATCCGGGGGCGGCGATCCCTTCGTGAATGGCGGCATAGGCGCTCTGCAGGTACTCATCCGCGCCGTAGGGCGGGTTGACGATCATCAAGCCGCTGCCCGCGAGACCGACGCCCGCATCGTCCGGATGGACGGCCAAATCCGCGTACAGCATCTTCGGAATTCCCAGTGCTTCAAAGCGTGCATGCGCCTTACTGCGTTGCGAGGCGTTGCGGATCGGATACCACAGCAAGAATACGCCGCTTGGCCAGCGGCGGTAGGCGTCGCCGAACGCCTGCAGCATGGTCTTCAGCTCATCGATGCTCTCGTAGGGCGGATCGATCAGCACCAGTCCGCGCCGTTCCTGCGGCGGCAAGAGCGCCTTGAGCGCCGCATATCCATCCTCGATTTGCACGCGAATCCGCCCGGCGGACTCGATCTCGCGCTCACTCGCCCGCGCCTCCGCGGGCATCAGCTCGACAAATATCGCACGGTCCTGCGGCCGCAAACCGCCGGCGATCAGCGCCGGCGAGCCGGGGTAGCGCGCCAAACGCTTGCCGCGCCGCGCATGGACGGCGGAAAAATAAGGGGCGAGAATTTTCGCATCGATGCTCGTTTGTATCAGACGCTGGATGCCGCGCTCGGCTTCGCCGGACTTACTGGCCTCGGCAGCCTGCAAGTCGTAAAAGCCGCGACCGGCGTGGCTGTCCAACGCGAAAAACCCGGCTTCCTTGCGCTTCAGGGCATCGAGGCAGTAGAGCAGCGCGACGTGCTTCGCGACATCCGCAAAATTTCCGGCATGGTAGATGTGCTTGTAGTTCATCGCGGCAGGCATTGTGCCTGTATCGAAGCTAAACTAGGCGAAATTCGCACGCTCGCGGGGCCTCGATGTACGAACTCTACATTGCCAACAAGAATTATTCTTCCTGGTCGTTGCGGCCATGGGTGCTGATGCGCGAGCTGAAGATCGCGTTTGCGGAGCGATTGATACCGTTTGGATCGGCGGCGCAGTGGGACGACTTCAGAAGGATTTCGCCGAGCGGCAAAGTGCCCTGCCTGGTCGATGGACCGACGGTCGTGTGGGACTCGCTCGCCATCGCCGAATATTTGGCCGAGCGGCATGCGGGCGTGTGGCCGGCCGATTCCAATGCCCGTGCCTGGGCGCGAAGCGCCTCCGCCGAGATGCATTCGGGATTCGGCGAGTTGCGCAGCCGCTGTTCGATGAGCTGCGGCGTGCGCGTCAGGCTCAAGGATATTCCGGCGACGCTGCAAGGGGACCTCGCTCGGCTTGGCGCGTTGTGGAGCGACGGGCTGCGGCGCTTCGGCGGGCCTTTCCTGGCCGGGAAGTCATTCGCGGCCGTCGACGCGTTCTTCGCTCCGGTCGCCTTTAGAATTCAAACCTACGGCATTGCTCTCGATCCCACGGCGGCCGGATACGCGCAGCGCCTGTTGGGTCTTCAATCCATGAGCGATTGGTATGCAGAGGCCCTCAAGGAAAGATTCCGGGACGCACCGCACGAAGACGAAATGGCGCACATGGGAACCGTAATCGAGGATTTGCGGGCGCACTAGCCGCCCGGATTCGCATCAGTCGGCGACGCGTTGCGCGAGCTGCTATTGCGCCGCGCGAATTCGGTTCGTTATTTACTTTGCAACGCAAAGTTTGATATGTTGCGATGCGAAGCCGGTTCAACGGCGCTGGTTACAGGACTGTCCGTACGAATATGCATCGCTCAAGATTCGCCGCGCTGGTGCTGGTGCTGCTGGCGGGCGTCGCCTACGGCGGCGGCGGACCGCTCGGCATCGATCACCAATGGTCTTTGGATCAGAGCGGCATATGGGCGCGAAACTATCAAACCGGACTCGAGTACGGCGTGATCGCCGTCGAGGTGGCGGGGAGCCTGTGGTTTGGAAACGATGACGAACTAGGCCATACCTTCTGGCAGACGATCGATGCATCGGCGATTTCGGGAATCGGCGCCGCGATACTCAAACGGGGTTTTGGGCGTGCCCGGCCGTACCAGGGCGACAATCCCAATCTATGGTTCAAGGGCAGTTGTTGCGAGGGTTTTCCGAGCGGCGAAGTGACCCTTCAGGCGAGCTTCGTGACCCCGTTCATCGCGAATTACGCGCGGCAAAATCCTTGGGTATGGTCGCTCGAGATACTGCCTCTCTACGACGCCATCGCAAGGCTGAAAAGCCAAGCGCACTGGCAGACGGATGTCATCGCCGCTTGGGCGCTGGGCTCGGGGGTCGGGTATTGGAGCACGACCCGCGCGACCCCGCTGTCGGTTCAGATCAGCCCAAAGGGTCTGACGGTCGGCTTTTCCAAGCGATTTTAGCGCCAAGCGTTCGCATGTCGAAATGCGAATCGGTTCGCTCCCGCGCTCCACGGTGCTTGACACCGGGTAACTTTGCAATACAAAGTAGTCCCAACTTCGAGACTCGCGCAACAACCGTCGGTGAAGCCCTGGACGCTTCACCGCAGGTAATGCCTCATTGGACTGCGGATGCCTATAACGGATTTTAATGCAACTCGGTAAGCGGTCCGAGCCCAAGGGGCTACCAGAGCCGGGGAAGCCCGCAGCGATGATGAGATGCGTGCTCGTAGCTCTCGGTTTCCTGATTTTCACGCCAATCCGGGCCGCGTCGCCGCTCGATCTCGCGAATCTGAGGGGCCAGGTCGTTTATCTGGACTTTTGGGCTTCATGGTGCGGCCCTTGCAGACAATCGTTTCCCTGGATGCAGACCATGACCAGCGCCTACCAAGGGCAGGGCCTCGCGATAGTCGCGGTCAATCTGGATAGGGACCGCGTCGATGCGGACAAATTTTTGGATCAGTTCAAGCCGACGTTTGACGTGCGCTTCGATCCGAAAGGAGAGTCTGCGGAGTTCTATAAGATCAAAGGCATGCCGGTAAGCCTGCTGATCGACCGCCACGGGGTCACGCGCTTCACCCACGTCGGGTTTCGGCCGGTGGACGCTGCGGCTTATGAAACGCAATTGCGTGAACTGTTGGCTGAAAAATAGGGCGTTTGCCCGTAAGGAGAGACAGTGAATCTTGGCCGATTGAGTGTCTTGTGCGTGATGGCCGGCACGATAGCCTTGTCGGGATGCGGTTCCATCGGTGTCAAGCCCTGGCAGCGCGACGTGCTGGCGCGCGAGGAAATGCAATTGACCGCCGACCCCCTCGATGCGGCGATCGATGATCACATGTACTTCAGTAAGGAGGCATCTTCCGGCGGCCGCTCCTTCGCGGGTGGTGGCTGCGGATGCAATTGAAACCGAAGGCTGTGCCGCCGAAGGCGCAAAACGCGCGGCGGCGCTTGATGGCCGCGAGTTGTGCGCTGTTGAGCGCCGGCGCCGCGCGCAGCCAGCAAGCGAACGTTGCCCCCGCAGGCAGCGGGCTGCTGGAAGACTGGTCCGTGGATTCGGCGCTGGCGTACTACCACGAGAACGGCCGCATTCATGCCATCGAGCCGGTGGTCGATCTCGCCAAGGTCTTTGCGGACGGGAAGTCGCTCGATTTCAATGTGACCTACGACGCACTGTCGGGCGCCAGCCCGAACGGGGCACTGACGAGTCACGCCCCTCAGACGTTCGCATCGCCGTCGGGAAAGAGCCTGAGCGGCTCGCACTCCTACACGACCGGCCCCGGGCAATTGCCGGTCGATCGGAATTATCACGACGATCGGCTCGCGGTCGGCGGAAGCTGGACAGTACCCGTTACGCGCGTGACACAGGTGAGCGTGGGCGGCAAGCTGTCCGACGAGCACGACTTCGTTTCCGCCAGTATGAATGCCTCGCTCGCTCACGACTTCAACGAAAAGAACACGACGCTGTCATTCGGGGTCAACGATGAGTACGACTCCCTAACACCGATCGGCGGCGCGCCGGTGCCGGGAAGCGACTACGCGTTATTCCAAAAGACAGGCAAGAAGAGCAAAAACGGGGTTGGGGCATTACTCGGCGTCACGCAGGTGATAACTCGAAATTGGCTATCCGAGTTGAATATCTCGGTCGATCGATTCACGGGATACTTGAACGATCCGTACAAGATCACCTCCATCATCGACAGCGCCGGCAATACCACCGGGTACGAATATGAGAGCCGTCCGGATCGGCGCACGCGCAAGAGCGCGTATTGGGAAAATCGCATCGCCTGGACTTCGCAAGTGTCGACCGCCTTGTCGTTTCGCTATTTTACGGATGACTGGGGAGTACGCTCGGATACCGCCCAGCTGCACTTGCGCTGGTCATTGTCCAATCGCGACCGCTACGTCGAACCGAGCTTTCGCTGGTATCGCCAAACGGCAGCCGATTTTTACACTCCCTTCATCTTAAACACGGCCGCGCCGAGCACCGGCAACGAGTCCGCGGATTCTCGGCTCGGCCCATTTCATGCGCTGACCTTCGGGCTCAAATACGCGGAACAACTGGCCGACCAAGGCAACCATGTCGGATCGGAATTCAGCGTGCGCGTGGAGTATTACCGGCAGACATTCGACCAGACGAAGCCGGTACCGGCCGGCCTTCAGGGGCTGGACCTGTACCCGGACCTGAAGGCGATTCTGGTTCAAATCGGCTGGCGGTTTTAAATCCCAGTGAGCCGGCGGCTCAATGCGTGCGTCGCCCGGTAGTCGGCCCCAGAAACGCGGCTGCTGTGCGGCATGGTCATGGCCGCGTCGGGTCTGTCGGGTCTTTATAGCGGCTATGCACTGCTTTGTGTGGGTCACTTGGGCGCATGCCCAAACAGACGAGATTCAGGTCTACAACGCGCAGATTGCAGCGCCAGGGGTGTTCAACCTGGCGTTGCACAACAACTATACCCCTGACGGGCTGACCAGCCCGCCCTTCCCCGGCGGCATCGCCCCGAATCACACGCTCAACGGTGTCGCGGAATGGGCGTACGGCGTGACGAATTGGTTTGAGGCCGGTGTTTATTTGCCCCTGTACAGCATCAGCGGCACGGGTGCCTGGACCTACGACGGGTGGAAAATTCGGGCACTATTCGTCAAGCCCGATGCGGCCGATCAGCGCTTCTTCTACGGCGTAAATATTGAATTCAGTCGCAACACTGCCCACTGGGACCCAAGTCCCAACGACCAGGAAATCCGTCCCATTATCGGCTGGCACTTGGGTTCCTTCGACGTGATATTCAATCCGATATTCGAAAATCCCTACCAAGGATTGTCGCGGCTCGATTTCGAGCCGGCGACGCGAGTGGCCTATAACCTCAACAAGACCTGGGCGATCGCCGCCGAGGAATACGACGATTTCGGTCCGCTGCGCGGCTTTTACCCGCCTCCCCGGCAAAAGCACCAACTATTCGGCGTCTTCGACTTCAATGGCAAACCGTGGATGATTGAGGCAGGAGTGGGCGTCGGCCTGACGAACTCCACCAATCACCTTGAGCTCAAGCTGATACTGTCACGTGATTTGAATTAAGGTATCGGCGCAGCTGCCGGTTCGAGGGCAGGAGCATCGCTCGGCCG
>DAINPA010000072.1:0-3370 GCA_036743675.1 Steroidobacteraceae bacterium
TCGGCCCAGAGGTCGCCGCTGCTCGCCGAAACCGCGGCATCGAACGGCTGCATCAGCGCAAAAGCGCCCATTGTGACCGGGGTGGTCGGCGCGCCACCCGGACCGTACGGCCCGATCAGAGAGGGGACCACAACCCATATTGAGTAGGGCACCTCCGGTACGCTCAGCGATGCAGCAACCGTGCCCGGGGACACTTGCTTCGCGTAGATATCAGGCGAGCCCGTGCCGCCCACGAAGTAGCCCGCAGCGTTATAAGCGTCCATGTTGATGGGCGATGACGATTGCGCGACGAACTGAATCCTGTTGACCTCCGTGGGTAGGTAGAACAACCCGCAGGTGCCCGGCAGCGTCGCGGTTGCCGCACAGGGTTGTGGCGCCAGCGAAGTCACGCCCAAGGCGCTGAGCCGCGCGTCGGCAAAGTATGCCTCCGTCACCGCGCCAGTATTTTTGACCTGGATCGCAATGGTCACCGGAGTCGCGCTCGCCGACAGCAGGGTGCTCGGGTCGTTCGGCAGACTCGGCGCGCTCACGGCCGCCGTGTTGAAGCCGATTCGCGCCGTGAAGGGGAGCGACGTCTGATTCCCCGACGAATAGTAG
The DNA here is from genome assembly GCA_036743675.1 of Steroidobacteraceae bacterium. Classification (GTDB taxonomy): domain Bacteria; phylum Pseudomonadota; class Gammaproteobacteria; order Steroidobacterales; family Steroidobacteraceae; genus Bog-1198. The sequence goes on from DAINPA010000072.1 coordinate 598, forward strand.
TCTTGCACCAATACGAACTTCCAGCGGCCCAGCTGCGGATTCTCGCGGAAAAGCTGTAGCGCGTATTGCGAATTCCCGGAAGGATCGACATTGAGTTCTACACTCAACTCCATGCCCTGCGGATCGACGAGCAGGCCCTCCAACAGATACCCGCTGTCGGCAATGTTGAGCACCAGGCTCATGTTGTTGACGCCGTTCGGCACGTCGAAATCGTAGGTTTGGGTCGGGCCGGCGCCCGCGCGTCCATTGCCGCCCGTGAGGGTGCCCGTGAAGGCGCCGCCGGTCGGACCCAGCGGTATCAAAGTGCGCAGAGTGACCGGGATTTCGGGTAGCGTAATGCTGCGTTCATCGGTGGGACCGCTGCGTTCATCGGTGGGACCATCGAAGCGAATGGCCGCGGCCAGATCGCCCGGCTCGCCAGGCATCAAGAAATCCGCAGTGATCGATGCGCTCGCGCCGGGCGCTAGATCCAGCGAGGCGGGGTACACTGATCCCAATTTCACGTAGCGCTCGGCGGCCCAGGTGAACTGCACGGGGCCTGAATAGCTGCCGACACCCGACTGACGGGTCCAGATGACCGCCGTCCATGTGCCCGCGGCCGGGTGCACGATGTCAACGTGACCGTAGCCGCTCGCAAGACCCTGCGGGATCGAGTAGGCGGCTTGCCGACCGGACGGATCAAGCAGGGCGATATAGGCGATGGGCGTGCCCGTGCTGTTCTGCCAGGCAATCGCCGCATCCAGGTGATCCGCGTTCGCCGGCACGGTGAATTTCTGTTTTACGTACGAGCGCGGCGCTCCGGTCACATTGATGAAGGTGGGATCCGCGCTTGGGTCCAATGTCACGTTGAGCGTGGCGCCCGCGATGGGCGCACCGAGCGTCTCTAGCGACGGCGTCACGTGCCGCTTGGTGGACCCGGTGTTGGTGATGGTGAAGGAACGGGTCTCGTGCGTGTTTGGCAAGCTCTCGACATGTGCGCTAGTCGGCTTGGCCAGCAGCCCATCGCCGCGGGCCTTGGGATTGCCATTGCCATCCGCCACCGAGAGAGCGACATTGACCGCCGCCAGGGCATTGATCAGCCCGGCGCCTTGCTCGAACGCCGGTGCGCCGAGATCGGTGGCCGTGCTCATGATGATTCGCTTGACCAGGGCAGGGCCCGGATCGGCTCCATGGTGAGTGCTGCGATACGCTTGGATCACCAGGGCGGCTTCGCCCGAAGTCAACGGCGCCGACTCGCTGGTGCCGCCGAAATCCTGCATGGGTGTGGGCTGGGCAGGAGATTCGAAGTCTGTGCACCCCGTGTACAGAGCCACGTTGGTAGAACAGAGCGCCCAGCCGAGATCACCGGGCGCCACCACGTCCACCGTCCGTGGAATACGCTGGGCGAAGCCACCCGAACTGAAGGCGGAGATATTGTCGCTGATGACTCCCTTGGCCAGTGGCTGTGCCCCGTAGTTGGTCTGGGCATAGAGCCGGAACTGGGTGCTGGCCCCAACGGAGATCACATCAGGGTCGGTTGCCGGCGAGCCGATGGTGCTGGCCGTTCCCGCATCGCCACTGCTGACCACCACGGTCACCCCGGCTGTTACTGCGGCATGGTCAGCGAGCGAAATGGGGTCGTTGGCCTGATCCGGGTACGGGTTGCCGCCGAACGACTCGTTGATCACGTCCACATCGTCGTTGGCCACCGCGTACTCGATCGCCTGTACCAATCCCGAGGTGGTGGTATAGCCGAGGTTGGAGTAAACCTTCAAGCCCACCAGCGAGGCGCCCGGCGCCATGCCGCGGATGCGGATATTGCACGGTGAAGGCAGCGGATGGGCCGCGTTCACGAACTTGCTGATGTCGTAAATTAACGGCGTACCGTTCGGCTCATCCTGGGCCGCGATGGAACTCGCATCGCCGAACGCCTCCGCACCGTTAGTGGGCGTACCGGCCGGATCGCCGGAAAAATCCTGGTAGTCGATGAAGACATTCGAACCGTCGGGACGAATAAAGCCTCTGACCTTCGGATCCAAGCCGTCGGCGATGAATGCGACCTTGACCCCTCTGCCGGTCACTGGCTGACCATGGCCGTCCAGCACTCGCTGTGCCTGCGGTGTGGAGGGATCCATGAATGCCGTATTGGTGAGCTGAAGCGCTTGAGGCTCCAAGGTGTTGCAGAGCCCGCTCGTCTTGGTCCAGTCAACGGTCGCGGCACTTGCGCCCGCACCGCCCGTTGTTTGCGCACGGCGCTGCTGGTGTATCAACCTGTCGGGCACCACGGCCTGCACCAAGGGGTGGGCCGCGAGCTGCGCTTCCTCGGCTGCCGAGACGCTGGTCGCAAAGGCGTTGATCATGTTAAACGAGCGAATTTGGCGCGACCGCATCTGCTGTAAGTGGGTGATCAGCGAGGTTTGCGAGGCGGTGACGGACTGTGCACGGGCCTCCATCGCGCCGCGCACCGGCGGCACATTGGGCAACTGGTCGCGCAGGATCACGATCACATTGCGTTGTGTGCTCTCGGCAATTTGCTGCAGCGATTCCGGTAGCGCACTGCCGGCGATGCACAGAGCGATCACGCAAACACAAAAACTCAAGCAAGTGGAGCTCTTCATTACATCCCTCACGTTCGGGCTATTGTTGACATTGTCCGCGACGCGCGTGGTGGTCTAAAAGTTCTTCGCAAAGCACCCCGGAGCCGGGCGCAAGCGATTACTTCACCTTTCCCGTGCCCGCACTTGACCACAGCTGTGCGCCAGTTCGCAAGTTAAGAAACGAAACTGCAATAATG
>DAINPA010000072.1:3470-8330 GCA_036743675.1 Steroidobacteraceae bacterium
CTTGCTGTTCATCGTGCGCAAACCGGATCACACTCTCGAACGGGAGGAGATCCTGGCGTTCCTCGCGGCGCAGGTGGCCAAGTGGTGGGTCCCGGATGAGGTTATATTTCTCGATTCCCTGCCGGTGGGAGGCACCGGCAAGGTGCAAAAAGCCGCGCTGCGCGAGCGCTACGGCAGCGTATTCATATAGGGGGGCAGGTAAACGATGATCATGGCGATGAGATCGGCGGCGATCGGCTTTGGGGCACTCGGCCTGGCGGCGATCGGTCTTTGGTGCTGCGCGCCGCTGCCGGGGCTCGCGGCGGACGCGGATTACCAGGCGAGAGTGACGCAAGTACTCAAACACACCCCGTTGATCGACGGACACAACGATCTGCCGTGGGAAATCCGCGTGCGGTTCAAAGGGCAGCTCGCCGCCATCGACCTCGCCTCCGACACATCCAAGATTGCGCCGCCGCCGCACGAGGCCGCGCTCATGACCGACATTCCGCGTCTGCGGGCGGGCCTGGTCGGCGGTCAATTCTGGTCGGTCTGGGTTCCGGTCAATATCAAGGGTCCCGAGGCGGTCCAGACGACCCTCGAACAAATCGACTTGGTGAAGCGCATGGCGGCGCGCTACCCGGCCACCTTCGAGATCGCCTATACCGCCGCCGATGTACGCAGAATCCACAAGTCCGGAAAGATTGCCTCCCTGATCGGCATCGAAGGCGGCCACCAGATCAACGATTCCTTGGCCGTCCTGCGTCAGATGTACGATCTCGGGGCGCGCTATATGACGTTGACCCACATACACAACACCGATTGGGCCGACTCCGCCACCGACGCTCCCGCGCACCATGGATTGACTCCGTTCGGCACGGAAGTGATTCGGGAAATGAACCGGCTCGGCATGCTCGTCGATTTGAGCCACGTGTCCCCTGAGGCCATGAAGGCGGCGCTTGCAGCGAGTGAGGCGCCGATCATGTTTTCCCATTCCTCCGCGCGCGCCATCGTCGATCATCCGCGCGATGTGCCCGACGATGTCCTGCGGCTGGTCGCGAAAAACGATGGCGTGGTGATGGTGAATTTCTTTCCCGCCTATGTGTCGGCGGCGCGCAACCAGTGGGAAGCCGATCGCGCCGCGGAAATGGCGCGCTACGACAGCCCGCCCTACGGCGGGCTGTACATCGGCCAGCCGGAGCGCTCCAAGGCGGCGCTCGAGCGCTGGGAGAGCGCGCATCCGAAACCGGTCACGACGCTGTCGGAGGTGGCCGATCACATCGACCACGTGCGTCAAGTGGCCGGCGTGGACCATGTGGGCCTGGGGTCCGACTTCGACGGCATCCCGGACGCGCCGCGCGGCCTCGAGGCCGTGGACCGCTATCCCGCGCTCCTGGTCGAGCTGATGCGCCGCGGTTGGACCGACAACGAGATAGCCAAGGTCGCGGGTGAAAACGTGCTGCGCGTGATGGCGGCCGCCGAGCGCGTGGCGGCGAAGCTTCGCGCCGCAAGGGCGCCCTCCGAGGCCCTGTTCGAGGCCGACGCGCATAAATGAAAAGACTCGCCTTTACCGTCTCGGCCGCGATGCTCTTGATGACGCTTGCGAGCGCGGCCGACCCGCCGCCGCTGCAAGAGGGTTTGTGGGAAATCCGCGGTCAGAGCATCGACAATCCCGGCAGCAAGAAGACCGAATTCACCTACCGCCTGTGCCGGAATCATGCCTATGACAGGGCGATGGACGCTGTGGTCAAGAACGTGAAGGATTGCACCACCTCATTCGACAGTCTCGGCGACGGCAGGTTTACCTCCGAATCGCGTTGCACGATCGATGGGACCGTCATTGTGTCCAAAGGCACCTACACCCATCTCAGCAGTACCTCGACGCGCTCCGAATCCTATGCGACGTACACGCCCGCGTATCACGGCAAGACCGACCAGACCGTGATCCAGGATCAAACCTATGTCGGTGCCTGCCCGGCCGGAATGCAGCCCGGAGACCGGATCACCGTCGAAGGAAAGCTGCAGCGCTACGGGAAATGATCTGCGCTAGCGCAAACCCTGCGGCCTTCAGACCATGAGCTTGCCGCTGCGGATCAGCATCGCTCGCAGATCTCGCACAGGCGCAAACACTTCATTGTTCCAGTCGGCCCCCTGCGCGTCGTACGCCCGCTGCTCATGCTCCACGATCGCTTTGTCCTCGTGGAAGATGTTCTCGGTGAACCAAACCACGAAAGGCCACACCGCGTGGATGAGGCCTGGTATGGGCGGCTTTTTAACCGACAAGTAGCCGTACGTTCGATTGGTGCGCTGCTCGGCATCGAGCGGCGTGTAGCACAGCCACACGTCGAGCACCGGGTCGTCGCTCGGCTTGATGTCGCGCCCCACCCAAACCTTGAGACTCTGAGACGGATAGTCGGTGCGGATGCGCATATGATCGGCGAAATCCTTTTTCGTCGGATTGCGCTCGCGCACCAAGTCAACGATGACCCGTTCGCCGACCGAGGGTTTCCCTTCGGTCCGGCTGAAGCTGTATTCCACCTGCGCCCAATCTTCGCCGTGTTGCCGGCCGAGGCATTGCGCCCGGATCGAGCCCATGTGCTTGCGGTGCATGAACTGATGATTCATGTCGAACAGATTCTCGTGCATGAAGCTGTAGTGACAAGCCACCTCGCGATTCAGTCGTCGGGTCTTGTAGTCTTTGCGCTGCGACGAACCGAGGCTGCTCGGCAGGCGGCTCTGCGCCAGCGCAGGATCATCTCCGGGATAGACGAAGATCAGACCGTCCACTTCGCGCACCGGATAGCTCTTCACGCCGTTGGGCAGCCGAGCCTTGCCGAGATAGGGGACGTCCACGCATTTCCCGTTCGGGCCGTAGGTCCAACCGTGATAGTGGCATTTGAGCTGCTCCCCGCACACGACCCCGAGGTGCAGGGGTACCTGGCGATGCGCGCAGCGGTCCTCCAACCCGAACACTCGCCCGTCCAAGGCGCGATAGATCGCGATCGGCTGCTCGGCGAACCGGCGCCCAAGCGTGCGGCCGGGACGCAGTTCATCGGACCAGGCCACCGGATACCAATGATCGGGGTGTGCGCCCACACGGCGCAGATCGATTGTATCGGGCGCAAGCGCGGGCGCCCGGATGAGTACCGGGCTCGAATCGCTCTCCAACATCTAACGCTCCCGCAACCTGTGCCAGAGTCACAGGGTACCTGCTCCCCGGGCTTTGCGCTCAACGGACTCGTCGCTATTGGGTTGCGCAGCGCTTCGCGCCCAACGTGGCGGCAGCCGGCTAAAGCCGGCTGCCGCCGAATGCCGAGACCGACACCGTATAGAATGGTGCGGCAGCGCGTGATTTCATCGCGACGGAAGGGGATCGGCATGTTCAGGGCACTGGTAATCGATAGCAACGGCGGCACGATCAGCGCTTCGCTGCAAAACGTGAGCGAAGCGAGCTTGCCGCTGGGTAACGTCGTCGTTGGGGTGGAATACTCGACCGTGAACTACAAGGATGGCCTCGTGGTGACCGGCGCCGGTGGCTTGGTGAAGCGCTATCCGCATGTGCCCGGCGTCGACTTTGCGGGTCAGGTGCTCGAAAGCCGGCACCCCGCGTACAAGCAAGGCGACCGCGTGGTACTGACCGGCTGGCGCGTCGGTGAAGTGCAATGGGGCGGAATGGCGCAAAAGGCGTCGGTCGATGGCGATTGGCTGGTGCCGTTGCCCGCGAGTTTGTCCACCCGGCAGGCGATGGCGATCGGTACCGCCGGATTCACAGCGATGCTCGCGGTCATGGCGCTCGAGGCCCACGACCTCCATCCCGGCGCGGGCGAGGTGTTGGTCACGGGCGCAGCGGGCGGAGTCGGCTCCGCCGCGATCGCCATTCTCGCCAAGCGGGGCTATCAGGTCGTGGCATCGACCGGCCGCGCCGGCACCCACGAGTATCTAAAGAGTCTGGGCGCATCGGCGGTCATCGACCGCTCCCCGTTTGCGGAGCCCGCGAAGCGTCCGCTCGAAGGCGAACGCTGGGCCGGATGCATCGATTCGGTCGGCGGCAATACTCTCGCGCGGGTGCTGGCGCAGACCCGCTACGCAGGTTCCGTGGCCGCGGTGGGACTCGCCGGCGGCAGCAAACTGGAGCACACGGTCATTCCCTTTCTGCTGCGCGGGGTGAACCTCCTCGGTATCGATTCCGTGATGTGCCCGATGAAACGCCGGCTGGAAGCATGGACCCGCCTGCGATCAGACCTGCCTCTCGACAAGCTCGAGGCGATGACGGTCGAGGCCAAGCTCGACGAAGTCCCGCGAATCGCGGCGCAGATTCTCAAGGGCGGCATCCGCGGTCGCGTAGTCGTCGATGTCAACCGCTGACGGACAATCGCTGAGGGGCAACTGCTGATAGGCAATAGCCGCTCGCGCACATCCCATCCTGTCTCGATACGCCGACAATTGCGGCGTTCGATGGAGCTCGCCTACACTTTAATCATTGGCATCGATCCGATGACAATGATTCAGAGTACACGGGGAAGCCGCATGACCAACTGGCTCGACAACGCATTACGGCACTTGCAGATCGGCGAATCGCTGCTGACGGATGGCGTCGACGGTTTGTGTCAGGGCGGGCAAGCCTCGACCGATGTCAACGGCAAGCTGTGTACCACCGGCGCCGGGCGCTGGCAGACGGTGATTCGCCAAATGCAAACTCCGGTGAACTTCGCGGACATCCTGCGCGCCCGCGCGCTGCTCTGATCTCGCGGTTCCGGCCTCGCCGCTCCGACCTCGTTGTTCAATCCTCTACGGCAACAGGGCTAACCCGCGCGGCTTCACGAAGCTGGTGGTGATGCCGAAGCGCGGCAGCGTGTGCGACAACAGATTCACGGTCCCGCC
>DAINPA010000072.1:8430-10519 GCA_036743675.1 Steroidobacteraceae bacterium
GTCTCGCGACGCGGCATAATAGCGCCATGTATCGTGCACCGCTTCAAGACATCGAGTTCGCGCTCGACCACGTGGTCGGCGCGGACGCACTGGCCGGTTGTCCCGACTTCTCCGAATACACGCCGGAGCTGGCGGCGAGCGTGCTGCAAGAGGCCGCGCGCATCGCCGAAAATGTCTTGGATCCGCTCTACAAAACCGCGGACCGCGAGGGCGCGCGTTGGTCGGAGACCGGCGTGACGACGCCCGCGGGCTTCAAAGAGGCCTATCGGCAATTCGTCGCAGGCGGTTGGCCGCAGCTGCGGGCCGCCGAAGCGCACGGCGGTCAGGGCATGCCGATCGTGCTGGTCTCGGCAGTGGAGGAGCTCATCGCATCGGCCAACCTGGCATTCCGGCTGTGTCCGATGCTGACCCAGGGCGCGACCGAGGCGATCGCTCAGTGCGGATCAGCCGCGCAACAGGCGCTTTACCTGCCGCGGATGGTGCGCGGCGAGTGGACCGGCACCATGAACCTCACGGAGCCGCAGGCGGGATCCGACTTGGCGCAGGTGCGCACGCGCGCCATACCCGAGGGCGACCATTACCGAATTCACGGCCAGAAGATCTTCATCACCTACGGAGAGCATGACCTCGCCGCCAACATCATCCATCTGGTGCTGGCGCGCATCGAGGGCGCACCGGCCGGGGTGAAGGGCATTTCGCTGTTCATCGTGCCGAAGTTCCTGGTCAACGCGGACGGCTCGCTCGGTGCACGCAACGACCTCAAGTGCATTTCGATCGAGCACAAACTCGGCATCCGCGGCAGCCCAACCTGCACCATGGTCTATGGGCAAGGCGACGGGGCGGTGGGCTACCTCTTGGGCGAGGCCCACCACGGTCTCGAGTACATGTTCATCATGATGAACGCCGCGCGCTTGAGCGTCGGTCTCGAGGGCTATGCGGTCGCGGAACGCGCCTACCAGCAGGCGCTCGAATGGGCGCGCACCCGCATTCAGGGCCGTCCCATCGGACCGCCGGTGCAGGGAGATGCGCTGCCGATCGTTCACCACCCCGATGTCCGGCGCATGCTGCTCACGATGAAGTCGCAGATCGAGGCGATGCGCTATCTGACGCTGTATGCGGCCACCCAGCTCGACGTGGGCGCGCGGCATCGCGACCCTGCCGTGCGCCGGGCGGCCAAGGCCCGCGGCGAATTCCTGATTCCGATCGTCAAAGGCTGGTGCACGGAGTGCGGCGTGGAACTCGCCTCGCTCGGCATCCAGGTGCACGGCGGCATGGGATTCATCGAGGAAACCGGCGCCGCCCAGCCGCTACGTGATGCCCGCATCAGTCCGATCTACGAGGGGACAACCGGGATTCAGGCAATCGATCTCATTGGCCGCAAGCTGGCCAAGGACGGTGGGGCGGCATTCGCGGCCTTGGCGGCCGATATCCATACAGAGTTCGCCGCCTACCGCGGTTCGGCACCGGGCGCGGGGGCGATCGTCGCGGCCGCCGATGCGGCGGTGGTCGAGCTCGAAGCGACTATCGCCAAACTGCTCGCGGACATGGGGGCGAATCCAGCGGCCGGCGCCGCGGTTGCGGTGCCGCTGCTGCGCCTCGCCGGGGTGACTCTCGGCGGCTGGCTGCAGGCGCGCGCCGCATGCCGGGCCGCCGCTCGACTATCCGATGAGCGCGCGGATCGGCGCTTCCTTAAGGGCAAGCTCGAGAGCGCCCGCTTCTACGCCGAGCAGATTCTGCCGCAGGCGGCCGGCCTCACCCTGATCGTTCGCTCAGGCGCCGGCAGCGTACTCGACAGCGATCCGACACTGCTGTGAGCGGCTCGCCGCGGTGAGCGGCCGGCGATGGCGCGGCGGGCCATATGGCCATGGCGTCGAGTCGGGGCGGCAAGTGGCGGCCGCTCAGTCTTCTTGGACTCCAATTCGCCGCAAATTGCGTGACGCAATACGAGGCACATCAATATGTTATTAAAATCCTGTACAATTGCTGTGTAATTCGTAATATATATGCCGCATATTGCGGCACGCTAACTGCATCGTGATCGCCATGCAGCACGTCAGTTATCTGCAGCGCTGGCTGTCTCTGTCGACAG
>DAINPA010000073.1:0-4571 GCA_036743675.1 Steroidobacteraceae bacterium
AGATGAGCTCGCAAAACTTCGGCAAATCGATATTGCCTCCGGAGACGATCGCAACCAGCGGTCCCCGACCCGCCTTGCCGGTAAGCGCGGCGGCCACCGCCAGAGCGCCGGCGCCTTCGGCGATGACGCGCGCCTTCTCGGCCACCAATCGCATCGCTCTCTTCGTTTCATCCAGGGTCACGACGATGCAGCCGTCCAGCACCGGGCGCATCCGCTCCCACATGCGCGGGAACACGCTCTGTCCGCCGGCACCGTCCACGAACGAGGGCTTCCAGTCCTTGAACTCTTGTACGGATCCGGCCGCAAGGGACAGCGCCATCGGAGCCGCAGTCTCCGGTTCGGCGCCAAAAACCCTGATCGCGGGGTTGCGCGCTTTCAGGGCGCTGCCCACACCCGTGACGAGCCCGCCGCCGCCGATCGCCGCAATGACGGCGACGGTGTCGGGTGCATCCTCGAGAATCTCGAGACCCATGGTGGCATGGCCGGCAATGAAGTTGTGGTCATCGAACGGGTGCACGAAAGTGCCCTCGACGCCGGGGAAGGCACGATCTCCAAGAGCCTTCCATGCGGCGGAATATGGGACCGGGATGAGGCGAGCGCCTAGCGCGCGCATCCTCTCGATTTTAGATTTCGGGGCCGTCTCGATAGCGACCACCGTGCAAGGCACTCCCGCCCGTCGCGCCGCGTAGGCGACGCCCTGTCCCGCATTGCCTGCGCTGATGGTCCATACGCCCCGTTCGCGCTCGGCCTCCGACAACATCGCCACCGCGTTGACGGCGCCGCGCAGCTTGTACGAGTTGGTCGGCTGGAGATTCTCCAATTTCAGCCGCACGTCCGGGTAGTGGGGCCCGAGATCGAGCGGGATCAACGGGGTGCGCAACACGGACTTGGCGATGCGCACGCGCGCGTCCTGAACTTCAGCCAAGGTCACTGCGCGCACCGGTTCAAGTGTGTGGGGCATGGAGATGGTGTTCCCTTCAATGATCTGTCGTGAATCGATTGCGCCGCGCGCGACGCGCAACTCTAGCAGGATCGGGCCGACCGTCCCAACTGCCGTGTCGGTACCGGCAACGCCGCCGACGCGACGCGTGGAAGATTCAAGATACGAGGTATATGCTGGCTACCGTACTTTTGGCGGAGCGCCTCAAGTGAGCAATCGGAAAGTTCGCTTTTCAGCGATCGAGGACATCGCCGAGCAGCGGTTGCAGCAGGGCAGCGAGTATCTGGAATTCCTGCGTGTTCCCGCGATGAGCGCCGGAGTGTACGTTTTGGCGTCCGGAAGCACCGATCGTCAGTCGCCTCACAAGCAGGACGAACTCTACTACGTGGTGCAGGGCAGGGCACGGATGCGGGCGGGCCATCAAGATCAAGCGGTAACGCGCGGAACCCTCATCTTCGTGCCGGCCCACGTCGAACATCGGTTCTACGACATAGAAGAGGAGATCACGGTGCTGGTGTTCTTCGCGCCGGCCGAGGCCGAGTGACGCCTTCGCGAGGCGGCATCCGCGCCGATCTCAGGGCGGGTGCGCCGGACTGAGTTCGATGAACCAATCCGGGCCGGATTCGATGTTGTGGGCGGCCGCATAGCTCGCCTGATTGAGCGCCACGGCGAGGTTCAACAAGCTATTGACGTACACCAGCGGTTTGTCGACCGGCACTTCGCCGAAGGTGCGTCGGTAGGGTGCGACCTCGTCGTCGATGAGCCGATTGTCGTGATAAATGCGCACCCGGACCGGAGCTCCCAACGCGAGGTGCAATTCGTCGAACATGGATTTCGGTATGTTGGTCCATACGTTGCCGAACTGCACGTCGAGCACCGGGATGATGCCCTTGAGCGCGTCGCCGATGCGCTCGGCTCTGCGGTACGGAATAGAGATCAATGTCTGCGGTGCGAGCGAGGGGCCCACCTCGTCGAAGCGGATCACCCCGGCGGCTAGGCGTGCGCCGGTATAGGCAAACACGTCGCGGCCGTGAAATGTGTGTGATTCGTCCGAACTTGGGCGCCGGTTCACGCGTTCGTCGATCTGCCGCAGGCCTTCGATACCGTCGCGCTCGGCGACCAGCGACAACAGGCCGTTGTTGGGGCCGACGAAATAATGTCCGGTGCGCGTTTTGAGCACCACCGAGAGGCGCTCGGTACCCACGCCCGGATCCACGACCGCAACGAATACGGTGTCCTTCGGCCAGAATTGCTCGGCTTGATACAGCCGATAGGCGCCGGCGAAGATGCTCGGATTCTCGTGGCTCAAATCCGATATCAGCAAATCCTGCGATACGCTGTACGCGACGCCCTTCATCGCGGATACCGCGCCGTCCGCCGTGCCGAAGTCGGTGAGCAGCACCAGCGGCGCGTGCGCATGCGCCTGACCGGATAACCATAGGATGCAGGCGTATACCGCAGCGCGCAGCATCACCCTACACGGCGGCATGCTCGTATCGCCGTGTCACCGTTAGTTTTGGTTTTCCAACGGATACGTGCGTGGCGGCGCGGCGGGGGTTGCCGCGGGCGCCGCCGGGGCAGCCGGCGCTGCCGCGGCCGGCATACTGGTTTGCGGTGCGGGCGAGGTTCTCGAGGGCGTGTGCGTCAACTGCGACAACCGATCGAGGAAACGCTGTGCGCTTTCAGGCGCCGCCGGCGCCTGGCCGGAAAATATCTCGCTCGCGGTCACACCGCTCTTGTGGTACAGCGCGGCGTTCGCCGAGCGATCGATCGAAATGACGCTGCCGTCCACGGCAATGCCGGCGAACAAACCGCGTGTTCGGGCATAGGAATAAATCTCGGCGAGGGCGATATCCGTCGCGGCCGAAGCTTGTCGGCCGACCGGTCCAGCCGCGACGGAAGCGTCGGCCCCCAGCGTCATCCTGCCTCCGGCGATGCCTTCGATGCCGTTCCTGGTCGTGAACACCAGGATGATATCGGAGGCTTGCGCACCCGCCTGAAGCCCCCAGCTGCCTCCGGTAAGCGAGAGGAACACCGGGTTGCTCCACGGCGCATCCAGTTTGTCGCGCACCACCACCACCCCGGTGCCGTAGCGGCCGCCGAATATGAAGGCGATTTTGGTCACACTGGGAATCACGGCGATTCCGTAGGCGCGCGCCAGCAGCGCATCAGGGACGCGCTGGTCGGGCATGCCTTGCACGTCCTCCAATACTTCGGTTGCGGTCAACAGAAGTCCTTCCTGGCGCGCCGTCCCGGCATGTGCGGCATTGACGAATGCCGGCGTGGCGGTAACGACGGCGGCCGCGAGCAGGACGACCGAAATCTTTGTGACAAGTGACATGAGCACCCCCTGAATTGGACACAGCGCAGATGGCCTATCGTAGCGCGCCCAGCCCGCTTCGAGCGCATAATTTCGCAAGCTTAACGCTTGTCCGAGTCTTAAGAAAACCCGCGCTGCCGCACACCCTTTATCGGGCCCGCGGGCTTGGCCGAGTTCCATGCGCTAGACTAGCAGCTATTTTTCGATGGGTGCCCCGTGCCTGACAGCCTTTTGCCGCCAACAATTGTGATTGCGCATCGCGGTGCGAGTGGCGAGCGGCCCGAGCATACGCTCGAGAGCTACCGGCTCGCGGTCGATCAGGGTGCGGACTTCATCGAGCCCGATCTTGTCATGACCCGGGACGGTGTGCTCATCGCGCGGCACGAAAATGAGATCGGCACCACCACGGATGTGGGGGCACATCCGGAATTCGCGGCGCGCCGCCGCACCCAGGTAATCGACGGCGAAGCGACGACCGGCTGGTTCACCGAGGACTTCACCCTCGCCGAAATCAAGACGTTGCGCGCGCGCGAGCGTCTGCCGCAGCTGCGGCCGGCGAACCGGGCTTTCGACGGCCGGTTAGCGGTGCCGACCTTCGATGAGATCATGCAGCTCGTGGGCGAGGCGAACCGCAAGCGCGGCGGCAAAATCGGGATCGGCGTGTATCCGGAGACGAAGCATCCCGCGCATTTCGCGTCGATCGGCCTCGCGCAGGAAGCTGCGGTGTTGCAGACGCTGCGGCGCTTCGACTATGAACGAGTGGGATCGCCCGTGTTCATCCAGTCCTTCGACCCGACCAACCTGCGGCAATTGCGCAAGATGACGCATCTGCCGCTGGTTCAGTTGCTGGAACACGAGCTGGGGGATCCCAAGCGTATTGCCGAATATGCCGATGGGATCGGCATCGCCAAATCGCTCGCGACCGCCGCCGCGGTCGCCGCGGCGCACCGGCACCAGCTGGCCGTTCATGTGTGGACGTTTCGCGCTGAAAACGAGTTCTTGCCGGCCGATCTTAAAGTGGGGCGCGCCCCGGAGGCTCACGGCGATCTGGCGGCGGAAATCACCCGTTATCTGGCGCTCGGCATCGACGGATTCTTCACGGATTTTCCGGCGGTCGGGGTGCGGGTAAGGGACGCCTATATTTCCGCCGACCACCCGGAGCACCAGCCGCGCACCGATACCGGTTTTCCCGGAAACAGGCCGCACGGCCGATAGTCGTTGCCGGGCGTGCCCTGCAGCTGCAGGCACTTGTCGCAATTGGACCCCGGCACATAGGTCGGATATTTCTTGACGTCGACCGCAGCGGCGCTC
>DAINPA010000073.1:4671-8651 GCA_036743675.1 Steroidobacteraceae bacterium
CGGCGCTCGCACCCATGCTGTTGGTGTGGTGGCGCCGGCTGGTCGCCTCGGGTCAGAAGAACATCGACATATAAATCTGATAGACGGTGGCGTTGAAGGAGTACAAGGGTTCGTGGCCCGGCTGATATTGAGGCAGGCCGTAATACTTGATGTTGCGGAAGTCGGTGTATTTGTATTCTATGCGGCTGACATCGAAGGTGGCGGTGGCGCGCTTGAACATCTTCCAGCCGTCGGGCAGGAACGCGTAAGTGACTTTCGCCCCGATCGTGGTGTTGTCTCCCGCCGCCAGATTTTGGTCGCGCGCCATGAAATTGTATTGGCCGGCGAAGTTGTACAAGTCGCTGTAAAAATTGGCGCTATTCTGCTTATAAAAGCGCACCCGCCCCTCCAAGATCCAAATGTTGGCGATCGGGTGGGTGTAATCGAGCTCGTAGGTATTGCCGACGATACCCCAGGTATCGGTGAAGTACCGGTATGACCCGGTGATCGCCGCCCGATAGGGCAGGTAATACTTCGCCTCGGTTTGAACCGCGGTGCTGGTCCTGGTGTCGGGGTATATCTGACTGGCGAGGGAGTAGCCCTTGGCGTTGCTGCTGTCGAGGTAGCGATAGGAACGGTAGGGGTTGGCGAGATAGCCGTTGTCGGTGATGACGTTCACGTTCACCCCGGCGATCAAATTCTTGGTCAGAATTTGCGATACGCCGACATCGTAGCCGATGCTCTGCGCGTGTCCCAACCACGCGATGACACCGCCATTGTTTTCGCCGACCCCATCGTCGGTATGCGTATAGCCGAGCGTCAGAGTGGTCAAGTCGCCGAACATGTCCTGTTTCAGCGAAAAGCTGGTGGTATTGGACTTGTAGTCATTCTCCACGCTGTTGATATAACTGAGCGAGTACGTGGTTTTGTCGTGGACATATTCGACCGTGCCGCTCTTTTGCTTGCGCGTATCCTTGATCTGGCTCGCCTGGCTCAAGACGTCGATCGAGGCGCCGCTGACCTTGTCCACGAAGTAATTGGCTTCGACTACAAGGTTTTCGGTGATCTTCTTGCGCACCAGAAAGGATTCGCCGGTGATGTCCATGCCGCCGCCGCTGTACTTGCTGTAGAAGAGGTCGGCGCGGTCGTCCGGCAGCACATCCGCGCTCGTGGCGCGCACCAAAAGCAGCGCCGCGAGCACGGCAACGCGACTTACACTGCGTCGTAGTGCCGCCGCGTCCATCAGTTGCAGCCGCAGCCGCCGCCTGCGCCGCCGGTCGCACCGCGTGCCCCTTCGCGAACTTCGCGCACGTGATCCACGTATGCGGCGGATACCGAATCCCGCTCCCAGGCCATGATCGGGTCAGCCAGCCGATCGCGCTCGTACGGTTTCACCCAGGGCTGGATGTTGCTGCACCCGGCGCACAGCAGCAGGGCACCGGCCAACCATGCGCAACGCAGCGGCGGCACCAGGCAAAGCGGCGTGCGGGGCAGGGTTTCCATGGGCTACTCGCGGATCAACTGGCGTATGCGATCTTGGTAATCGTTTTCGTCGCCCGGCCGGTAGCCGCGGTGAATGTAGCGAATGTCACCCTTGCGATCGATGATCACCGAGCTCGGCATTTCGTCGACGTGATAAGCCTTGCTGACCTGGTTCGCCGGATCGAGCAGCACGGGGAAGCTCACCGGTTTGCGCGCGAGCAGCTCCTTGACCGCAGGCTCTTCCTTGTCGACGTTCACGCCGATCAGCGTGAAGCCCGCGGGCTTGTATTTCTTGTACATTTGATCGAGCAACGGCATCTCCTGTTGGCAGGGTCCGCACCAGGTTGCCCAAAAATTCACCAGCACCACCTGTCCCTTGTACTGGCTCAAGGCGGTCTGCCCTCCGGACAGCGCGGTGAGGGTGAACGCGGGTGCAGGCCCGCCGGTGTCGGCGGCGAACGCCGCGGAGGCGATGACGATCGCCGTCAGCGCGCAGCGCCTGAATATTTTTGCGGTGAAGCTATGCATTGATCTCTCCTCTTGAATCGGCAAGCGTTAGAAATATGTGGTCAGGCTCAATATGGCTTCTACGTTGTCGACGTTCTTGTTGACGCCGAACAGGTTGGATTCGAACACGTGATCCCTGACGTCCAGATGCATGGCCAGCCAGTCGGTGATCGTGACGCGATAGCCCACCCCAAAGTTCAGCGCGAACTGATCCTGATTCGCGAATTTCACGTCACCTATGCCCACCGTCACGTACAGCGCTGAATTAAAGGCGCGGCCCCGCCCGAGGAACACCTCGCCGGGCAGTACGTTGTATCCCACGTCCAGGTCGTAGTACGTGAAGTATCTCCCAGAGTTGCTGACGACCGTGATGTTGGGGAACACGTTCTCGAGACTGCTCAAGCCGGCCTGCGAGCGCGCGGCGTAGCTTTCCATGAAAAAATCCTCGGTCACGTGATAGGCGGCGCGCACGCCGTAGACCGGGTTGGTGCCGAAATCCTGGATGCTCAGGGCGCCGAAGTACGCGCCGACCTCGAAGTCCTTGGATTTGATCTTCGGAGTCTTCACGACACGGCGCGACACCTGCGGCTCGATGATCGAGGGATTGGCCTGCGGCTCATCGACCGTCACGGGCACCGGCGCCGGCGTCTTGTCGCCGCGATGGAACCAGCTGCAGCCGGACAGCAGCGCTGCCGCTAGAAGAATACTGCTAAGCCGATTTTCCATTCTTCCAGTACCTCGTTGACGTTCTGGTTGTTGAACACGACATAGTGGCGCCAATCGGCGCGCCACATGAAGCGTCTGGTGATGAATCCGCGGGCCCCAAGCGAGGCGTAGGCCATCTGGTTGTTGCTTTCGAGCGGGGCGGGGGGCACCGTGGCCGAGATGCGCTGATAGCCGGTGCCGATTCCGGCGGTGGGCGAAAACCACTTCCATTCCGGAACGAATGTGTGGCGCAAGCCGACGGTTGCGATGTACCGGTTGTCGAGCGTACCGAACGCCTGCTGCAGAACGGCCTCGACGTCGATGCTCTCGGTGATGCCGTAATCGGCGTAAGTGGTGACCAGGTTCTCATGATTGTAAACCCCGTATCCGGCGCCGATTTCCCAGCGGTGGGTCAAGAAATCCGGATACGGCGGAATCGGCGCCGGCTCCCCGGAGGGCAATAGGGTGCTCACCAAATCGGCGCGCCGTGCCCATCCCTCCACGCCCCGCGCAGCGCGCACCTTGTACCAATCGGTGCGGCTGAACAACACGGTCAGCACCTCGTCGCGGCCCACCACGTACACGACCGGATAGCCGCGTCCGGGACCCGAGTGCATTTCCAGGTAGGGTGCGGTGACCACCAGCTGTACGAGCAGCTGATTCGCAGCCTGCGCAGGATCTACATGCACCGCCTGCAGCAACAACACCAGCGCGAGCAGCGGCCTCACAATTTAGTTCGCCGGCGCGACGAACGGATCGTTGTAGAACTGGGCACCAATATCCAGCCATTCCGAGATCAAGCGCAGCTCCCCGAGAGTCAAAAAGCCGGTGTGGTCGAGTACCGGGTCATGAAAAGTGCCATCGAACATCCGTAAGAAAGCCGTCGACGCGCTCGCGCTGCCGGCCGACATCGACGCTGCCACCTGTATCGGCACCGTAACCGGCGGCGGACCGGGCTGAGTTACCGTCACAGGGACCAATACACCCATATTAAGCGTCAGTTCGTCGTGAGGGAACAGGATTTGCTCGTAAGAGGTGACGACGGTCGGGTCGACGCTGGATGCGCCCCCCGTCAAATCGAGCTGTCCCGCAGGCATTTGTATGGCCTTCATCGCATTGACGGTGTTGTGGCACAGAGTGCAGGTCACCACGGTGTTGGGAACGCCATTCACGGTCGCGGTACGCGGCGAAAAATTCCACAGGTTTTGTATATAGAGCTGCGGCGGATTCGAATTGGCGTTCGCGTAATGGATCGTGATGCGGCATTGCGCGGTCCACCCCGGCGCCGCGCAATTCGCGTTGGTCGG
>DAINPA010000073.1:8751-10496 GCA_036743675.1 Steroidobacteraceae bacterium
GCCAGGGTTTGCGCCATGGTTTCCCCGGCATTTGCGAACAGCGCGGTATTGGTGCTCGGAAACGGCTGACCGGTGGTGGGTGCGCCCTGATTCACGGGCTGCGTCAAACCCGAGCGGCCATGCGAGGTCGGGTTGGTCGCGTTCACGGTGTGGCAACCGTTGCAGGACTTGGTCTCCCCGGGCAGCAGCTGCAGCCAGCTCGTGTGCCGGGCCGTGATGCGCCGCGCGTTCGCGTCCAGGACATCGATCGTGAACGGAACATTGGCCGGCACCTGGATCTGTACCGATCCGTCGGGCTGGATCGGCGCATAGCCGAGGATTTCTCGCATGCCCATGCCCGCCGGACCGAAGGCCGAGGCATTGATCTTGCGCACCGTCTTGTCGGGAATCTCGACCGCTTTTTCAATTCTGATGAAGCGTGTCGGCCGCGTATAAAAGCTCGGCTGGCCGGGATCGGCCTGGGTCGCGATGTTCGGCTTGGCCGTGTCGATGCCGTCGAAATCGTAGACGCTGCTGATGTCGAGCACGCCGACCGCGCGATTGACGAGATTCTGCTCAGCCGTAGTGGTCGGCGTGAAATCCGCAATGAAGGCGGGAGCCGGCGTTCGAGCCTGCATGATGATCGGTTCGACGATCTCGGTCCCGGCGTCCGCGCTCAAGAGCGGGCTCAAGGTGCCGGCAGCGAAATCGTAGACCCACAGCGTATATTGAGGGGGCGCAAGCGTGACATTGGCGCCGCTGGTATTGGCGGCGTTGCACACTTCCACGACTCCACTCGTGCCCTGCACGAAACAAGGCGACCAGCTCACCAGCACCCGGTTGGTGCCGTCGTACAGCGGATAAAAGGAGGCGAATCGGCCGCCCGCGGACGGCAACTTCGCGTCCGTGGTCACTCCCAGCGTCGTCGCCTCGGTTTGTCCGGTTCCGGCGGGCGCGCTCGGCGAGCTCGGCTGATGGATTTCGACGAAGTTCGCCGAGTCGATCACCAACAGATCGCCGCCGAGCTGCGTGCCGAGAAATGGCCGGGCGATGGCGAGCAGCTTGCCGTCCTTGCGCTGGCGCGCGCCCAAGAACTGAATGACGTTGTTGTTGGTGCCGGCGGCGTTGGCGCCGGTCGCGTGGCTGTTGGCGCCATAAAGCAGTTCCAAGCCCGACCCGTCGGGGTTGGCGCGATACAAGCTGATCTGATCCGCGCCGTTGGTCACTTCCCAACGAGAAAAGACGATCTGACCGTTACTCAAGACCGACGGCGCGAAATCGTGATTGGTATTAAAGCTGATCTGGTGCATGTCGGTGCCGTCGCCGTTCATGACATGCAGCAGAAAAATGAACTGTTGACGATTGTCGGTCACGGCCTGGTATTGCGGACGGCCCTCATCGAGCAATATCGATTGAGTCGCGAGCTGGCGCGTCGATGCGAACACGATCCGCCCGTCCGGCAGGTAATGCGCGCCCACGTCATGGCCCGCGGTGATGTCGTCGTTGGTCAGTTGCGTGACTATCTGTGTGGTGGCGTCGTATTGGTAGATATGCCAATGGGGCTGCTTCGGATCGTCATTTTTCAGTTTCGGGTCGAGCGGCAGACGCAGCGAGAACACCACTTTCTTTCCGTCCGGCGACACGTCGAGGTCCCGTACGGCACCCTGCCCCAGGGTGATGGCCTTGGTGACGTTGGTCTCGACGCCGGCGGCGCTGGCGGTGTCGCGTATGTACAGATCGCTGCCGGTGATGGAGGTGATCAGATC
>DAINPA010000074.1:0-9977 GCA_036743675.1 Steroidobacteraceae bacterium
ATACGCGGGGACCATCGAATCGGACGAGGGCCAGCTGAAGACCGCGCAAGTGAATCTGGCATACGCGCGCATTGTTTCGCCGGTCACCGGGCGGGTCGGATTGCGCCAGGTCGATCAAGGAAATTACGTCACACCGGGCGATGCCAACGGCATCGTCGTGATCAATCAGGTGCAGCCTATCACCGTGATCTTTCCAATTCCCGAAGACAATGTACCGGCGCTCACGCGGCGATTGCGCGACGGAGCCAGCCTGACGGTGGAAGCCTACGATCGCACCAACAGCGCGAAACTTGCCGAAGGCAAGCTCCTAACACTCGACAATGCGATCGATACCACCACCGGCACGGTTAAATTACGGGCGCAGTTCGACAATGCCGACGGCGCGCTGTTTCCGAGCCAGTTCGTGAACGTGCAGCTCCTCCAGGAACTCTTGCCGCATCAAATCGTCATTCCCAACTCGGCGGTGCGACGAGGCGCGCCCAACGGCGTGGTGACCACCTTCGTCTATGTCGTGAATTCCGACCATACCGTCGCAGTGCGGCCGGTCGCGCTCGGCGTCGTCGACGGGGAGCGCGTCGCGGTGAGTTCGGGGCTCGCTGCGGGCGAGATCGTGGTCACCGAAGGCGGTGATCGGCTGCGCGACGGCGCGCAGGTGCTGCTGCCGCAAGCGGCTGCGGAGAGCCCCGCATCCGCTGTCAAGGCCCCCGCTGCGCGCGGTGGCGGGCCGAAGGACCCGCACCGCCCGCGAGCGCACAACAGCACGCCGCAGTGAATCCCTCGCGCATCTTCATCCTGCGCCCGGTCGCCACGACCTTGCTGATGCTCGCGATATTGATCGTGGGCGCCATCGCCTACCGGCAGCTGCCGCTCTCCGCGCTGCCCGAGGTGGCCTATCCGACCATCCAGGTGCAGACCTTCTATCCCGGCGCGAGCCCCGAGGTCATTACGTCCGCCATCACCTCGCCCTTGGAAAAGCAATTCGGTCAGATGCCCGGCCTGAACCAGATGTCCTCGACGAGCTCGGGTGGGGCCTCCGTCATCACTCTGCAATTCAACTTGGCGCTCGCCATCGACGTCGCCGAACAGGAAGTGCAGGCGGCAATCAGCGCCGCGCAGAATCTTCTGCCGCAAGACCTGCCGGCCCCGCCGATATATGCCAAGGTGAATCCCGCCGACGCTCCGGTGCTGATTCTGGGTATCACCTCGAAGGTGATGCCGCTCACCGAGGTGGAGGATCTCGCCGATACGCGCATCGCCCAGAAAATCTCTCAGCTCAAGGGCGTGGGCGTCGTCAGCATCAGCGGCGGGCAACGCCCGGCAGTGCGGGTCGTGGTGAACCCTCGCGCAATGGCCGCCTACGGCTTGAATCTCGACGACCTGCGCACGACCATCAACAACGCCAACCAGAATGGGCCGAAAGGCACGCTCGACGGCCCGACCAGCGCCTATACGGTCAACACCAACGACCAGATCCGCAACGCCGAGGATTACGGCAGCGTGGTGATCGCCTATAAAAACGGGGCGCCGGTGCGGCTTCGCGATGTCGCCACGCTGATCTCGGGCGCGGAGAACGCCAAACTCGGCGGCTGGATGAATACGACGCCGGCCTTGATCATGAACGTGCAGCGCCAGCCCGGCGCCAACGTGGTCGACGTGGTCGACCGAATTCACGATCTGCTGCCTTCGTTGCAGGCCGCCATGCCGGCGGGCGTGGATGTCGCCGTGCTCACCGACCGCACCACGACCATCAGGGCGTCCGTCGCCGACGTCGAATTCGAATTGGCGCTCGCCGTGGTGCTGGTGGTGCTGGTGATTTATCTGTTCTTGCGCAATGTTCCGGCAACCATCATCCCCAGCCTGTCGGTGCCGCTATCGCTGATCGGCACCTTCAGCGTCATGTATCTGGCGAATTTCTCCTTAAATAACCTGTCGCTGATGGCATTGACGATCGCCACCGGCTTCGTCGTCGACGATGCCATCGTGATGATCGAAAACATCTCCCGTTACATCGAGCTTGGATTCGCGCCGCTCGAGGCCGCGCTCAAGGGCGCCGGGCAAATCGGCTTCACCATCATTTCGCTCACCGTGTCGCTGATCGCGGTGCTGATTCCGCTGCTGTTCATGCAGGATGTGGTCGGTCGGCTGTTTCGCGAGTTCGCGGTGACGCTCGCCGTCACGATTCTGATTTCCGCGGTCGTCTCGCTGACGCTGGTGCCCATGTTGTGCGCAAAACTGCTCAAACACCGGCCGCCGGAGGCTACGCGCGCACAAACGGACACGGGGCGGTGGTTCGCGGCGCTGGTCGAATGGTACGGGCGAAGGCTGACCTGGGTGCTCGATCATCAGCGCGCGACGCTGTATGTCGCAGCCGGCACGCTCGCGCTCACGGCGATTCTGTACGTGCTGATTCCGAAGGGCTTCTTTCCTGATCAGGACACCGGATTGATTCAGGGCGTGTCCGAGGCCAGCCAATCGATCTCCTACGCCGCCATGGCGGAGCGTCAGCAGACTCTTGCCGCCGCCATTCTCGCCGATAAGGACGTCGCGAGCCTCTCGTCGTTCATCGGCATTGACGGCAATAACGTCACGCTGAACAGCGGGCGTTTCCTGATCAATCTGAAACCGCGCAACAAGCGCGATTCGAACGTCGCCGAGGTGATCCGCCGCCTGCGCGGCGAAACCTCCGCGATCCCGGGCATCACACTGTACATGCAGCCGGTGCAGGATCTGACCCTCGACACCACCGTGAGCCGCACTCAGTATCAATTCACCCTGGAAAGCGCGGACGCCGCGGCGTTGTCCGCCTGGACACCGAAGCTGCTTGGCGCCTTGCGCCAGCAGAGCGAACTTGCCGATGTGGTCAGCAACCAGGAAGACAATGGCCTTGCCGCCTACGTCACCATCGATCGGGACAGCGCGGCGCGTCTCGGCATCAGTGTGGGGACCGTGGACAACGCGCTCTACGATGCTTTCGGCCAGCGGATCGTCTCCACCATCTTCACGCAGTCGAACCAGTACCGGGTCATTCTCGAAGCCGATCCTGCCTCGTACCGTTCCGTCGACTCGCTCGCGTCCATTTACGTGCCCTCCGCGGGCGGCGGACAGGTGCCCCTATCCGCAATCGCCAAGGTGGACGTTCAAACCCGGCCGCTGCTCATCAATCATCTGGCGCAATTTCCGGCGACCACCGTATCGTTCAATCTCGCTCCAGGTGCCTCGCTCGGCGCCGCAGTCGCCGCCATCGAATCGGCCGAACTCGCCGTCGGGCTGCCGGCGAGCATACGCACCACCTTTCAAGGAGCCGCGCTCGCATTCCGCAGCAACTTGACCAACGAGCTTCTGCTGTTGGTCGCCGCGGTGCTGGTGATGTACATCGTGCTCGGCATGCTCTACGAGAGTTTCGTTCATCCCATCACGATTCTCTCGACGCTGCCCTCGGCCGGCATCGGCGCCCTGCTCGCTCTGATGCTGGCGGGGGACGATCTGACCATCATTGCGCTCATCGGCATCATCCTCTTGATCGGCATCGTCAAGAAGAACGCGATACTCATGATCGACTTCGCCGTTGACGCAGAGCGTATTCAGCACCTGCCCCCGCGGGAGGCGATCTATCAGGCGTGTCTGCTGCGGTTTCGTCCGATCTTGATGACCACCGTGGCGGCCATATTCGGCGCATTGCCCTTGATGTTCGGCTGGGGCATCGGCTCGGAGCTGCGCCATCCGCTCGGCATAAGCATCGTCGGCGGCCTGTTGGTGAGTCAGGTGCTGACGCTGTTCACGACGCCGGTGATCTACCTAGCATTCGACCGCTTGGCGGTGCGTCTGCGGGGCCGGGCGGCGGCCGAGATTCCCGGCGAACCGCTGGCGGATTCTCCCCTATGAACATTTCGGCGCCATTCATCCACCGGCCCGTGGCCACCACGTTGCTGACCGTCGGCGTCGCGCTGTGCGGCGCGGTGGCCTTCATGCTGCTGCCGGTGGCGCCGCTGCCGCGCATCGACGTGCCGGCCATCTTCGTCTCGGCCCAGCTGCCGGGGGCGAGTCCCGAGGTGATGGCGAGCACGGTGGCCACTCCTTTGGAGCGGCATCTCGGCGCCATCGCCGACGTCGATGACATGACCTCGACCAGCGGGGTGGGTACGGCCAGCGTTCAACTGACATTCGGGGTCGATCGCGATATCGACGGCGCCGCGCGCGACGTCCAGGCCGCCATCGTGGCGGCGCATGCGGATCTGCCCTCCTCGCTGACCCGCAATCCCACATACCGCAAAATCAACAGCGCGCTGTTTCCCGTCATGGCCATC
Organism: Steroidobacteraceae bacterium; assembly: GCA_036743675.1. Classification (GTDB taxonomy): domain Bacteria; phylum Pseudomonadota; class Gammaproteobacteria; order Steroidobacterales; family Steroidobacteraceae; genus Bog-1198. The sequence goes on from DAINPA010000074.1 coordinate 4,305, forward strand.
GCCATGACCTCCGATGTGCTCACACAGGGCCAGATCTACGACGCGGCCGACGCGGTCATTTCACAGCGCCTGTCGCAAATCCAGGGAGTCGGCGGCGTCAACGTCAACGGCAGCGCGCTGCCCGCCGTGCGCGTGGAAATCAACCCACTGGCGCTCTCCAAGTACGGCATCGGCCTACAGGACGTGCGCGCCGCCATTTCCAACAGCAACGCCAACGCGCCCAAGGGCGCCATCGAATCCGATCAGCTGCACTATCAGATCTACACCAACGACAATGCGCGCGACGCCGCTCCCTACCGCGATTTGATCATCGCCAACCGCAACGGCGCCACGGTGCGCTTGGGCGATGTCGCCAAAGTACTGGACATGCAGGACGGCGCGACCGAAAACATCCGCACCTACGGCCTGTACAACGGCAAACCCGCCGTATTCGTCACGGTCTTCCAGCAGCCCGGCGCCAACGTCATCGAGATGATCGACGCCGTGAAAGCCGAGCTGCCGCTGCTCAAGAGCTCAATAGATCCGAAGATCGACTTGGTGGTCACCTTCGATCGCTCGATCACCATTCGCGCCTCGCTGCGGCAGGTGGAACAGACCCTGTTGCTCGCCGTCGCCATGGTGATTTTGGTGGTCTACGTATTCCTGAACAGCTATCGCGCCGCGTTGATTCCGGCGCTGGTGGTGCCGGTGTCGTTGATCGGCACCTTCGGAGCGATGTATCTGCTCAATTACACGCTCGACAATTTTTCCCTGATGGCGCTCACCATCGCGACCGGATTCGTGGTGGACGACGCGATCGTGGTCATGGAAAATACCACCCGGCACATCGAAGCGGGCATGACGCGTATGCGCGCCGCCTTGCTGGGCGCGCAGGAAGTCGGCTTCACCGTCGTATCCATGAGCCTGTCCTTGGTTGCGGTGTTCATTCCGTTCATGTTCGCAGGAGGGATCGTCGGACGGATATTCAAGGAGTTCACCGTCACCCTGTCGATTGCGATCTTGATCTCGCTGGCAGTTTCGCTGACCACCACGCCGATGATGTGCTCGCTGCTGCTCGACCGCGACGGCCGCCGCAAGCCGACGCGCTTTGCTCAAGGCTTCGAGCGCGGTTTCGAGCGCCTGCGGCGCGGCTACGTGAGCACTCTCGACTGGGCGCTCGACCATCCGCGCGCCATGCTGCTGACGCTCATCGCCACGATCGGGCTCAATGTCTATTTGTACGTCGTCATTCCGAAGGGGCTCTTTCCGCAGCAGGATACCGGCCAGCTGCAGGGCGGCATTCGCGGCGACGCGACCAGCTCGTTTCAGCTGATGAAGCGCAAGTTGCAGGAAGCGGCGCACATCGTTCAGCAGGACCCGGCGGTCAGCACCGTGACTGGTTCGGTGGGCGGCGGCGGCTTCGGGCCCTTTGGCGGCGGCGGTGCGAATGCGAACCTCACCATCGCGCTCAAGCCGCTGTCCGAAGGGCGCGTTTCGGCCGATCAAGTCATCGCCCGATTGCGGCCGAAGCTCGCACGAGTCACGGGCGTGACGACTTTCCTGCAGGCGGTCCAGGATGTGCGCAGCGGCGGCCGATCCGCCAACTCGCAGTATCAATACACCTTGCTCGGCGATGATTTGACCGAATTGCGGGCCTGGTCGCAGAAGCTGCGTCTCGCCATGCAGGGCATGCCGGAAATCACCGACGTGGATACGGATATGCAGCCGGGGGGATTGGAGGCCGACTTGGTGGTCGACCGCGACAGCGCATCGCGCCTGGGACTCACCGAAGTTCAAATCGACAATGCGCTGGGCGATGCATTCGCTCAGGCCCAGGTTTCGACGATCTATAATCCGTTCAGCCCGCAGCAATACCACGTGGTCATGGAAGTGGCGCCGGAATTTTGGCAAAACCCTGAGGTTCTGCGCGAGTTGTATGTCAGCACCTCCGGCGGCGCCGTGACCGGCACCCAGGCGACTCAGCCGCTGGCGGGAACGACGCAGCTCGCCGCGAGCCGTACCGGCGGTGCCGCCGGCGCTACCGGGGCGGGCGGCGCGGGCTCGGCCTCGAGCGCGGCAGTGGCCCAGGATGCGGCGCGAAATTTTGCGGCAAATTTCTTGGCAAACCGCGGCGCCGACAATACCTCGACCGGCTCGGCAGTGAGCGTGGTCCCGGAAACGCTGGTGCCGTTCGCGGCGTTCAGCCATTTTCTCACCGGCACCACGCCGGTGAGCGTCAACCACACCGGCACGTCCGTGTCGACGTCCATAGCATTCAATCTGCCCGAGGGCGTGGCGATCGGCACGGCGCTCGCGGCGATCGAACGCAAGATGAGCGAAATCCATGTGCCGATCACCATTCGCGGCGGCACCTATGGCACCGCCAATCTTTTCCAGCAAAATAACAGCAACACTCCGCTGATGCTGCTCGCCGCGCTCGCGGCGATCTACGTCGTGCTCGGCGTGCTCTACGAAAGCTACTCCCAGCCGCTGACCATTCTCTCCACTCTGCCCTCCGCCGGCGTCGGCGCGCTGCTCGCACTGATGGCCACCGGCACCGAGTTCAGCATCATCGCCTTTTTGGGCATTTTGCTGTTGATCGGCATCGTGAAGAAAAACGCCATCATGATGGTGGACTTTGCGCTCGATGCGGAGCGCAACCTTGGCATGAATCCGCGTCAGGCCATCGCACACGCCTGCTCGCTGCGCTTCCGGCCCATCATGATGACCACCTGCGCCGCCATCGCCGGCGCGCTGCCCTTGGCGGTTTCCTACGGCAACGGCACCGAGATGCGCCGGCCCTTGGGGATTGCCATCGTCGGCGGACTCATTGTCAGCCAGCTGCTGACGGTGTACACCACACCGGTGGTCTACTTGTACGTGCATCGCTACCGCAAGGGCCGAAAGTCCACCAGCCAGGGGCCGGCAGCGGGACATACCGGCCGTGGGGCGAGTGGCGCCGGTTTTGATCCCGCGCAGGCGGGAACCTGATGCGCGCGCGGCAACTTTTGGCGGCGGGGGCGGGAATCGCGCTCATCACGGCGTGCGCGGTCGGGCCCGACTATAAAAGGCCCGCATTCGACGCAGCACCCGCCTACAAGGAGCAGAGCGATTGGAAGCCGAGCGAGCCGAGCGATGCCATCAATCGCGGCCCGTGGTGGGATATTTATAATGACGAGGTGCTCGATCAGCTCGAAGCGAAGATCGACATTTCGAACCAGAACGTCAAAGCGGCGGTGGCGGCATACGATCAAGCGCAGGCGTTGGTCCGGCAGGCTCAGGCAGGCTACTGGCCGACCGTCGCAGCGAGCGCGACCCGGCTGCGCGGCGGCGCGGGTCGCGGCAGCGGCGGATCCGGCGTCACTTCCAACGGCATCACCACGGTCACTCAAAGCTCGTCCACGGTGACCAGTAACAGCGTCGGCGTTTCCGCCAATTGGACCCTCGACATCTGGGGCCAAATCCGCCGCACGGTCGAGAGCGATCGCGCCTCCGCACAAGCGAGCGCCGCCGCACTCGCCGCCGCCGAGCTATCCGCGCAGGCGACCCTGGCCACCGATTATTTCGAATTGCGCGCTCAGGACCAATTGCAAAGGCTGCTGGACGATACGGTCACCGCCGAGCAGCAATCTTTGAAGATCACCGAAAGCCGCTACCGCTTCGGGGTCGCCGCCAAAGCCGACGTGGTGAGCGCGCAAGCGCAGCTGCTCTCGAGTCAGGCGCAGCAGATCAATGCCAAGATACAGCGTGCGATCCTCGAGCATGCGATTGCGGTATTGATCGGGCTGCAGCCCGCGCAATTCTCCTTGCCGCCCGAAGCGATGCGAGCAGATGTTCCGACCGTGCCCGCAGGAGTTCCCTCGACTTTGTTGGAACGACGGCCGGACGTGGCCGAAGCGGAGCGCAAGGTGGCCGCGGCCAATGCGCAAATCGGTGTCGCGACCGCGGCCTACTTTCCGAGTCTGACGCTGTCCGGCTCCGACCAATACACGAGCAGCACATTATCCAACCTAGTCAGTCTGCCGAATCGCGCCTGGTCGCTCGGGCCCTCGCTCGCCGAGACGCTGTTCGACGCCGGATCGCGCCGCGCACAGGTGGCCCAGGCGCGTGCCGCCTATGAGGCGAGCGTCGCCAACTATCGGCAGACCGTGCTGTCCGGGTTCGAGCAAGTCGAGGATGAGATCGCCACTTTGCGCATCCTGGAACAGCAGGCGGTGATCGAAGAGTCGGCCGTGAAGGCGGCCAGGGAGGCCGAATTGCTCACGCTCAATCAGTACAAGGCGGGCACGGTTCCCTACAGCAGCGTGATCACCGCGCAAACCACCCGCTTAAGCTCCGAGGAAACCGCTCTCACGGTGCTGTCGAGCCGCCTGCAGGCGAGCGTGGTGCTGATCGAAGCCTTGGGCGGCGGCTGGAATTCGAGCCAGTTGCCGCATTGAGCGGCCGCCGCTAGTCGCCGTCGAACTGCCGCAAGATAGACGCGGGCAGCGGTTTGTTGAAATCGGGCGGTATCTTGATTTTGCCTTTGAGCTGGCCCAGGTGCTTCTTTGTGACGCTCGCTTCTATGGGCACCAGCCTCGCCATGGGCTTGCCCGCCTTGGCGATGACGATCTCCTTGCCCGCAGCCACCTATTCCACGATCCGGGAGAGGTGGGTCCTAGCTTCGTGAATATTGATGATCGTGGCCATGATTACTCTTTATAACTGAGGTCTAGAATTAATTATTCCTTGAGAAATGGATTGATCAATCGCAGCCGGCCACCGATTAGTTGTCCGTGCTGCAGATCCTCCGAGTAGAATTTATCGAGGCCGGCAATCAAGGCGGATGCGATTAACATCGAATCGTACAGCGAGAATCCGTAACGACCACTTATTTCTATGCCGCGATCGTGCGTTGCCAGAGTGACCGGCTCCACGTCACAGACAGCTCGGACCGTGCCCAGGAACTCCACCACGTCGCGCAGCGGCGCCGCCGAATTTGCGGCTGGGATCTCCCTGGTAATGGGCGCGGATGAACGCCAGGATCTTCCACAGATCGTCGGAATTCTTGAGCGCGGCGCCGAACGGGGGCATCGGCGCCACGATGCTTTCGTGGCCCTTGCGGCTGTAGCCTTGAGCTTGTAATCCGTCGCTGCCGAGTGCGATCAGCCGGAACAGGGTGTCATCGTCGCCGCCGTACACCCAGATGTCGTTCGTGACCGGCGGGCCCAGGCCGCCGCCGCCGGCGGGCCCGTGGCAGCCGCTGCACGAACTGCTGCCGAACAGCGCCTCGCCTTGAGCGACGATGTCTGCCTGAGTGTCCTTGTAGGGATTGACCAGGGTTCCCTTGGGCGCGCTCTTGATGAGATCCAACGGCGAGATTTTGGCGTAGTCGGCCGGCGGCGGATCGGCCGCCGCGGTACGCACGCCGGTGAGCGCGAATGGGAGCGCGATGAGGGCCATGATTATCCCGCCTGGAATGCTTTTCACCGTGTTTCTCCTAAGGTCGAATCGTGGGCTGCGTGCGCCGGCAATCGGCGTCGGCATCGGCGCCCACGATATTCACTCCCGCCGGATAACGTAGATACAATGGCCGCGTCGGAAGGTCAACCGGCCACGCAAGCAACAACGAACGAGCGACGAATTCATGAAAACCAAAGCAGCCATAGCATACGCGGCCGGCAAGCCGCTCGAGATCGTCACGGTGGACCTCGC
>DAINPA010000075.1:0-5852 GCA_036743675.1 Steroidobacteraceae bacterium
CGGTGGAATATAGGTGCCCATTCAGTATGGTAACAAGAGCGTAACCTTTTGCCGTCTGATTCGTTATGCTCTGGTGACAATGCAGGCAGCACCTCGTCGGAGAACCGCCATGAACACACGTTGCACACTCAGCGCCGCGCGCCGAACCCTGATCGGTGCCCTCGCCGTCTCGGGCGCGACCTGGCTGCCCTGCCTCGGCACCCCGGGCGCGGCCGTCGCCGACGCACCTTCGCCGGCGCCCGCGCACGTCGCAGCCTCCTGGCAGAAGCATCAGTACTCGTTTCAATACATGGGATTCACCAGCACCTACTCCTGCGACGGCCTCGCCGATAAGCTGAAAGTCCTGCTGCTCGCGGCGGGCGCGCGCGCGGACGCCAAGACGCAGCCCGGGGCCTGTGCGGCGGGCTATGGGCGCCCGGATAAGTTTGCGCGCGCGGACTTGACCTTCTACACGTTGCAGCCGCTCGAGGCCGGCGTGGTCAAAGACCTTGGGGCGGCCGACGAGACGCGGGCGCCAAATGCCCATCCCCCTGCGCCGGTTCAAACCGAGCCGGTAGTGGCGATCTGGCGGCCGGTGGTATTCGCGGCCTTTTCGCCGCGCGAGATTCGCGTCGGCGACTGCGAACTGGTCGAACAGTTCCGCCACCAGGTACTGCCCATGATGGCCGCGCGCAATGTCGAGAGCAGCACGACCTGCATACCGCACCAGGAATCTGGCTCGGTGATCAATCTCAAGTTCGAGGCACTCGCGGCGGCTCCGGCCGCCGCCGAAACCCAACGCCGTTAGCGGCACCGGCGGCGCATCGCCGCTTATGACCGGGGGGCGTTATTGCTGCGTCGCGTGATTCGCGTGGTCGGCCTCGACTTTCGCGATCGCAGGGCGCGCCTGCATGAGTGCCGAATGCGCAGCGAGCGGCGGCAGGCGCGCGTGCATTTCGGCCTTGTCCGGATACCAACCGGCAAGCATGTACAGATACGCGTCGGCAATCGAATACTCCGCTCCCAGCACGTATGGACGGAGGCTGCGGCCAATCAACTCCGCATAGGTGAGGAAATCGACCGTGCCTTGTTCGCGGATCGCATCGCCGTCCGCATCGCCGCGCGATGAAAAACGCGCGGAATAGTAGATGCGCAGCACCGCCTCATAGAGGTTCGCCGACAGAAAGACCATCCACTGCAGGAACAGCGCATGCCGCGTCGTGCCCGGCGGCGGCGCCAGTTTGGCGTCGGGGTAAAGCAGCGCCAGGTGTGTCAACATGGCCGCCGATTCGAACATGACGGTGCCGTCCGGCAGCATCAACGCCGGCACTTTGCCGGTGGGGTTCAACTGGCGGAAACGTTCAACGTCGGCCGGTTCCTCGCCGACCCAGATCCGCTCGTAAGGAGCCGCGATTTCCTCGAGCGCCACCTGCACCGCCAGCGAACCGGAGCCCGGTCTGCCGTAGAGTTTGAATGGTTTGTTCATGGATCCACCGCGGTTTTCGCAGAGGCCTCGGACAGATGCAGATGTTTCATGACACGCTTGAGATTTCTGCGAATTTCGTTCAGATGGCCGATGCTGACGGTGGTCTTCATCGCCTCCTTCAACGGCTGCAGCGGATAGCCGCCGTAAGATCCCGGGTCGGGCACATCGTTGGTCACCGTCGAGCGGCCCGCCAATACCACGTTGTCGGCCAAGGTCACGTGCGAGGTCACCACCGAGCAGCCGCCGGTGACGAATTGCCGGCCGATCTTGGTCGAGCCTCCCATCATGAAGCCGGCCGTATAAAAGCCGTTCTCCCCCAGGTCGCAGTTGTGCGCGACGTGGCAAATGTTGTCGAGCTTGGTGCCCGAACGGACATGAGTGGAGGTGAGCGTCGCACGGTCGATGGCGCAATTGCTGCCGATTTCCACGCCATCGCCGATCCTGACGTTGCCGAGGTGGGAAATCTTGCGCGGCGTGCCGTTGGCCTCGATCGCATAGCCGAAGCCGTCGCTGCCTATGGAAGTATGCGGATGAATTTCGCAATCCCGGCCTATTTCGCATGCCGAGCCGACGAACACATGCGGGTGGATCACGCACCCGGCGCCCAAATGCGCGTGGTTTTCTATGACCGCATGCGCGCCGATCATGCAGCGATCGCCGATGACCGCGTGCGCCCCGACGACGCAATAGGGGCCGAGAAACACACCGTCGCCGATTTGCGCATCGGCATGCACCACCGCGGTCGGATGGCGCTGCCCCCATTGCGTGAAGCGCAGCGACTTCTGATCGAAGTACTTGAGCAATACCGCCATGCCCATCGATATGTTCCGTACCGAGAAGCAGCAGGTGTCTGAATTCGGCAAGTCTCCGTAGGAGCCGGCAAGTTGCGAGGACAGAATCAGAATCGCCGGCTCATGCCGCAGCGCCTCGACCACATGATCCCTGGTGCTCGCATAAACCAGGCTGCCGGGCAGCGCTTCCTCGGGGACCTTGCAATGGCTCGCCGGCCGCTCGAGATTTCCGTTGAGAAACGTAAACACGTCCGCGTGCTGATTTTTGATGGTCAGGCCGGTGAGCACGATTCGACTCCTACGATTGCGATGGCCGACTATACGGCAGCCACATCAGCATCGCGAGGCTCGTGTTCGATGCCACCGTGCGAAAGATGAACTCATCCGCGCGGTGATGCGTGTTTGGCGCGACGTGCTGTTCACGCCGCAGGACGTATTGGCCCATGCCGAACGGCGCTATCATCCCGGGCAGTGACGACCATTAGAAAATCGCGCCGGTTTTTAGGCACAGCGGCGGCGATTCTGGGAGCCGCGCTCGCGGCGGCCGCGGCCGTGGCGTGGCTCACCCTGCGCGCCAGTCTCCCGACCATCGACGGCTACGCGACGTTGTCCGGCATCGCGGCGCGCGTCTCGATCGAGCGTGATGCCATGGGCGTTCCCACCATCAAAGGCCGGAGCCGCAACGATCTGGCCCGCGGGTTGGGATACGTGCACGGCCAGGACCGCTTTTTCCAGATGGACCTGCTGCGCCGCGCCGCGGCCGGGGAGCTGTCCGCGCTCCTCGGGCCCGCTCTGCTGCCCACCGATCGACAATTGCGAAAGCATCGATTTCGTGCCGTGGCGCGCGCCATCCTGGCGCGCCTGGATCCGCCCGGCCGTGCACTGCTCGATGCCTATGTCGCCGGCGTCAATGCCGGGTTTTCTTCCCTGCGGAGCCGGCCGTTCGAGTACTGGGTCCTCAACGGCAACCCGCAGCCTTGGAGCGCGGAAGATAGCATTTTGTGCGTTGATGCCATGTTCCTGCAGCTGCAGGATCCCGACGGGCACATGCAGCTGCAGCGCGGCTTGCTGCGCTCGATGCTGCCTGGCGCGTTGTGGCGATTTCTGGAAGCCGGCGCGCCCGAGTGGGACTCGGCCATCGACGGCAGCCGCGGCGCCGAGCCGCGGCTGCCCGGCGCCGATGAATACGACTTGCGCGGCCTTAAGGATCTGCCGGTACAGCCGCCGCAAGATGCCTTGCGACAGATCGAGCTTCTGGGCAGCAACAACTGGGCGGTCGCCGGATCGCGCACCACGAGCGGTGCTGCGCTGCTGGCGAACGATATGCATCTCGACTACCGGGTTCCCAACATCTGGTACCGCGCACGCCTGGTGCAGACCGGGGCCGGCGAGGCGCTCGACGCGACCGGTGTCACCTTGCCGGGCACTCCCTCCATCGCCGCCGGCAGCAACGGCCGCATCGCCTGGGGATTCACCAATAGCTATGGCGAATTCGAGACCGTCATACGGCTGGTGGCGGTTGCCGACGATTTAGCGGCCTATGCGACCGCAGCCGGCCCGCGTCCGTTCAGCTATGCCGATGAAGCGATCGAGGTGAGGGGAGCGCCGACCGAGCACCTCAAGGTGGCCGAAACGCAATGGGGCCCGGTGATCGGCACCGATTGGGAAGGTCATCCGTACGCACTGCAGTGGACGGCACAGGATCCCGCGGCCGTCAATCTCAAGCTGGTCGAATTGGAGCGCGCGCGTTCGGTTGAGGACGCCGTGCGCATCGCCGCGGATTTCGGAATTCCCGGTCAGAATTTGCTGCTCGCCGACCAAAGCGGCCACATTGGCTGGACCATTGCCGGGCGCCTGCCGGGACGCGGCAACGCGGAGCCCGGCGTCCCGCAACTATCGACGGATGCCACCGTCGGCTTCATCGGTTGGTTGGAGCCGCAGGCGCAACCGCACCTGATCGACCCTGCCGGCGGACTCTTGTGGTCGGCCAATGCGCGGGTGGTTGGCGGCCCTGCTGCGGGGCTGATCGGCGACGACGGCATGGACCGGGGGGCGCGCGCCGCGCAGATTTTTTCCGACCTCGAGCATGCGCCTGCGCCGTTCACAGCCGCGTCCAGTTTGGCGGTGCAATTGGATGATCGCCCCGTGTTCCTCGAGCGCTGGCGTTCACTGTTGAGCGAGGTCATCGAGAGCGATCGCGCCCTCGGACATCATGATCACGATGCGGCTCACGAGGTGCTTGCCGCCTGGAGCGGACATGCGGCGCCCGGCGATGCCGCATACCGGCTGGTCCAGCTGTTTCGTGCGCAGGTCGAGGCGCGAGCGTTCTTCATGCTCATCGCCCCGGCGCGCCGCAATGCTCAGGACTTCCGCTTCGAGATACCGTCCTCCTTCGAAGGACCGCTGTGGCGCCTCATGCGCCAACGGCCCATGAACCTGCTGGCACCGGACTATGCCGACTGGAATGCGTTCCTGCTCGAAGCGCTCCTCGCTGCTGAGCGGTTGCCCGCCGGGTGCCGCGACCTCGCCTCCTGCAGCTGGGGCAAAGTGAACGCGGTGCGGGTGGCCCATCCTCTGTCGGCGGCCCTGCCGCTCCTTTCCCGGTTCCTCGACATGCCGACGGTTCTGGTGGCAGGAGGCCGGGCCGACATGCCGCGCATTCAGGGACCCCATTACGGGGCATCCGAACGCTTCAGCGTTTCTCCGGGACATGAGGCTGAGGGCTATTTTCACATGCCGGGCGGACAGAGCGGCCATCCGCTCTCGCCCTTCTATCGCGCCGGCTTCGCCGCCTGGGCGCAGGGGGAAGCGACCCCGTTTCTACCCGGGCCCGCGGCGCATGCGCTCATACTGGAGCCTTAAGTTCGGCTGCTCCAGGGCGCTATTTCGACGCCGGTGCGGGTAGCGGGGCGCCCGCGCCCACGCAGCCCTTGCCTTCGCTGCACACCTGATTCACCGGACAGGCCACCGGAGTGCCCCTGAGGCAGCCCCTGGCATCGGCGCCCGCGCTGCGCGGCGCGCAGCGCTCGCGGCCGTTGCAGCGGCGATGGTCGTCGCAATCGGCGTCGCTGGCGCAAATCAGCGTGCTCACGTCACGCTCCAAAGTCGCCAGCTCACCCTGCCTGTCGATTTCCCCGGACAGCGTGGCGTCGAGCAGCAACTCGGGCGGCCCATGGCCCGCCGACAGATCGATATCCGCGGCGATGACCTGCCAGGGCGGCGCCGTCACGCTGGCGGCGCGATAGTACAGGCTGAAACGCAGCACATCGCGCGGATCGAGCGCCTCGCTCAAATTCAATGCAATGATTCGCGTGGAATCGCGCGGCCAGTTCTCGCCGCGCGTCAAGGGCAGCCGCCGCACGTCTTTGCCCGCCTGATAGATGCGCAATTCCACGTAGCTGCCCGCGCTCAGGTCGGTCGATCCGGTGACGATGCGCACCTGCAGATGCTTCACCGGCATGGCCTGGCCGGCGCTGCATAACGTCACCAGTAATAATGCGAACCCAATTCGATGGGACGCCAGGTGTAGCTTCACGGTGCACCCTCGCAGCAGTGGCAGGATCGAGTCTGGGATCATAGCCGATCTGCACGCGCGC
>DAINPA010000075.1:5952-9730 GCA_036743675.1 Steroidobacteraceae bacterium
CGTTTGTAGACCGCGCCCTCCTTCATGACGAAGGCGACATGCTCCAGCACATGGATGTCGGCGAGCGGATCGCTCTTCACCGCGATGATGTCGGCTGACTTTCCCGCGGCTATCGAACCGAACAGTTCCGAGTGGCCGATGAGGTCCGCGGCGTTGACCGTGGCGGATTGAATGGCCTGCATCGGCGTCATGCCGTACTTGACCATGAACGCAAACTGACGGGCGTTGATACCGTGGGGACAGACCCCGGCATCCGTGCCGTAGGCCATTTTCACGCCGGCCCGCACCGCCTTGGTGAAGTTGCGGCGCTGCGCCTCGCCCAAATCGCGGTCGTGCGCCAGAAAATCCGCCGGCGTATCCGGGGCGGACTGTATGCACTCCTCATCGTAGATATCCATGACGAGATAAGTGCCGTGCTGCTTGGCAAGAGCAATGCCCTCATCGTCGATCAGCGTCGCGTGCTCGATCGATGCCACCCCTGCGCGAATCGCATTCTTGATGCCCTCGGCGGCATGCGCGTGCGCGGCCACGCGCAATCCGAAGCTATTTGCCTCCTCGACGGCGGCGCGCAGCTCTTCCGGGGTGAACTCTATGGATTTGGGATTGCTGCCATGCGTGAGCACCGCGCCGGTGGAGAGGATCTTGATGTGATCGGCGCCGCGATGGGCAATTTCACGGATCTTTTGACGCACTTCCCAGGGGCTGTTCGCCACGCCGTACTGCAGATCCCACGGCAGCTGGATATCCGGAGCCAGACCGGTCATCGCTCCGGCGCCTTCGCTGATGGTGATGTAGGCGCCCGCCACGTACATGCGCGGGCCCACGATGATTCCTCGCGCAATGGCATCGCGCATGGCCACATCGTTCAAGGCCCGGTACACGCCCACATCGCGCACCGTGGTGAACCCGGCGAGCAGCGTAACACGTGCGTTCGGGATGGCCGCATAGGCAGTTTCAGCGGAGGTTCGCTTCAGGACGTCAATCGGTTCGGCAGATGCGAGGTCCGCGAGATGGGTGTGGCAGTCCACCAATCCCGGCAACACCCACATGTTCGACAGGTCGATGACTTGCACGCCCTCGGGAACCTTGAGATTGGGCCCGACGGCCTCTATCTTGGTGCCCCTGACGAGGATGATCTGGTCCGACAGGGTGCGTCCCGCTTCGACGTCGATGAATTTGCCCGCGCGTATGGCGAGGAGCGAAGCGACCGCAGGCGCCTGCTGCGCCGGCGCAGAGGCGGCGAGAAGCACACAGCAAAGAGTCAACAGAACAATCTTATTGATCAACCGACCGCTCCCCGCTTGCCGCCCTAGCTCGCCATGGCCGCCTTGCTCACCTGTGCGATCACCTCATCGGCCACCTGCCTCGGCACGGGGTCGTAATGCGAGAACTCCATCGTATACGACGCCCGGCCGCTGGTCATGCTGCGCAGCTGGCCGATGTAGCCGAACATCTCAGACAGCGGCACATTCGCGACCACGGCAATATTGGTGCCGCGTTCCAACTGATCGAGGATGGTGCCGCGGCGGCGATTGAGGTCGCCGATCACATCGCCGAGATAATCCCCCGGTGTGACGGTCTCGACCTTCATCACAGGCTCCAACAGAATCGGCGCGGCCTTGCGAATGGCTTCGCGGAAACACGCCTTGGCGGCGATTTCGAAGGTCAGCGCGTTGGAATCGACATCATGGTAGCTGCCGTCGATCAGCGACGCACGGAAATCCACCGTCGGGTAGTGGGCCAGAACGCCGTCTTCCTTCTGTATGCGCAGGCCCTTTTCCACCGACGGGACATACTCCCGCGGCACGGATCCGCCCACTGTCTCGTCCACGAACTCGAATCCGGCACCGCGCTCGAGCGGTTCGAAGACGATCCACACTTCGGCAAACTGACCGGCACCGCCGGTCTGCTTCTTGTGGATGTACTGTTCAGTGAGCTTCTTGGTGAAGGTCTCGCGGTACGCCACCTGGGGCTCTCCCATGATGCCTTCGACGCCAAACTCGGTACGCATGCGATCCAGGGTCACTTCGAGGTGCAGCTCGCCCATACCCCGCAGGATGGTCTGGCCGGTCTCGCGGTCGGTCTCGAGATGCAGCGAGGGATCGGCGCGCACCATCTTGCCGAGCGCGGCGCCGAATTTCTCCTGTTCCGCCTTGGTCTTCGCCTTCACCGACACGCTGATCACCGGATCGGGAAAGCGCATGCGTTCCAGCACCACGGGGTCGGCGGAGTCGCAAAGCGTATCGCCGGTCTCGGTGTCGGCCAGAGACACGAGCGCAATGATGTCACCGGCGCGCGCCTCCTCGACCGGATTGGCTTCCTTGGCGAACATCTCGACCATGCGACCGATCTTCTCGCGCTTGCCGCGCGTGGAATTCAGCACCGAGGCGCCTTTGGTCAATACCCCCGAATACACGCGGATGAAAGTGAGCGCCCCATAAATGTCGTTGATGACTTTGAAAGCGAGCGCCGAAAACGGCTCATCGTCCGAGCACTTGCGTTCGCCGATGGGCTCGCCGTCGGCATCCACCGTCTTGATCGAGGCCACGTCGGTCGGCGCCGGCAAATAATCGACGACCGCGTCGAGAACCTGCTGCACTCCCTTGTTCTTGTACGAGGAGCCGCACAACACGGGAGTAAAGGCCGAGTGCAGGGTGCCCTTGCGCAAAGCGCGGCGCAGCACATCGCCCGATGGGACGACGCCATCGGTGAGGTAAGACTCCATCGCCTCGTCGTCCTGCTCGAGGCAAGTGTCGACCAGTTCGGTGCGGAATTTTCCGACGTCGGCCAGGAGCTGGCGGTCGCTCGGCATCGTGATATGCATCTTATCGGCCAAATCCGCCGTGACCTCGAGGATCTGCCACTGCGCATCCTTGTCGTCGGAGTCCCACACCAGCGCCTTCATCTCGACCAGATCGACCATGCCCTTGAAATTCTCTTCCGAACCGATGGGGATCTGCACCGGAAGCGGTCGTGCACCCAGACGCTTCTTGATCATGTCCACGCAGCGCAGAAAATTCGCGCCGTTGCGGTCCATTTTGTTCACGTAGCAAAGACGCGGGACGCCGTAATTGTCGGCCAGGCGCCAATTGGTTTCCGATTGCGGTTCCACGCCGGCCACGCCGTCGAACACCACCACCGCGCCGTCGAGGACCCGCAGCGAGCGATTGACCTCGATGGTGAAATCGACGTGCCCCGGGGTGTCGATGAGATTGATCTTCTTGTCGCGCCAGAAAGCCGACACCGCCGCGCTCTGGATGGTGATGCCGCGCTTTTGTTCCTGCTCGAGATAGTCCGTCGTGGTCGAGGTCTTCAGGTCCTTGGTGTCGTGAATATCGATGATGGTGTGCTTACGCCCCGTGTAATACAGGATGCGCTCGGTCGTCGTCGTCTTGCCGGCGTCGACGTGGGCGATGATGCCGATATTGCGGATATCGGAAAAGGGTGTTGTGCGAGCCATATCGAATTTCCATGACAGATTAAAGTGAGGTCGCCGTCGACCCATGGCCAAAACAGCGGCGTCGCCGCGCAATCTGTGAGGTCACGGGGTCATTTCGCGTCAACGCAAGCTGTTTGATGGGCGCAGAGTTTGACACGGCACCGTGGCGCGTGTCGAACCGAGAATGCTGTCATTGTCTTAATGTCCGCACATGACCGGCGCCGCGCAGCGGTCAACCCGACCGGTCCACGGCCGTTGGCCGAAAGGCCACGCCGGGAGGCGCGGCCGGCAGCGGTTCGCGACTGGTCGCCGCATCGGAATGGCTGGCTGAGAGCCTAT
>DAINPA010000076.1:0-2395 GCA_036743675.1 Steroidobacteraceae bacterium
TCGATCAAGCCGAACCACTGATCGATCAAGCGCAACACCACCGGCCCAAACAGCGCATCGAGTCGCGCGACCCGTTGCAGGTGTTCCTCGGGGCATAGCTTGAGTTTGTGTGGAAATTCCAGGGGCGGCAGGACTTGCGTGGCGAACCTCGCTCCTCCCAGCCGCTCGCTGTACAGCGGCAGGATGATCGCCCCGGTGCGGGCCGCCATGCGCACGATCTTGGCGAGATTCACCCGAGAGTCGAGCGCACGCCCGAAGGACGGCGCCGAGACGCGCCCCTCCACCTGCTCATCTGCCGCAACCATCAGGATGCCGCCCGGCTGCTCCAGGTGGCGCATGGCGCGACGCCAAACATTGCCGTCGATGGTCATGACGGTGAAGCCCTGTCGCCCACGCTGCAGGGCTGCGATGTGTGCTTGAACGCGATTTCGGGGCACGGGATTGGCCAAAGCGGCCAAACGCCCGGGCGCTCGATCGACAATCTGGCTGGTGATGGTTTCCCAATTGCCCAAATGCGCGAAGGCAACGATGACCGGCCGCCCGTCGGCGAGCACCGCATCAAGAGTCCCGGGGTCACCGATGGTCGCCCGCCGTTCGCGGACGATCTTGTCAAGCACGCAAAATTCCGCATAAACCCGGCCGACATTGGCCCACAGCCGGGTCTGTGCTGCTTCGAGCGTGTGGGGGTCTCGCGCGAGATCGGGACGCAGCAGTCGGATGGTCGCGGCTGCACGGGCGGCAGCCTCGGGATGGGTGCGGCGGCCCAGAATCTGGCCCAAGCTGGCGCCGATGCGCGATACCAGCGGCACCGGCAGCGAGCGCATGACCCGATAGAGACTGATGTCTCGCAGCTCGGCCAAGCTCATCCCAGATATCGGTCCGGGCTCGGCGAGGTGAGGTACGGCAGCCATGTGGGCAAACACTAACACGGACTCGCGGATCGGATCACACGCTGCCGGCAGGCACGCGCCCGGCTTCGGGCGGCCTTGAGGGGCGAGGGGCCTTTCTGTACCCTGCACGCTCGAATCGCCAAGCCGAAGGCAGCACGGATGGCCTTAACACGACTCAACGCAAGCGTTCTGGGCCCGCTCGAGAGGCCGGCGCTCGCATGGATGGCGGCGCGGATGCCGCCGTGGATCCTGCCCGATCACCTCACTGCTTTCGGTGTCGTCGGCGCACTGCTCACGGCGGCGGGGTTCATATTAAGCAATGGGTCGTTGCATTGGCTGTGGCTCGCCTGTCTGGGCCTGGTGATGAACTGGATCGGCGACTCTTCGGACGGAACTCTGGCGCGGCATCGGCACATCGAGCGGCCGCGTTACGGGTTTTTCGTGGACAGCACCAGCGACCTTTATTCCCATAGCATGATCCTGCTCTCGGTCGGCCTGTCGCCGTGCGCCCACTTCGCGGTGGCATGCGTGGGTCTGATCGCCTTCTTGATGGGCTTCTCCTACACGCTGATCGGCGCCCACACGCGCGCCACCATGCGCATCACCTATTGTGGGTTTGGTCCCACGGAGATACGGGCGCTTCTCTTGGTCGGCAACCTGCTTGCCCTGGCCTTTGGCATCATCTATCTGCAGCCGCGAATTGCGCTATTGGCGCGGTTCGGTCCGATCACGACCTATGACATCGTGATCTCGATCCTGGCTGTGGCTGCGGTGGGGTTTATTCCCGTGCTGGCCATTCGCGAGGGTCGCACCCTGTCGGTCGAGGATCCACGGCCGGGTCGGGCGCGGGTCCGGACTCGCGCACCTAGGTAAGCATTGCGGCCGCGCACTCGACCTTTCGCGGCTATGGACTCGGCCTCAGCCCCGGTGTTGTTGGATATTTCGCGCTTGATCGGGCGCGCGCACCGAAGAGTTCCGAGCGGCATCGACCGCGTCGAACTCGCCTACGCTCAGCACTTCCTGGCCTTGGACGCCCGCCGGCCCGCATACGCCGTGGTTCACCTGTTCGGATGGCTGTTCGGGGTCAACCCGTTGGGCGCACGACGGTTCGTGGAGAGGCTCGCCGCTCGTTGGCAAGGCGGCGCATTGGCGGGCGGTTGGAGGCGAGCGTTCGACTTGGGTGCCCAGTACGCCACGCTGTTGACGGGCCACTGGAGCGCCGGCTTTCAGCTGCGGCGGCGATTGAAGAAGCATGACGAACCGCCGATCTTTCTCGTCGTCTCTCACCACCATCTGTCGCGCGAACACACGATGCGCAGCATAAGGCGTTCGTTCGGCGCACGCTGTGTGTGCTTCCTGCACGATCTCATTCCGATTGATTACCCGGAATACTTCCATCCCGGTAAGGAGCAGGAGCACCGGCGGGTCACCGAGACGATCACCCGGTTCTTCGACGCGGTGATCGTGAACTCGCAAACGACCGCCGAATCGTTCCGACATTTCCT
>DAINPA010000076.1:2495-9101 GCA_036743675.1 Steroidobacteraceae bacterium
GTCGCGCCGCCCGGCGTGAGCCCCTTTCCACGCCCGGCTCGCACGCCCGACGTGCCGCATTCGGTGCCATACTTCATCGTGCTGGGAACGATCGAACCGAGAAAGAACCACATGCTGCTGCTCAACCTATGGGGTCGGCTGGCGACCACCATGGCGAAGCCGCCGCGATTGCTGGTGATCGGCGCGCGCGGCTGGGAGAACGAACAAGTCGTCGACATGCTGGAGCGTTCGCACCGTCTGCACGGCCTGGTCGAAGAGCACAACCGTTTGGACGACTTAGGCGTCGGCGCGCTGCTCACCCAGGCCCGAGCCGTGCTGGTACCCTCGTTCGTCGAGGGCTTTGGCTTGCCGCTGGCCGAAGCGCTCGCCTCGGGAGTGCCGGTGATCTGCAGCGATATCCCGGAATTTCGCGAGATCGGCCGCAATGTGCCGGACTACCTCGACCCGCTCGACCTGATGGCGTGGCGGGATCAAGTTATCGATTATTCCCGACCGGATTCCACCCGGCGGGCCGCGCAAATGCAGCGCCTGGCGCACTGGCAAGCGCCTTCTTGGCCGGATCACTTCGAGATTGTTGAACGCACGCTCGACCAGGTCGCTGCGTCGACCCGCATTTCGCCATGAATACGCCCAAGGCACCGCTCAAGATCCTGCTCGAGATGCGCCCGGCGCTCGAGGGGCATGCGGGCATTCCGCAGGAGACCCGCTTGTTGTTTCGCGGCCTGTCCTTGCTGGACGAGGTGCGCGTCGAAGGTCTGTTGCAAAGCAGTGAGCGCCTGCTCGCGCCCGGGTTGCCGCCGGGCGGGAAGGGATGGGCGGGCCCCTTATCGACGGACCAGCAATTGAACCGTCTCGGGCGGCTCGTGATCACGCTCGAGCAACGGACCTGGCAGGGGTACCTGAACGCCGTCGTGCATACGATCGGCATGGCCTTCTGGCATGCGCTCGGCGGCAGGCAAAGGCTCGGGCGTTTCGACGCACATCACTTCCGGGACTATATTTGGCGCCGGTTCTTCGCGCGCACGCTGCCGCCGGCGGACTTCGATCTCGTCACCCGTGCCGGCTTCAGGATTGCGAGGATCCCGTGGAGCGCGATGCATCTCTGTGCTCTGTTCACCCGGCACTTCGGTCCCCCGGCTTATCCGCGCCTCGACACCTCGGACTTCGACATGATGATCACCGAAACGCCCTACCCGGCGACGGTGTCGCGGCGCACGACATTGGTGGTTCGCTACCATGACGCCATCCCGGTGTTGATGCCCCATACGATTTCGGATCGCAGCTTCCACCAGGCCTCGCATTATCGGGCGCTGCGCCACAATGTGAACCACGGCGCCTGGTTCGTCTGCGTCTCCGACGCCACCCGCAGCGATCTGCTGTCGATTTTTCCGCAGGCCGAGCCGCGCTCGCTGACGATTCACAACATGGTCTCGCACGAATATTTCGACGAAAACTCCGGCGCGCATCGCGTCCGGGAGATCATCAAGACTCGGCTGAATACCAAAATCAAGCCGCCCCTCGACCCCGATTTCAAGCGCCGACTGTTCGCGGATGACTCAGGGTCCGAACCGCTTCAATACCTGCTGATGGTCGCGACCATCGAACCGCGCAAGAATCATCTGACTTTGCTGTCCGCGTGGGAAAGGCTGCGCGTGGAGTTCTTCCCCGCGCTCAAGCTGCTGGTGGTCGGCGAGACCGGCTGGCATAGCAAACCCATCGTGAGGAAGTTTCGCCCATGGATGGAGCGCGGGGATGTTTATTTGCTGGAGGACGTGCCGTCGCCGGACCTGCGGCTGCTCTACAAGCATGCGCGCGCGACCATCTGCCCGAGCTTCGGCGAGGGATTCGATTTGCCCGGAGTGGAGGCGATGCAGTCGGGCGGCGCCGTGGTCGCCTCCGATATCGCCGTTCATCGGGAAATCTATGCGGACGCGGCAGAGTATTGCAACCCCTATTCGAGTGAAGACGTGGCGCGCGCCATCAGGGAGGTCATAGACCCCGCGCGCTGCGCGCGCCGCGACGAACTCGTGGCCAAGGGCGCCATCGTCTCGCAGCGCTACGCCCACGAAGCGATTCTGCCGCAGTGGCAGGCGTTTCTGACTGCTCGGTTGCAGCGGACCTAATCCGTGCAGCGCATTTTCATCACCGGCGCGAGCTCGGGAATCGGTCTGCTGGGGGCCCGCGATCTTTGCGGGCGTGGCCATGAGGTCTGGGGCACCAGCCGCACGCTGGCGAGGCTACCGGTGATCGAGCGCTTCCATCCCATCGCCCTCGACTTGAACGACAAAGGGTCCATCAAGGCCGGCTTCGACGAGGCGCTCGCCGAGGCCGGTCACTTCGATGTGCTCATCAACAATGCCGGAGCCGGCGTCTTCGGACCGCTCGAGGGCTTCTCCGATCAAGAATTCAACGCCCAGCTCGAAACCCTGCTCTGGGGGCCGCTGCAGCTGATCCGCCTCGCGCTTCCCGGCATGCGCGCGCGCCGCGCCGGGCTTGTGGTGAACGTCTCCTCGCTCGCCGCCGAGTTTCCGCTGCCTTTTTTGGCGCCTTACAGTCTGTGCAAGGCGGCCTTGAGCGCCATGAGCGAAGGGCTGACCTTGGAGTTGGCCCAAACCGGCATCCGCGTCGTCGACGTGCGGCCCGGCGACTTCGCCACCCAGTTTCATGCTTCCACGCGCCGCATCGGCGCGGAACTCGCGCAAGCCTACGCGCCCAATATGGAACGCGCCTGGGCTGCGATCGAGCGCAACATGAACCGTGCGCCCGATCCCAAAAAAGTGGCTGACACGCTGGTGAAGATCATCGAGGGGGATATCCGCGGCTCTGTGGTCGCGGTCGGCGATATCTTCCAGGCCGGCATCGCGCCGTTGCTGACCCGGCTGGTGCCGCGCGCCTGGGTGCAGTGGGGAATCCTCGCCTATTACGGACTGAAGAACCGCCCCTGACTAAAGCCCCTCATTGCGCATCACCGCGAAAGCATCATCGGCCATGCCGAGCGTGGCGCTGATGTCCTCGGGCGTGTGCGCCGCGGATAGGAACCAATTGTGGTGCGGATGAAAAAAGGCGCCGCGCCGCGCCACCTCGGCGCAGAAATACTGTTGCCGGCGCGAGCTCGGATCGTCGATGAAGCAGAGGAACGGGACTGCGGGAGGCCCGGAGGCGAGCATCGCATAGCCGTGTTTCGCGCCGGCCTGCAGCAAGCCCTGCATCAGCATTTCCCCGCTACGGCGCAGGGTCGATACGACCTCCTGCTGCTCGAGGATCTGCAAGCACGCCAAGGCTGCTGCCATCGCGGGCGGGCTGTTCCAATAACTACCGGTCAAAAAAACCCGGCTGGCGGCGACGCGCAGCTCCTTGCGCCCGAGCGCCGCGGACAGGGCATGGCCATTGGCTATCGCCTTGCAGAAACAGATCAGATCAGGCTCGAAGCCGAAGCAGGCGTGCGAACCTCGCAGATCGAGGCGGAAGCCGGCACGGATGTCGTCGAGAATGAGCACCATCCCTTCGCGGCGGCAGGCGGCTTCGATATGCGGCCAGAAGCCCGGCGCGGGCATCTCCGAGGGTTTGAAAGCCGGGTGATGGAACGGCGTCATGATGACGCCTGCGATGTCGCCGCGGTGCCGTGCGAGCAGCCGATCGAAGGATTCGAGATCGTTCCAGTTGAAGTCGTGGATGTGGGCACGGTCTTCATCCAGCAGCCCGGCGTGGCCCGGTGTGCACCAGGGATCGATGCCGTGGTAGGCGCCCGCGACTTTGAGGATCTTGCGCCGTTGGGTATGTTCCCGCGCCACCTGCACGCACCAGGTGGTCATATCCGAGCCATTCTTGCCGAACACCGCCCAGGCCGAGAAATCGACCAGGGAAACCAAGTATTCGGCCAACTCCACCATCACCGGTCCCGGGTGATTCACGCACAGCGCGTTGCGCCGTTGCCGTGCGGCCGCTTCCTCGACCACCGGATGCTGGTGGCCCAAGATCACCGGCCCGTAGCCACATAGGTAATCGATGTACTCATTCCCATCGACATCCCAGTAGCGGCAGCCATCGGCTCGCTCGGCGTAGTACGGAAGTGCGCCGGGCAATGCCGCCGCGGGGCTGGCGTGCCCGTAGATGCCGCACGGTATCACCTGGGCTGCCCTTGCAAAAAGTTCCTGTGAGCGGCGGTAGCGGTCGGCGTTTGAATCCATGGAATTCAATGTTTGAGGTAAACGCGCAGTCGCTCCATGGCGAAATTAAGACCTTCGGCCAATGGTACGAGCCCCTCGACCCGGATCTGCCCGGAACCGACAGCCGCCAGGGTATCGATCTCCCCGCGCAGCGCCCCGTAGGCCGTGGCGATGTCGGCGAACACGATGCAGACGTCGGGGCGTCGCGGCGGATCACTCCATCCTGCCTGATTGCCGGCTGAGCCGTGGTCGAACCACACGGTGCCTCGAGGTTCGCCCGCAATCGTGAAGGAAGCGAGTCCCGGCGGCAAGGAGCGCAGGATATATCGCGCCGCCGCGTCGCCTTGCGCGAGGGCGTGAAGAGCCAATCCGGCAGTGATGAGCGAGAGTCTGGCATGCAGGCGGCGGCCCGCGGCGCTGTCCAAGACCTGCGGCGCGCCATCCAACACGGCTTCGAGCCGCTGCGCCAGATTGGAAAATCGCGCCAATAGTCCGACGCGCCAGCAGCCCCACACGGGTAGCGGCGCGGCCCATTTATTGCCGGAAAAAAACGCGTTCAGATGGCGATCGCCGAGAAACAGCAAGATTACCGAGGCGTTGCGGCCACAGCCATTTTCCCAAAGGATTTGGCCGCGCTGCAGGCGGATCGTGGCCGCCGGGCCGCCAAGTATCAAGAACACGATCGACGCGCGCAGCTGTCCAAGATGATCAACGACGGTGGCGTCTTGTTCGGCCAAGTCGGTCAAACACGGCAACACGGCGCCGAGATAGAGCCGGCTCAGCACCGCAGGGTCGGGACGAGCCGAGTTCGGCGTCACACGCTCCGAACCGTGCGGATCCTCTCCGGCGTCTGCAGCGCCCACCAGGTCTCGACGCTCGCGCTGAGGCCGGCAAGATCGAGTCCCGCCTCCGCGAGGCAGGTTTCCCGGGTACCGTGCTCGATGAAGCGGTCCGGTATGCCGATATGCAGAATGGGCAGCAGTAAACCGTTGGCGGCCAGCACCTCGCCGATGCCGGAGCCCGCGCCGCCCATGATCGCATTCTCTTCGATCGTCACGATCGCGCGGTGGCGCGCGGCGATCTCGATGATGAGTTCCTCATCGAGCGGCTTGACGAAACGCATGTTGACGAGCGTGGCATCGAGCCGCTCGGCGATCTTGCGCGCCGGCTCGACCAGGGCGCCAAATGCCAGGATCGCAAGGCCGCTGCGTCCCTCGCGCTTGAGCTGCGCGCGTCCGACAGGCAGCGCCGCCATCTCCGCGCAGATCGGCACGCCGGGCCCCGTGCCGCGCGGATAGCGAACGGCCGAGGGGGCGGACAACGTCGTCGCGGTGTACAGCATCTGCCGGCATTCGTTCTCGTCCGCCGGCGTCATGACCACCATGTTGGGAATACAACGCAGGAAGCTCAAGTCGTAGCTGCCCTGATGGGTCGCGCCGTCGCTGCCGACCAGGCCGGCGCGGTCCAATGCGAACACCACCGGCAGATTTTGCAGCGCCACATCGTGGATGAGTTGATCGTACGCACGCTGCAAAAACGTCGAATAGATCGCAACCACCGGCTTGAAGCCCTCGGTCGCAAGTCCGGCCGCGAAAGTGACCGCATGCTGTTCGGCGATCGCCACGTCGAAATAGCGGTCCGGGAATCGTTTCGAGTACTCGACCAGACCCGAGCCTTCGCGCATCGCCGGGGTGATCCCGATGATCTTGGGATCGCGTTCCGCCATGTCGCACAGCCATTGCCCGAAGATCTGCGAGTAGCTCGGTCCCGAGCTCGCTTCCTTATATATCTTGCCGCTCGCCGGATCGAACGGTCCGGGACCATGCCACTTGATCGGATCGGCCTCGGCCGGCGCGTAGCCTTTGCCCTTACGGGTGACCACATGAAGAAACTGCGGTCCACGCAGCTTTTTCACATTCCTGAGGGTGGTGACGAGAGCCTTGATGTCATGACCGTCGATGGGTCCAATGTAATTGAACCCCATTTCCTCGAACAGCGTGCCGGGCAGCACCATGCCCTTCAAATGCTCTTCCGAGCGGCGCGCCAGCTCCCACACGGTGGGCATCTGACGCAAAACCTTCTTGCCGCCCTCGCGCAGATGCGCATACATGCGCCCCGACAGCGCGCGGGCGAGGTAATTCGAGAGTGCGCCCACATTCTCCGAAATCGACATGTCGTTGTCGTTCAGGATGATCAACAGATTCGCCGGCACCGAGCCTGCGTGATTGAGCGCTTCGAATGCCATGCCCGCGGTGAGCGCACCGTCTCCGATGATCGCCACCGCGCGCCTGTCCTCGCCGCGTTTGGCTGCCGCAACGGCCATCCCCAGCGCTGCGCTGATGGAGGTGCTGGAGTGACCTACCCCAAAAGTGTCGTACTCGCTCTCGCTGCGCGCCGGAAAGGGGGCGAGACCGCCCGCTTGTTTGATGGTATGCAGCTG
>DAINPA010000077.1:0-3288 GCA_036743675.1 Steroidobacteraceae bacterium
CTGGCAATGGGTAAGCATCTCGCTACAGCGAATTCCCTGCGACTCCTCTCACACCGGCTGCACCTCGACCAGACAATCGTAGAAAAGCGGCGCTCGTCCCAAATCGGTGAGGACATCGCCGTTCGTCAGCTCGTTGGCGTTCTTGCCGTCACGAGTGAGTTTCTTCCACCAAACAGACAGCGCCACCACGACGCCACGTCGTGCCCGTTCAGTGACTCGCGCGCGCAATTCGATGCTGCCGCGATCGTTGAAGACTCGCACGTAGCTGCCCTCGGCGATTCCCCGGGCGCGGGCGTCGTCGGGATGGATGTCGAGCCACGGCTCGCCTTCGGAGGCCCGCAGGCTGGTGACGTTGACGAAACTGCTGTTGAGAAAATTTCGCGCCGGCGGCGAGATCATCGCGAGCGGCAGTCGGCGCGCCAGCTCGCTGCGGGTATCCTCCAGCGGTTCGATATAGTCGGGCAGAGGATCGAGCCCGAGCGATCGCGCCGCACTGGAAAAGAATTCGACCTTGCCCGACGGGGTATCGAAGCCGCCCTCGGCAAACCGTGCGATGCCCTTTGCCGCGCCCACGCGTTTCCAACCTTGCGCGCGCACCGCGTTGAAATCCCAATCGTCGGCGACGGCCGATTGGGCAATCACCTCGTCCGAATCGTCGAAACACGGATCGCTGAATCCCATGGCCCTGGCCAGCAGCCGAAAGATCTCCGTATTCGGCTTGGCCTCGCCCAAAGGCCGGATCGCCGGATTGTTCGCGACCAGGTCGTAGTGCCCGTAGGGCTTCACCACATCGAGATGCTCGAGCTGAGTGGTCGCCGGCAGCACGATATCCGCATAGTCGGCCGTGTCGGTCTGGAAGTGCTCGAGCACCACGGTGAACAAATCCTCGCGCGCGAAACCCGCGGCCACACGTGCCGAATCCGGCGCCACCGCCACCGGATTGGAGTTGTAAACGACCACTGCACGGATTGCTGGGGTCGCGTCGTTGAGTGCCCGGCCGATGGTCGACATGTTGATGGTGCGCGGCGTGCGCCCGGCCAACAAGTCCGGGCGCGACAGTGCTTGAGTGTCGATCGTGAAATTGCCGGATGTCGAGAGCATGATGCCGCCGGCCGCCTCGCGAAATGCGCCGATGAGCGCCGGCAGACAGGCGATGTTGCGCATCGCCATGCCGCCGCCGCGTGCGCGCTGCAGCCCGTAATTGGCGCGGATCAGGGCGGGCCGCGTGGTCGCATACAGATGCGCGAGCGACTCGATCTCGGCCGTCGTGATCCCGCAGATCGATGCAACCCGCTCCGGACCGTACAGGCTCGCCCGTTCACACAGCCCATCGAATCCCAGCGTGTGCCGGCTCACGTAGTCGTGATCGATGAGGTCGTCGCGAATCAGCACGTGCATGAGGCCAAGCGCGAGCGCCGCGTCGGTTCCCGGCAGCAAGGCGATGTGGGTGTGGCACTTTTCGGCCGTGAGAGAGCGGTAGGGATCGATGGCGATGAGTTTCGCCCCGAGGCGCTTGGCCTGCTGCGCGCGCGCCCAAA
Organism: Steroidobacteraceae bacterium; assembly: GCA_036743675.1. Taxonomy (GTDB): domain Bacteria; phylum Pseudomonadota; class Gammaproteobacteria; order Steroidobacterales; family Steroidobacteraceae; genus Bog-1198. Next base: position 1,539 of record DAINPA010000077.1, read on the forward strand.
AATGTACGCTCGAGGTGATCGCGTTGCAGCCCCAGAATATGATGAGCTGGGCCTGGCCGGCCAACTCCACGTCGATTCCGATTCGCGAGCCCAAGGTGATCGCATGGCCGGCGGAGCCGGCCGATGCGCAGATCGTACGATCCAAAAGACTTGCGCCCAGCCGATGAAAGAAGCGCTGGGACATCGACTCGCCCTGCACCAATCCCATGGTTCCGGCGTAGCTATAGGGCAGGATCTGTTGCGGATCGTCGGCCGCGACGGCGGCAAGCCGCGTCGCGATCGCCGCGATGGCTTCGTCCCAGGTGATTTGCTCGAAGCGCCCTTCCCCCTTCTTGCCGATCCGGCGCAGCGGATGCTGCAATCGATCCGGGTGATAGGTCCTTTCCGTATAGCGCGCCACCTTGGTACAGAGCACGCCGGCGGTGGGTCCATGTTCGGCCGATCCGGTCACTTTGAGGGCCACGCCGTCCTTGACGTGCACCTCGAGCGCGCAGGTGTCGGGACAATCGTGCGGGCATGCGCCCTTGACGATCGATACCGTGGAGGACGGCGGCGCAGACGTCATGCCGCGTAGCCCGTCTCAAGAATGCGCTCTATGAACTTTTCGCATTGCGCCAGCTGCGCCAGCGCGACGAATTCATTGGGACGATGAGCTTCGGTGATGTCGCCGGGTCCGCAAATCACGCTCGGCACGCCCATTTTCTGGAACAACCCCGCTTCGGTTCCGTACGACACCTTGCCCACCTGGGTGCATCTCGCGAGCCGCATCGCCCACTGCACGATCGCATCGGTTTCAGAGGCCGCAAGGCCGGTGGTCTGGCTGGCCCACACCAAATCGATGCCCGATTCGGGATCGATCGCCCGCATTTCCTGCGTCAAGAGCTCGGCATAGGCGCGAATTTCCTGGTAGAGCGCATCGGAGGATGCCTGTGGCAGGGTGCGCATGTCGAACTGAAATTCACAATCCTTGGGGATGACATTGGCCGCGATTCCGCCGCGGATCACCCCCGTCGACAGGGTCGTATAGGGCACGGTGAAGCCGTAGTCGCGCTGCTCGAATTGCGCGAGCCGGTCGGCGATCTGGCGAATGAACACGATCAGCCTTGCGGCATACTCGATGGCGTTGACCCCGTACGTCACGTAGCTCGAATGCGCCTCGCGCCCGTGCACGGCGCAGCGGAATCGATTCATGCCCTTGTGAGCGATTATGGGCTGCATCGATGTCGGCTCGCCCACCACACAGCCGGCAGGCCGAATGCCGTTCTCCTCCAGGTCGCGAATCAATTCGCGAACCCCGAGGCAGCCCACCTCCTCGTCGTAGCTCAGGGCGTAGTGCAGCGGCGCATCGAGCCGATTGGCGTTGAGGGCGGCCACGAATTTTGGCGCCTGCGCCAACGCGACGCCGATGAATCCCTTCATGTCGGCCGAGCCGCGCGCATAGAGCTTGCGCTCGCGTTCGACCGCCACGAACGGATCGGTATCCCAATTCTGGCCGTCCACCGGAACCACGTCGGTGTGGCCGGAAAGGATCAGCCCGGGCTTCTTGGAATCGCCCAGCGTGGCGAACAAGTTGGCTTTCTTGCCGCTGGCATCATAAGTGAGTCGGGTGCTCGCCCCGGCCTTGATCAAATAGTCCCGAACCCACTCGATGAGCGCCAAGTTGGAGTCCCGCGACACGGTGGGAAACTCGATCAGGCGCTCGACCATGGTGCGCGCGGCGGCACTCGGAACGGCGGGTTCGGCAGTGGCG
>DAINPA010000077.1:3388-8849 GCA_036743675.1 Steroidobacteraceae bacterium
CAATTGACGGGCACGAGAGTCAGTTCCCGCAGCATGGGATTCAGTGCGAAATGCCGGCGGCCGCGCTCGGTGCGTTGACGTACCGACACAGCCAGCGGATTCGCGGTTCAATAACACGATACCCAGTTAACGGAGATTTCACATGTACTACGGTTACTACGGTGGCGGCCTTCTCGGAACTCTCCTCCTCGTTGCGCTTGTCGTGGTGTTGATGCGCAGATCTCGAATGTAAACCGACCGGGCGAGAAGCCGATCATCTCGTGGGTACGGTGCCGTACAGACAGCGCCGGTGCTTGCGCCCAATCTCGGAACCCTGAAGATCGAACATTAAACGCAAGTGTGCGCCATCGGCGCTCTTTTGGGCTGACGAGCAATTGTGCTGCGACGAACCAGTGGACCAAGGGTAGCGAATGACAAACGAACTGGCTGGCAATTGGGTATTGGCAAGCATCCCGGCAAAAGACCGTCGGCGCCTAGCGGCGCAACTTGAACCTGTTTCTCTCAAATTCGGGCAGATACTCTACGAAGCCGGCGCCAAAATCCGCCACGTATACTTCCCTCTCAACTCCCTCATTTCGTTGCTGACGGCGGTCGATAAACGCCGCTCGCTAGAGGTGGGCATGGTCGGCAACGAAGGCATGACTGGGATGCCCTTTGTGCTGGGCATCGGTGAGTCGGGCGTCCGCGCTTTGGTGCAGGGCGCCGGCAACGCATTGAGCATGCCCGCGGCGTCTTTTAGTATCGAGTTCGACCGCAATCAGCCATTGCGCCAAGCGCTTTTTCGCTATACCTACGCATTGATGGCGCAGATTTCGCAAACCGCCGCCTGCAACCGCTTCCACGAGGCGGAACAGCGCTTGGCGCGCTGGCTGCTGATGACCCGCGAGCGCGTCGGGTCGAACGAGTTTCCGATGACGCACGAATTTCTCGCGCATATGCTGGGTGTGCGCCGCGGAGGCGTTACGGAGGCCGCCAGCGCACTCAAGAGTCGCGGATTGATCGACTATCATCGGGGAAAAATTCAGATCCTTGACGCGAAGGGGCTTAAGCGCTCCGCTTGCTCATGCTATCAAATCGTGAAAGCCGCATTCGATCGCGCGCAGAAACTCTCGCCTTTGGGATGTCCCGTCTCACTTGAACAACCAGAGATTGAGCAGCAAGAGAGCTATGTAGGCGGCAATCCACAGCGCCTTCGGCAGCGATTGCGAGTGGGCGGGCGACGGCATATCCGCCGGGTTGCTGCGCCGGTTAACCGAAGCGGCACGGCGGGGCAATAGAGCGATCAAGCGAACGGCAGTCGGCGTAGGATCGCCAAGCATCGGCTGATGACTTGGAAGTGCCACTATTTCGCCTGCGGAATGGACGCGCCTGGCGGTACTGTCCCAGGACATCTTCGCCGTGAACCCCTCGAGAATCGCCAAAACCCGCGTCACCATGACGCTGGTGGGCGGCAAAATCGTCTATACGGCGCCCTGATCGCGGCGCGTTGGGGCTGCGGCACCTTCAAAAACGGCGCGCCGTAAGAACGGCGCGCCTTAACGCTGGAGCGTCTTCGGTTCAGGCCCCCGGCTTTTGGGCCCACGCATTGCACCAGCCGCCCGCGGGAACGCTCTTGCCGGCGAAAATATTGCAGCCCGCCGAGGCATCGCCGGCTTTCCCTTGAAATTGCACACAATTGGCGCATTTCTGTGTCGGCTTGTAGTTGGGACTTGCGCTGGCATTGACTTTGCTGCCATCGGGGGCGTATTTCACCGCCTTGGCCATCGGATCGTTGGGGTCAAGAGGCGTCAAGGCGGCGGCGCCGGCCGTGTTGCCGAGCAGCCCCATTGCCGGAACCAAGGCCCCTGCGATGAGCCCGCCTTTGATGACTGCGCGACGCGAGATTGTGTTTTGCATCTTTCGAGATCCTATCGGTGGGAAGTAAGCCGTAATTTTCCGCGATTTGCGGAGTCTTTGTGATACGCGGATATCTCTGTAGCGATACGTGGATATCTCATAGTAGATGAAGTGATCTTAATTGATCACCGGGATGGGCGAAAGCGAGTGGTGACAGGGGCGCAGGTTCACGTTACCGTCCGGTCATGACATCTTCAGTCGAATCGAGTGACATTGATCTGGAGGCACTCGGTCGATCGGTGCTCAAGCTGCGCGCCGTGGTCCCCGAGGACGCCTCCACCGCCGGCATCTTGGGTCAGGAGCGCATCGGCAACGGAATCGTCATCGGTTCCGACGGATTGACCCTTACCATCGGCTACCTCATCGCCGAAGCCAGCGATGTGTGGCTGACCGCTCACCGGGGCCGCGAGGTGGCCGGCCACCCGTTGGCCTACGACCCGGTAACCGGCTTCGGATTGGTCCTGCCGCTCGAAAAATTATCGGTTCCGCCTCTGCCGTTTGGTGCTCCCGCGCTCTTGGATGCGGGCAGCAAAGGCTATGTGTTGAGTTCTCCTGAATTCGCCAAGCCGCAGAGCGTGCAGATCTTGGCACGACGTGAATTTGCCGGCGCGTGGGAGTTTCTGCTGGACCAGGCGATATTCACCACACCCGCGCACCCTCATTGGTCGGGCGCCGCGCTCATCGACCAGCGCGGCGGCCTGGTCGGTGTGGGCTCGTTGCTGGTGCGCGAAGTGGTGTCGGGCGAGCAATTGAACGCCAACATGTTCGTGCCGATCGACTTGCTGCAACCGATCCTCGAGGACCTGCGCACGCGCGGTCGCGCAACACGGCAATCGCGGCCCTGGCTGGGTGCCTACGCCGTGGAGGTGAGCGGTAAGGTCTACGTGACCGGTACGGCGGAGAGCAGTCCGGCCCGCCTTGCGGACATGCGGGAGGAAGATTTGATCACCCACGTTGCGGATCACGCGGTGGGCAGCGTGGCCGAGTTCTACCGCCGGCTTTGGGCATTGGGTCCGGCGGGAACCGATGTGCCGCTCACCCTCTTGCGTAGCGGCACCCGCTTGAATGTGACGGTCCATTCGATCGATCGAGCCGATCATTTCAAGCGCCCGCAGGCGCATTGAAGCGGCAGGATATGGGTGTCCCTGGGCCGTCGCTTTCGGCGATCCCGCACGCGGCGCATCTGGAACGCTTGCGCGGAATCGCCGCCATGATCGCGGCGGTATTCGTGTTTGCAATCATGGATGCCTTGATGAAGCGGCTGTCGGCCCATTACGCGCCGCTGCAGATGTCGTGCATGCGCTGCCTGTCCTCCCTGCTGTGCCTGTTCTTGATGATCGCCTGGCAGCGCTCATGGGCGAGCCTGCGGGCGACCGCTCCTCTGTTGCATCTGTGGCGCGGGGTGCTCGGCGTCGCGATGCTCGCCAGCTTCGTGTATGCCGTGCATCGCTTGACTTTGGCACAGACCTATTCGCTGTTCCTCGCGGCGCCGCTGTTGATGACCGCGCTCTCAGTGCCGCTGCTCGGCGAGCAGGTCTCCGGCCGGCGCTGGCTCGCCATCGTCGCCGGCATGAGCGGTGTGCTATGGATCCTACAACCTTGGAGCAAAGGATTCATTCCCCTTGCGGCCGCATCCGCGGCCGCGGTCGCGACCATCTGCTATTCGCTGAGCGGTTTGACCGTGCGATCGCTCGGGCGCAGCAATTCGAGCATGTCCATGGTGTTCTGGTATCTGGTGCTGGTCAGCCTCGGATCGGGGATTCTCGCGGCCGGTGATTGGCGCTCCGTGCTACCCGGCGATTGGCTGTGGCTTGCCGGCATCGGAATATCCGGAGCACTCGGGCAATTCTGGCTGACGGATGCCTTTCGGCGTGCTCCGCCGTCCGTGGTCGGTCCCTTTGAATACACCGCCATTCTCTGGGCGTTCGGGATCGATTGGCTGTTCTGGTCTGCAACCCCCTCGATCGGCTTGGTCGTCGGTGCCGGCATCGTGATCGCCAGCGGCCTGTTCGTGATCTGGGACGAGCGCCAGCTGTCGATGCTTGCCTTGAATCCCGCCTGCCCGCCGCCTTGAGTTCCAGGGTCAGGCGCGGCGCGACCAATACCAATAAAACGGCAGGCCTATCAGCAGCAATGCCACGCCCTGCAGCGCCTGGCGCGGGGCCGCGACGAAGGTATTGACCAGCAACGCGGCGGTCACCAGTAAGAACAGGCCGGGAACGACCGGATAGCCGAAGGCGCGATAGGGACGCGGCGCATCGGGCATCGTGCGCCGGAATACGAACAACGATGCCGTGGATAATCCATAAAACAGCCAGGAGGCGAAAATGACCGAATCGGTGAGCGTGTCGTAGGTTCCGGATGCCGCGAGCACGCTGCCCCAGATTGCCTGCGCCAATATGGCTCTCACCGGAACATTGGAGCGCGGCGACAGCTTGGCAAGACCGCAAAAAAATAGACCGTCGCGGGCCATGGCAAACGGAATGCGTGAATTGGCGAGCACGCTCGCATGCAAGGACCCGAAGGAGGAGATCATGAGCGCCACCGCGGTCAAGGACACGGCGACCGGTCCCAAGAAGCGCTTGAGAACCTCGGTGGCCACCGACGAACTGATCGGAATGTCGGCAATCTCGAGAGGCGTCAGCGCGTAGTAGTACGCGATGTTGACGAACAGATACAGCGCGCCGACCACCAGCATGCCGCCGATGAAGGCGCGCGGCAGGTTACGCTGCGGATCGCGAATTTCGCCTGCGAGCGGCGCGACGTTGTTCCAGCCGTCGTACGCCCACAGAGCCCCGAGCATGGCGGCACCGAAGCCCGCAATACCGCCTCGCGCCGAGGCGGCGACACCCTCGCAGCTGCCGAGCACGCCGGAGCCCTCGAGATGCGCCCAATCGCCGGGCGCAAATATGAAGGCGCCGATAGCGATGCCGAGCACCAGTGCGACCTTGGCGATCGTCGCCAGGAGCGCGGTGCGGCCTCCGGTCGACACCGAGGCGCAATTGATGAGCGCCACGGTCCAGATGGTCGCGAGCGCAACGATGGTCAAACCGCCGACTTGCAGGTGTAGACCGAGTAATTGACCGTCGATGTGCCACTGCCGCAAGGCACCGCCCAATGCCACATTCATGAAAATCGCGAGCCCGACGGCGAGCGCGGCTTGCGCACCGGTGCGAAAAACCGTGAACGCCATCCAGCCGAAGAGAAATCCCACCACCCGGCTGTAGGCACGGCGCAAATACACGTAGTCGCCGCCCGCCTCCGGCATCATCGCGGCGATCTCGGAATACGAAAAGCTGCCGGCCAGCGACAGAAGACCCGCGGCGACCCACACCAGCATGACCGTTTTGGCGCCGCCCACGTTGCAGGTCATGACGCGGGTCTTCAAGAAGACTCCGGCGCCGATCATATTGGTGACGTTGACGGCAATCGCCGCCCACGCGCCGACGCCCCGGGTCAGCTCGGGCCGCGGTATTGCCTGTGCGCTCTCACGATGCATCCCTCGTGTAGTATCGCAGGATCTGCCGGAGGAATACTCTAGAATATGGCCCTTGGCTCTCGCCGC
>DAINPA010000078.1:0-8836 GCA_036743675.1 Steroidobacteraceae bacterium
CTATTGCTGCGGACGAGCGTCTGCTCGCTCTGCTGGCGCCAGGGTCATGACGCTAGCCGAAATGAACTAGCATGCGTATTCTGGTTGCTTAGTGCTGGGGACTCGCGCGGAGGGCTGGATGAGCTTGACGATGCTTGGCGATCTGACCCGCCGGATTGATCGGTGGCGCGGCGCGTGCGCCCTGATTGCAATCAAGGAGCGTGCGCGCTCCAAGACGCGGCTTGCGGAGGCGCTTGCGCCTTCGGCACGCATCGAACTGGTGCGCTCAATGCTCGCGGCGGTGCTCTCGGCGGCCGGCGCCGCACAGACGGTGCGTCAGATCATCGTGGTGAGTCCCGAGCGCGACTCCGTGCCCACCGAGATCCCGGTGCTTGCCGATACCGGCAAGTGCCTCAACAGCGCGCTGACACAGGCACATCGGTTGCTGCGCGAATTGGGCTGCCGAGAGGTGGTGATACTGCCGGCGGACCTGCCGAAGATCACCGCGGCCGAAATCGATGATTTAGTGCGTGCCGGCCGAACCGGGGGCTTTGCGATCGCCCCCGACACCGCTGGGGTGGGTACGAACGCACTGTGTCTCGTGTCAGAGCTTCCGTTTTGTTTCCAATTCGGCTTAGGTAGCCAGCGATTGCATCTGCAGGAGGCACAACGCACGGGCTTAAGTCCACAGGTGGTTCGCCTCCCCGGCCTCGAGTTCGACGTGGATTCGCCTGCCGACCTCGACGGCCTGGATGAGGAGCGATGGCTCGCGCGCCTGCAGGCCTGAGCGCGCTGCTGCGCGCGGCCGAGGCCGGCCGCCGGCCCGTCGCGGCCGAGGCATTGGCAATCCTGGTCGAGGCGCCGGCCGAGGAACTCCTGCAGGCCGCCGAGTCGCTCACCCTGGCCGGCTTCGGCGAGGCGGTCACCTATTCGCGCAAAGTGTTCATTCCGCTCACGCAGCTATGCCGGGACGTTTGCCACTACTGCACCTTCGCCAAAGCGCCGCGGCGTCTCAAGGGCGCGTACCTCACGGCCGAGGAGGTGCTCGCGATCGCGCGCGCGGGCAGCGCCGCCGACTGCAAGGAAGCCCTGTTCACGCTCGGCGACAAGCCGGAGGAGCGCTACGCCGCGGCGCGCGCCGCTCTCGATGCCGCAGGTGCGCAGAGCACGCTCGATTACCTTGAGCGCATGGCCAAATTCGTGCTGGAGGAGACTGGGCTGCTGCCGCATCTGAACGCCGGGGTCATGGACGCCGCGGATTTGCGCCGGCTTCGGCCGGTGAGCGCATCGATGGGATTGATGCTCGAGAGCGCATCAGACCGGCTGTGCGAGCGCGGCGGTCCGCACTTCGGTTCCCCCGATAAGGTACCGGCACGGCGGCTCGCAACCTTGCGGGCTGCCGGCGAGCTGGGCATTGCGATGACGACGGGCCTCTTGATCGGCATTGGCGAGACGCGCCGCGAGCGCATCGAGTCCCTGCTGGCGCTGCGCGCGGTCCAGGATGCCCACGGCCATCTGCAGGAACTCATCATTCAGAATTTCAAAGCGAAGCCCGGAACCAAAATGGCCGCGGCCCCCGAGCCCGCCCTGGAAGAGCAGCTCTGGACGATTGCGGCGGCGCGCATTCTGTTTGGCCCCACGATGTCGATTCAGGCGCCGCCCAACCTGCGGCCCGAGGGTCTCAGCAGCCTGGTGCGCGCCGGCATCAACGACTGGGGCGGCGTATCGCCGGTGACGCCCGACCACGTCAACCCGGAGGCGCCCTGGCCGCATCTTGCAGATCTCGCGCTTGCGACGAACGCGGCCGGGCGGGAGCTCGTCGAGCGCCTGGCGCTGGTCCCCGCGTATGCGATGCGGCCCGAGGCGTGGACGGATCCCGCCATCGCGCCACGCGTGCGCCGACTCAGCGATAGCCGCGGCTTCGCGCGGCCGGACCGCTGGTACGCGGGTTCCGGCAGCGATTTGCCGCCGATCGCAGCGCACTGGTCGACCACCGCGCGCAGGTCTACAGCGGGTGATTCGGCCTCGCCTCCCGAGGCTGACGGCGCGCAGCTGCAGCGCATCGGCCGCGCGCCGGGAATTGGAGCGATCATCAAGGCCGCTCGTGCGGGGCACGCGCTGATCGAGGCGGATATCGTGCGCCTGTTCAGTGTTGAAGGCCGCGATCTCGATGAGGTGATCGCCGCGGCGGACCAATTGCGCCACGAGTCGGTCGGCGATACGGTCACTTACGTCGTCAATCGGAACATCAACTACACGAACATCTGTCTGTACCACTGCGGCTTCTGCGCGTTCTCGAAAGGCCAAGGGTCCAAAGATCTGCGCGGACCGGCCTACAATCTCGATCTCGACGAGGTGGCGCGCCGCACGCTCGAGGCAGCGGTCGCGGGCGCGACCGAGGTGTGCCTGCAGGGCGGCATCCATCCGAGCTTCACGGGCCATACCTACTTGAATATCGTCCGCGCCGTCAAAGAGGCGGTGCCGCGGATGCATGTGCACGCTTTTTCGCCCTTGGAGGTTCAGCACGGCGCGAGCACGCTTGGCCTGCCGCTCGCGGTGTATTTAGAGCGGCTGCGCGATGCGGGCCTCTCGACGTTGCCGGGCACGGCCGCCGAGATTCTGGACGACGAGATCCGCGCCATTATCTGCCCGGACAAGCTGCGCACGGACGAATGGCTGGAAGTAATCGGCACCGCGCATGAGGTGGGCCTGCGCACCACGGCCACGATCATGTTTGGACACGTCGAGCAGCCTGTGCACTGGGCCCGACACCTGCAGCGCCTGCGCACGCTGCAGGAGCGCACCCATGGCATCAGTGAGTTCGTGCCGCTCGGCTACGTGCACATGGAGGCGCCGCTGTGGCGCAAGGGGCGGACGCGCTCGGGGCCGAGTTTTCGCGAGGCCGTACTCATGCATGCCGTGCCCCGGCTCGTGCTGCATCCGCTGATCCGGAATATCCAGACGTCCTGGGTGAAGATGGGCGCCGAAGGTGCGGCGCTGTGCTTGGACGCCGGGGCGAATGATCTCGGCGGCACGCTCATGAACGAGTCGATCACTCGCGCTGCCGGGGGCGTACACGGCCAGGAGCTCGACGCCGTGCAGCTTCAGGCGCTGGCGCGGCGCATCGGCCGACCGGCACGTCAGCGAACCACGCTCTACGGCATTCCCGGCGAGATGCCCTCGCCGTGGGCGGCGCACATGCCGTCCGCAGCCAAGCCGTCCGCATTGGCCACGGCCGGCTGATTGCCAAGGGGGAGCGTCGTGCTGCGATTGGGCTATAAGGCTTCGGCGGAGCAATTCGGGCCCAACGAGCTGCTCGACTTCTCGGTTCTCGCCGAACAGCGCGGCTTCGATTCGGTGTTCATCAGCGATCACTTTCAGCCCTGGCGCCACACGGGCGGCCACGCACCGTTTTCGATCGCGTGGATGGGCGCGCTCGGCGCGCGCACCTCGCGCATCGTCATGGGCACCAGCGTGCTCACGCCCACGTTCCGCTATCACCCGTCGGTAGTAGCGCAGGCCTTCGGCACGCTCGGCGTAATGTTCCCCGAGCGGGTGATCTTGGGCGTCGGCACGGGCGAATCGCTCAACGAAGTGCCGGCACTGGGGCTGGCCTGGCCCGAACCCAAAGAGCGTACGGCGCGGCTCAAGGAGGCGTTGGCGCTGATCAGAGAACTCTGGAGCGAACAGCGGGTCACTTTTAAAGGGCAATACTATCGCACCGACAAAGCGACGATTTATGACCGGCCGGCGATCCTGCCGCCGATCTATGTCGCGGCTGCGGGCCCGGTATTCGCTAAGTACGCCGGACAATTCGCCGACGGATTCATTTGCACCAGCGGCAAAGCGCCGGAACTGTACCGCGATACCTTGCTGCCCAACGTGGCGGCAGGAATTCAATCGTCCGGCCGCAAGCCGGAGGACCTCGACATGATGATCGAAATGAAAGTCTCTTTCGACCGCGACCGGCAGCGCGCCCTGGAGGACACGCGCCATTGGGCGGCGCTCGCGCTCTCGCCGGAGGAGAAGATTTCGGTGGAGGATCCGCTGCAAATGGAGCGGCTCGCCGATCAGCTTCCGGCCGAGCGCACCGCCAAGCGCTGGATCGTCTCGACGGATCCGGATGAGCATGTGGAAAAGATTCGACCGTACGTCGAGATGGGATTCCGCCACCTCGTGTTTCACGCTCCAGGCCCCGATCAGGCGCGTTTCTTGAATTTATACGCCGATCAGGTCTTACCGCGCCTGCGAGCGGCGTTTGGCTGAGCGCGTACCGGGGCGTCGGCGATGAGCGCTGCAGCGGAACTGCGCATCATCGCGCTGCCGGACTTTCCGCAAGTGGCGAGCGGCGATGATCTCGCTGCCTTGACCGCGGCGGCGCTGGCGCGCAGCGAGCTCGCGCTACGCAGCGACGATGTGCTGGTGTTCGCGCAGAAAGTGATCTCCAAGGCCGAGTGCCGGCGGATCGATCTCGCCACCGTCGTGCCGAGTGCGAGTGCGCTCGACCTGGCCGAGATCGTGCAGAAGGATCCCCGACTCGTGGAGCTGGTGCTGCGCGAATCGCGGCGCGTGGTGCGCGCCGCCAAAGATGTGCTGATCGTCGAGCACCGACTAGGACTCGTCATGGCAAACGCGGGTATCGATCAATCCAACGTCGCCGATCCTGCGAGCGGCGAGTTTGCCCTGCTGCTGCCCGAAGACCCGGATGCCAGCGCCGCGCGCTTGCGCGAGCGGCTGCGTACGCTGACGGGCTCTGCGCCGGGCATCATTATCAGCGACAGTTTCGGCCGTCCGTGGCGCGTGGGCACGGTCGGCGTGGCGATCGGCTGCGCGGGTTTTCCTGCGACACTCGACCTGCGCGGTCACACGGATTTGTTCGGGCGACCTCTCCGCGTCACAGTTGTCGGCCACGCCGACGAGATCGCTTCGGCCGCCTCGGTGTTCATGGGTCAGGCGAACGAGGCGCGCCCCGTCATTCTGGTTCGCGGCCTTACGCTCCGCGCACCGCACCAGCCCGCTGCCGCCCTCATTCGCCCGCAGCAGCAGGATCTGTTCCGATGAGCGGCCACGTCGTTGCCTTATGCGGGGGCGTGGGGGGCGCCAAGCTCGCGCAAGGCTTTAGCATGGCGCTGCAGCCGGAGGATCTCTCCATCATCGTCAACACCGGCGATGACTTCCAGCATCTGGGCCTGCACATCGCGCCCGACCTGGATTCGGTAATGTACGCCTTGGCGGAATTGTCTGATCCGGTCCGCGGCTGGGGACGGCGCGATGAGACCTGGACATTCATGCAGGCGCTCAAGGCTCTGGGTGGGGAGAACTGGTTTCAGCTCGGCGATGGCGATCTCGCCACACACGTGGAGCGCAGTTGGCGGCTTGCCCGGGGCGCCACTTTGAGCGAAGTCACGGCGCACCTGTGCCGGGCCCTTGGCATCGCCCCCCGGGTGCTGCCGATGAGCGATGACGCGGTGCGCACGCGCGTGCGCACCGCGGAAGGATGGCTCGATTTCCAGGAATACTTCGTGCATCAGCAATGCCGGCCGGCGGTGCGCGAGTTCGTGTTTGCCGGCGCCGAGTCGGCGCGCGCGCAGCCCGACGCGCTCGCCGCCCTCGAGCGCCGTGATCTGCGCGCCATCGTCATTTGTCCCTCGAACCCATTCGTCAGCGTCGAGCCTATTCTCGCGGTGCCGGGCATTCACGCCGCGATACGACAATCCGATGCGCCGGTGGTTGCCGTCACGCCCATCATCGGCGGCAAGGCGATCAAAGGCCCGGCGGCGAAAATGCTGGCTGAGCTCGGCCTCGAGGTCAGCGGCGCGGCGGTCGCCCGGCGCTATGCGGGCATCATCGACGGGTTTGTCATCGACCAGACCGATCCGATTCCGGAACCGCTACCGGGCGTGACGTTTTTCAGCGCGGCGACGCTGATGAACAGCGCCGATGACCGATTGCGGCTGGCCCAGGCCGTACTGCAGGCGGCGGATGCGCTCAGCGCAACTCGGGTGTGACACGCCAAGAAGCGCTCCAGTCGCATAATGCCGATCGCGGGCGTATGGTATCGGCATCTGGTCGCGACCCTGCAGCATCGACGTGGAGGACACCATGGCTGAATCGAACAAGTCTTCAGAGCTTCCGGCTTGGATCAAGGATCATCTCACGCGCTATCTCGCCACCGACGGCGCGGACGGCTACCTGTGGGACGCCAGCCTCGGCGGCGGCAAGGGCATGGTGCCCACGCTGCTGCTGACCACCGTCGGTCGCAAGTCCGGCAAAGTCCTGACCCTGCCGCTGATCTTCGGCCGATCCGGTAAGAACTATTTGGTCGTCGCCTCCAAGGGCGGCGCGCCGACGCATCCGGCCTGGTACTTGAACTTGCAGGCTAACCCGGAGGTCCGGGTGCAGGTCAAGGCGGAGAAGTTCACTGCCCACGCGCGCACCGCGAACGCCGAGGAGCGCGCAGCGCTGTGGCCGAAGATGGTGGAAATCTACGGGCCGTACGCGCAGTACCAGACCAAGACCGACCGCCAGATCCCTGTCGTCATATTGGAGCCGGTCCGAAGTTAAAGACCGGCGACTGCAGGGATGATCTCGCGGCCGAAGACTTCCAGCGCCCGGATCTCATGCATGTTCGGCATGTTGAATATTGCATGCTGCACGCCGATCGCCGCGAGCGCTTCGCAGTGCGCGATCACGTCTTTCGCGTGCATCTTGTCGGGTTCCAAGTCGACGGTCCCCAACGTGGTTTTCTCGATGGCGCCGTAATCGGGTTCTGGTGCATCTGGGGATTTTGGGCGGGAGAACGGTCGCTGGCGGACAGAATACCGACAGGCCGCGAAGCACAAATGCCTTGTTTCAGGCTGTTTCCCATCACTGACAAGAGTGACCGGGCACGCGTCGGTGCGCGACGAAAGGCTATTGTCGGCAGATGCACCAGAACCGGCAAGAGGATGCCATGGGTCCACAGTGGCGTGAATTGAGGGAATCCCATCATCCCTTTGTCTTGTAGTTACAATGTAGTTATAATGATTTTGTGAAGGGACTTCGCTTCGACTAGGATCCTCGCAAGGCCGCTGCGAATCGACGCAAGCACGGAGTTTCGTTCGAGGAAGCGCGGTCGGTGTTTTTGGATGAGGAGGCGCCCTTAATCGCCGATCCGGAGCACTCGGAATCGGAAGAGCGGTTCATTTTGCTTGGGCTTAGTGCCGAGTGGAGACTTCTGGTGGTAGTCCATGCACATCGCGAGCAAGAGGACGTCATTCGACGGATCAGCGCGCGCAAAGCCGATCGCCGAGAACAACAGACTTATAGCCGCCGCCGGTTGACTTGAGGGCAATTTGATGAAAAAGCACGACGACTTCTCACAAGCAAAACGCAATCCGTATGCGAAGCGTCTCAAGCAGCAGCTGACCATTCGCCTGGATACCGAGACCGTCGCGTATTTCCGGACCCTGGCCAAGGAAACGGCCATTCCGTACCAAACTTTGATGAACCTGTACCTGAGGGACTGTGCTCAAGCGCACCGCCGATTGCGCTTCGCATGGCCCGCGCAGCGCACGAGCCGCGCCAAGGCTGCGGCGGTCGGATAAGCGTCAGTTTCACTGAGCGTTTCGGGCTCCGGAATCGAGTGCCAAAGGCGCCCTAAATATGGTATCGAGATGCCTCACCCTAGAATACGCACAGACCATACGACCGTCGTCGTTGGAGTAGGTCCGAAGGTGACCGTCGATTGCTCCGGAAAGGTCTGCCGGCAGCGGCTTGAAAGCCACCTAAAGAAGGAAGTCCAAATGTCGAACAAGATGCAAGCTTCGGTTTTGCACAAGGCAGTCACCTCTGCTGCAGTCACGTGCACAGACGGTTCGCCTTCGTTCGGATTTCTAAAGTTTAGCCAGGTGAGACATGAAGGCCTCCGCTGTGACGATCGAGTAGCGAGTCTTTGCGCGGATGGCAAGCAGATCTCGGTCCCCGCCAACCAGAAAGTTGGCGTTGCCGTAAGCCGCAAGTTGCAGGAAAGGCAGGTCCCATGGGTCACGGCATGCTGGGACTCTCGGCGCCTCGGCCGGCATTCTCACCGTCGTGCAATAGGGAAGATAGTCGCCCAACAGCTCATCACGCTCCTCGGCAGTGAGCTTGAATTTCGGGTAGCTCAAGATCCGAATAAGTTCCTCTGTGGTTGCTGCCGACGCTAGGGGGGCAAACGCCCCAACCTGCCAGGCGAGTCGGATAGGGGCGAGCTTGCCGTGAGCGAACAGTAGCGCTGAGACTACGATGTTGGTATCCAACACCGCGCGCACCGTGTTCGACTTACTTCCTTGCCTTTCCACCGGGTCTGCGCGCCCAATTTACCGCCTCTTCCACATCTGCATCCGTTAGATTCAATTCAGCGAGCTTGGCTCGAACCGCATCGGCGCGCTGCATGCGTACGGGCGTCAGCACAATTTGGCCGTCCTTGGCTTTGACATCAAAATACTGGGCCGGACCAACGGCATTGGTAATGGCCTTGGGCAGGGTCAGTTGGTTTTTCGCGGTCATTTTGGCAAGCATGAGTAATTGCTTCACTTCAAAGTAATGAATCCTTACTTTACGATATCCTTGGTTCGAGGGCAAGCCAGGGTAGCTCTCTTATGGAATGGACCTGAGTTTGAGGGCAGGTTATCCGGAACGCCGAGGCGGGAAACGCCCGTTCAGGAGTTGCGCCACTGGAAGATCCGGAGATCTAGGAATTCAGAGCCTTATCGCGGGGTAAGTCGGCAAATTGTGGCCTAGTTAGGCGATCTTAAGTAATTGTTTTGTAATGGAAAAAATTATGCCGGCAACCTTGGGAGGGATGGCCTCAAGATTCGGATCATCACGTACGCCA
>DAINPA010000079.1:0-8548 GCA_036743675.1 Steroidobacteraceae bacterium
GTTACCGCTCGACTTGCATGTGTTAGGCACGCCGCCAGCGTTCAATCTGAGCCAGGATCAAACTCTTCAGTTAATAACACTTTTTCACTGAAGCAATCACGATCCCAAACTCTCACCCATTCATAACGTGATTTTAGGCACGAATGAACAACTGGTCGTTTGGTACTCGTATCAATTGCACCAAAGGTGCTTGACGCGAGTCCCCACACAAGTTACCTGTTCGAATTTTTAAAGAATAACCCCGGGCGACAAAGGTCCGGGGCAAGACTTTCAAGTATAGCTCAGATTCGAGGTCCGTCAATCCGCGACAAGTCCCCAAATCCGCCTTTCACTTGGAAGGGCGCGCAGTATAGCCCTGGCCAAGGCTCTGTCAACCGCTTGTCACAAATCTCTCCGGCGCTGCGGTCTCAGGCCGATTTTACCAGCTTGATCTTGGCGAAAAATCGCTTGCCAACCGAAACAATATAGGTGTTTCCCGCGGGCAATTCGTGCCCGCGGCTGCTGATTTTCTCTTGATTCACGCGCACCGCGCCTTCCTCGATTTTGCGGGTCGCCTCGGAGCTGCTCGAGACGAACCCCAAATCCTTCAAAATGCCGGCCAAGCGTGCGCTGTCGGCCTCTATTTCAATGGTTCGCTCCTCCAAATCCGTGGGCACCGCGCCGGCTTGCACTCGCGTCGCCCAGTCGCGGTGGGCATGCTCGGCGGCCGCGCTCGAATGGAAGCGCGCGACGATTTCCCGCGCCAACTCGAATTTCACGTCCCGGGGATTCCTGCCCTGGTCGACCTCCCGGCGCATTGCCTCGATCTCGGGCAATGGGCGAAAGCTCAGCAGCTCGAAATAGCGCCACATGAGCACGTCCGAAATCGACATCAGTTTGCCGAACATGATTTGCGGCGCATCTTGTATGGCGACAGTGTTGCCGAGAGATTTGGACATTTTCTGGACCCCGTCGAGCCCTTCGAGCAGCGGGGTCGTCAGCACGATCTGCGGTTCCTGGCCGTACGCTTCCTGCAGTTGCCGGCCGACCAGCAGATTGAATTTCTGATCCGTGCCTCCGAGCTCGACATCGGCCCGCAGTGCAACAGAATCGTAGCCTTGGACCAGCGGATACAAGAACTCGTGAATGGCGATGGGCTGACCGCTCTTGTAGCGCCGCGCGAAATCGTCGCGCTCGAGCATGCGCGCCACCGTGTGCTTGGCCGCCAGTTCGATCAGCCCCGCCGCATCCATCGCACGCATCCAGGTCGAATTGAATTCGATCAGCGTTCGCTCAGGGTCCAGGATCTTGAAGATCTGCTCCTGGTAGGTTCGCGCGTTCCCGGCGATTTCAACGGCGGTCAATCGCGGCCGGGTGGCGTTCTTGCCGGTCGGATCGCCGATCATGCCCGTGAAATCGCCGATCAAGAAGATGACGTCGTGGCCGAATCGCTGGAATTGGCGCAATTTGTTGATGAGTACGGTGTGGCCCAGATGCAGATCCGGCGCGGTCGGATCGAAGCCCGCCTTGACGCGCAGCGGTTTGCCGCGCCGAATCTTCTTGATTAGGTCCGCCTCTTGAATGAGGTCCACCGCACCCCGCTTCAATTCGCGCAGCTGCTCGTCCAAATTGGTGCTCAAAGCCCTTCAATCCCCTGTTGGCCCAAAATATCGCGGCGCTACTCTACGGGCGCGGCCCGTGGACGGCCAGCCATAATTGCGCCCTCACTCACAAACAGGGCGCTTGCGATTGACCGAGCAGTGGCCGACCGTTAGCCTGCGTCCTTGTCCTGCGAGGATCTCACCCGTGCACCGCATCCGCTTGGCCATCCTAAAATTCGCCGGACATATCAGCCGCTTAATGGCCGGTGTGGCGCCGTATGCGGCGTCGGCCAGCGCGGCGCTGATCCTTTGGCACGCGGCGAGCGATGCGCCGGCCTCGGGCCCGAGCAGCCCGGCCCCGCTCATCTACCCGTCCCGCGCACCCCTCGACGCGGCATCCGCGACCGCCGCGGCGCTCGCCGTACCGCAAACCGGCGCTCCCGCGGTGCAGCAAGCAAGTGTTGCCGCAACCATCGAGGTGGTGGTCGGCCGAAACGATACTCTGGATGCCATCTTCAGGCGCATGGCGCTCGATCCGGCGGATCTCGCGGCGATTCGCAATCTGCCCGGCATCCGCCAGAGCTTGGATTTTCTTAAACCCGGGGATGCGATCAAGCTCACGCATGCCGACCGGGAGATCAAAGAATTGTCCCGCAAGGTCAGCGAGACCCAAACGCTGCACGTGGTGCGCGAGGATGCCGGCTTCGCCGCCAAGATACTCAGTAATCCGGTGCAGACCCGGATTCGCACCGCCACCGCCACCATCGATTCGTCGTTGTTCCAAGCCGCCGAGTCGGCCGATATTTCCGATATCGTGGCGCTGAAGCTCGCCAATGTATTCGCCTGGGATATCGACTTCGTGCTCGACATCCGCGAGGGCGACCGTTTCACGGCGGTCTACGAACAAATCTATCAGGACGGCCGCTATCTTCGCGACGGCAAAGTTCTCGCGGCGGAGTTCATCAACAGCGGCAAGATCTATCGCGCCGTGCGATTCGTGGACGATGCGGGCCATGCCGGTTACTACACACCCGACGGCAAACCCATGCGCAAAGCCTTTCTGCGCGCACCCGTGGAATTCACCCGGGTCAGCTCGGTGTTCAATCCCCACCGCCTGCATCCCATCTTGAACCTCATCCGCGGTCATATGGGGACCGACTACGCGGCCCCCATCGGGACCCCGGTGCATGCGGCCGGCGACGGGCGCGTGAGCTTCAGGGGTCAGCAGGGCGGCTATGGCAACGCGCTGGTCCTCTCCCACAGCAACAGCGTCTCGACGCTCTACGGCCACATGTCGCGCTTCGCAAAGGACATTCGCGTCGGATCGCATGTTCGACAGGGCGACATCATCGGCTATGTCGGCATGACCGGCCTCGCGACCGGGCCGCACCTGCATTACGAGTATCTGATGAATGGCGTGCACAAGAATCCGCAGACGGTGCTGCTGCCGGGCGCTGAACCGCTGTCCGCCGATGCGCTGATCATATTTCGCACGGCGAGCGCCCCATGGCTCGCGGCCCTGTCGGCACCGCAAGCGACGGCGAGGTCCGCCTCGGCGCAGGTGCCGGCGCCTGCCGCATCGGTGCCGGCCACCGCTCGAAACTCGAGCGATGCGCCCTCGCGGGTCGCGGTCAACTGACACCCGCCGAATCAACGGACTCTGAGCCAGTGGGTCTGTACCTCGGTCTGATGTCGGGCACCAGCATGGACGCGATCGACGCTGCGCTCGTCGACTTCGACGTCGCACCGCTGTCGATCGTCGCGACCAGTGCCACCGCCTTCGAGCCCGCGCTGAAGAGCAGAATCGCCTCGCTCATCGAGTCCGCGGACCGCGTATCGCTCGACGAAATCGGCCAGATCGATGTCGCCGTGGCGCAGGCGTTTGCGCAGGCGGCAATTCGTCTCATGCGCGACTCGGGCGTCGGCGCCGGCAGGGTGGCGGCCATCGGCAGCCACGGGCAGACGCTGCGGCATCGCCCGGACCTGCCGGTGCCGTTCACTTGGCAGATCGGCGACCCGAATACGCTGGCTGAAATGACCGGCATCACGGTGGTCGGCGACTTCCGTCGCCGCGACGTCGCAGCAGGCGGCCAGGGCGCGCCGCTGCTGCCGGTATTCCACGATCAGGTGTTTCGCAGCGCCGACGAAGATCGCGTCATCGTCAATGTGGGCGGTATGGCGAACGTGACGATATTGAGCCGCGGCGCGCCGGTATTCGGCTTCGATACCGGCCCCGGTAATCGCCTGCTCGACGCCTGGATCGCGCGCCATCGGGACCTGAATTTCGACGCCGGCGGCGCCTGGGCCGGCACCGGCCGCAGCGATGCCGGCCTGCTGCGGCAATTGATGAATGAACCGTACCTCGCGCTCCCGCCGCCCAAGAGCACCGGCCGCGAGCTGTTCAATATGCAGTGGCTGCAGAATGAGCTCGGCACGCAGGCGCGCCGGCCCGAAGACGTGCAGGCAACGTTGCTCGAGTACACCGCGGCGACTATTGCGGGGGCGGCGCGCCGTTACGCGCCCAATGCGGCTCTCTATGTCTGCGGCGGCGGCGCTCACAATGCGCTGCTGCTGGCGGCGCTCGCCCGATTGGCGGCGCCGAATCGAGTCGCGACCACCGCCGCCTTGGGTTTGGACCCGGACTTTGTGGAAGCCGTGGCCTTTGCCTGGTTTGCGCGCCGCACCCTTGCCGGGCTGCCCTCGAGCGCGGGCAGCGTAACCGGCGCCGCGGGCGCGCGCATCTTGGGCGGCGTGTACCGGCACGCCTGAACGCCGTGCGCCGCGCAGCTGCCGTGCACGCACCGTGGGTTCATTGAACTGTCATGACCGAAGCTTCACACTTGTCCGCATGAACGACAGCGATTTGCACGCGCCGGCGCTTTACATCAATCGGGAACTATCGTTTCTCGAGTTCAATCAGAGGGTGTTGGAACAGGCCAAGGATCCGCGGATACCGCTGCTGGAGCGCGTGCGATTCCTGTGCATCTCGTGCGCGAATCTCGACGAATTCTTCGAGATACGGGTGGCGGGTCTCAAGGAGCTGCTGGAGGCGGGCGCGGTGCAGGGCGGCCCCGACGGACTGTCGGTTCCCGATCAGCTGAAGGCGATCCGCGTGCGCAGCGTGGACCTGGTCGACGAGCAGTATCAGCTGCTCAACGATGTGCTGATGCCGGAACTCGCGCAAAACGGCGTGGTTTTCCTCTCGGCGGACCGCTGGACCGCGGCCCAGGCGGCCTGGCTGGCGGATTATTTCGAGCGCGAAGTCGAGCCGGTACTCAGCCCGCTGGCGCTCGATCCCGCGCGGCCGTTCCCCAAGATTCTCAACAAAAGCCTGAATTTCGCCGTGGTCGTCGAGGGCGAGGATGGGTTCGGGCGCAACAGCGGCCTCGCGGTGGTCCAGGCGCCGCGCTCGCTGCCGCGAATCATCCGGCTTCCCGATGAGCTCGGCAGCCGCCATTTCGTGTTCCTCGGCACCATCGTCGAGGCCTTCGTGTCGAGGCTTTTCGAAGGCATGCGCATGCGCGGCTGCTATCAGTTTCGGGTCACTCGAAACAGCGACTTGTTCGTCCAACAAGAGGAAGTGGACGACTTGCTGCGCGCCGTCGAAGGCGAGCTGGCTTCGCGCCGCTACGGCGATGCGGTGCGATTGGAAACCGCGCGCGACTGTCCGGACGAGATTTTGAGTTACCTGCTCGGTCAATTCGCACTCACCGCCGATGATCTCTACAAGGTATCCGGACCCGTGAACTTGAACCGTCTTATGGCGGTTTACGATCTCGTTGATCGGGCGGAGCTCAAGTACGCCGCGTTCAGCCCGAGCGTTCCCGAACGGCTGCGCGCCGGCAACGATGTGTTCACCACCCTGCGGGCGGGCGAGGTGCTGCTGCACCACCCGTTCCAGGGATTCGGGCCCGTCATGGATTTCATCAAGCAGGCGGCGAGCGACCCGCACGTGCTCGCCATCAAGCAAACGCTATACCGGGCCGGAACCGATTCCGCGATCGTCGGCGCGCTGATCGAAGCGGCGCAGGCCGGCAAGGACGTGACGGTGATCATCGAGCTGCGGGCGCGCTTCGACGAGGAAGCCAACATCGAACTCGCGAACAAGCTGCAGGAGGCGGGCGCGCACGTCATGTACGGTGTGTTCGGCTTCAAAACCCACGCCAAGCTGGTGATGGTCGTGCGTCGCGAGGAAAAGGGCCTGCGCCGTTACTGTCACCTCGGCACCGGCAATTACCACGCCAAGACGGCGCGGCTCTATACCGACTACGGCCTATTGACCGCCGATGAAGCCATCGGCGAAGACATCCATGAAATTTTCCTGCAGCTCACGGGACTGACCCGGGTGCCGCGCCTGCGCAAGCTGCTGCACGCGCCCTTCACGCTGCATCACGCGCTGATCGAAAAAATAGCGCGCGAAGCGCAGCACGCCCTCGCCGGCAAGCCGGCGCGCATCATCGCCAAGCTGAACGCGCTCACCGAGCCGACCATCATTCAAGCGCTGTACCGCGCATCGCGCGCCGGCGTCGAGATCGATCTCATCGTCCGCGGCGTGTGCTGCCTGCGCCCCGGCGTGCCCGGTATATCCGAGCGCATCAGGGTGCGCTCGATCGTCGGGCGATTTCTCGAGCATTCGCGGGTCTATGACTTCGAGAACGCCGGCATGCGCGAGGTGTATTGCGCCAGTGCCGATTGGATGGATCGGAATTTGTTCCGTCGCATCGAAGTGGCGTATCCGGTCGAGTCCGCCGCGCTTCAGGCGCGCGTCGGCGACGAGTTGAGCCTGTACCTGGCCGATGACTGCCAGTCCTGGAATCTGCACTCGAGCGGCGAATACTCCCGGGCCGACGGCGCCGGCGGAGTATCGGCTCAAGCACGCTTGGTGAATTTGTACGACGAGCGCGTTGCGCTCATGGAGTCTTGAGGGCCGCTTCGGGCAGCGCCTGGGTCAGGTTGAGCCGAAAGCCGGCGTCCTTCAGGTAGACGCGCTCCTGCTCCAGATCCTCGAGAGTGAGCGGGTGTTCCTTCATCCATCTTTGCGGCAGTTCCAAATTCAAGGTGCGCCCTTTGATCTGCAGGCGCACCTCCGGAAGCGGCTGCGGACTGCGGCCGCGATGCAACAGCACCGCCAGGCGCAAAAGCACGATCAGAAACTCCGCATGCCGGTCCCACGGCGGCACCAGATCCTCGAGCGTCTCGAAGGACAATTGCCTGCGGTGGCCGCCCACCAGCGCCGACAGCAGCAACTGCTCCTCGCGCGGAAACCCCGGCAGGTCGGTGTGCTCCAGAAGATACGCGCTGTGGCGATGATACTTCGAGTGAGCGATGTCGAGGCCGACCTCGTGCAAGCGGGCCGCCCAGCGCAATACCAGCTCCGCGAGCGGGTCCTCCAGCCCCCATTCGTACTCCGCCTGCGCGAGCAGTGTGGCGGCGGTCGTCTCGACGCGTTGCGCCTGCAGCGTATCGACGTGAAAGCGCCGTTCCATGGCCCGCACGCTGCGCACCCGCGCATCCTCGTCGGTGAAGCGGCCCAACAGATCGTAAAGCAGCCCCTCGCGCATCGCTCCTTCGGCGACGCGTATGCGATCGATGCCGAAGTTCTCCACCACCTCCAGCAAGATGGCGAGACCGGCCGGAAAAACCGGTGCACGCTCGGCGTCGACGTCCTCGAGATCGAGATCGTCCACGTGCCCCGCCGCTATCACGCGCTCGGCCAGGGCGCGCAGCTTCTCGGCAGTGATGCGCGGCGAATCGGGATTGAGCCGGCGCACGACGTCGCCGATGACGCGCACCGTGCCGGAACTTCCGAAGGCCTGGAGCCAGCCGAGCTTTCGGTAGGCTGCTTGAATGGGCTCCAGTTCGAGCCTGACCGCCGTTCGGGCGCGCTCGAAGCGCTTCTCGGATATTTTGCCGTCCTCGAAATAAGCGGCGCTCAAGCCGACGCAGCCGACGGACAAACTTTCGAGCAGCAAAGGATCGAACCCCTCGCCGATGATCACCTCGGTCGATCCGCCGCCGATGTCGACGACCAAGCGTTTGTCCGGATTCATGGGGCTGGTGTGCGCAACGCCGGAATAGATCAACCGCGCTTCTTCGAGCCCGGAAATGATTTCGATGGGGTGCCCGAGAGCGGCCCGCGCTCTTTCCAAAAACCAGCGCTTGCGCTTTGCGCGCCGCAGCGCGTTGGTGCCGACCACCCGCACGCTGTCCGCGCGCATCGCGCGCAGCCGCTGGCCGAAGCGCTCGAGGCAGCGCAGCGCGCGCTCGGTGGCCGCATCATCCAGGCGCCCGCCGTCGCCCATGCCGGCCGCGAGGCGCACCATTTCGCGCAGCCGGTCCAGGATGACGAGTTGATCGTGCGAATACCTCGCCACGACCATGTGAAAGCTGTTTGAGCCGAGATCCACGGCGGCAAGGACGTCCGGAACCACACGAACGCCGCTCATCTAAGCGGTCAACATTTTTATGCCGAGAATGAAGACCCGCAACCGCAGGTTGTTTTGGCGTTTGGATTACGAATGACGAACTGAGCGCCCTGCAAATCTTCCTTGTAGTCGATTTCGGCACCCATGAGGTATTGGACGCTCATGGGATCGATCAACAGCTGAACACCTTGGTTTTCCACACAGAAGTCGCCTTCCTCGATGTTCTCGTCGAAGGTGAAGCCGTATTGAAAGCCCGAGCAACCGCCGCCGGAGACGAATACCCGAAGCTTTAGCTTCGGATTGGCCTCCTCGCGGATCAACTCGCCTACCTTGCCGGCAGCGGCATCGGTGAAAACCAGCATATTGGGCGGCTGCTGGGCCAATTCGGCCTCGGCAGCGGACGGGGACGTAGTGTTCATTGGCGTAGTTTACGCTTCGAATCCCAGCCGATCAAAGTCATGGCGCCACGATTGAGGTCTGATGCTCACTCCCGGTCTGAAGGGAGCTCCCGGTGGATCAATTTGCCGTTTATCTGGGCGCCGA
>DAINPA010000080.1:0-8497 GCA_036743675.1 Steroidobacteraceae bacterium
GCTCCTCGCACGACACGCCGGTGAGCGAGATCATGACCTCGCCGGCGGTTACGGTAACACCCCACGACACGGTGCATCATTGCATGCAACTGATGACCGAGCGCCGATTCCGGCATTTGCCGGTGGTCGATTCCGGGCATGTGGTGGGCATCCTGTCGATCGGCGATTTGGTGAAGGCCGTGATGGACGAGCAGACCGAACAGATCGAGCAGCTGGAGCGCTATATCGCCGGTTGACGACACTCGCCACCTGGGTATCATGAGACATGCACTGGCGCGAGAGCCCGGTCGCCCGACCTGGCGCCGTCACTAACGCCCGCGCCCAGAACCGAGTTAAGGGATTGATTTCGCAAGATCTCTGCGGATCGGCCGCAGGGTTGCGGCTATGCACGGACCTCTCACATGGCGAATGAGCAAAATCCAGATCTCGATGTTGGCGCGAACGGCGCAACTGCCTCGAGGCCAACGCATGCGCGCCTGCGTACCGATCCCCGCGCCGCGGACTGGGGCCTGTATCGATCCGCCTACGACAAGGACTCCTGCGGGTTCGGTTTGATCGCGAGCCTCGACGACAAGCCCAGTCACTGGGTGCTGCAAACCGCCATCAGCTCCTTGAACCGCCTCACCCATCGCGGCGCCGTAGCGGCCGACGGCAAGACCGGCGACGGGTGCGGCCTGTTGATCAAGACGCCGACGCGCTTCCTACGGGCCGTGGCGGGGGAAGCGGGATTGGTGCTCGAGGCGCAATTCGCGGCGGGATTCGTCTTTTTGAATCGCGACGAGCGCCAAGCGGAGGAGGCGCGCCGGGTGCTCCGGCATGAGGTCGAACGCGAGAAGTTGAGCGTCGCCGGATTCAGATCCATGAACGTCGACCCATCGGCCTGCGGCTTGGAGGCGCTCAAGACCTTGCCCCGCATCGAACAGGTGTTCGTCAATTCGGGCGCCGATATCGATGAGGCCACCTTCAACCGCCGGCTGTACATGGCGCGGCGGCGCACCGAAAAGATTCTGGAGAGTGTGGATCCCGCGTTCTACATCCCATCGCTGTCGGCGAGCACCCTCGTCTACAAGGCTATGGTGATGCCGCAGCACCTGGCGCAGTTCTATCCCGATCTCGAGGATCCGCGGATGGAGGCATCGGTGGTGGTATTCCACCAGCGTTTCTCCACCAATACCCTGCCGCAGTGGCGGCTCGCGCATCCGTATCGCTATCTGGCGCACAACGGCGAGATCAATACGGTGCAGGGCAATCGGTCCTGGGCGGTGGCGCGCGGGCCTTTGTTCCGCTCGCCGCTGCTGCCGGATCTGGGCGATGTCCTGCCGGTGGTGTCGCTGACCGGATCGGATTCTCAATCGCTCGACAATATGCTCGAACTGCTGCTGATGGGCGGTCTCGATCCCATGCATGCCATGCGCATGCTGGTGCCTCCTGCTTGGCAGTCGGTCGACATGATCGATCCCGACCTCAAGGCTTTTTACGAATACTACGCGACGCACATGGAGCCGTGGGACGGCCCTGCCGGCATCGTGCTCACCGACGGCCGGTACGCCTGCTGCACCTTGGACCGCAACGGCCTGCGGCCTGCGCGCTGGGTGATCACCAAGAATCGACACATCACCATCGCATCCGAGGCGGGAGTTTGGGACTACTCCCCCGAGGATGTGGTCAGGAAAGGCAAGCTCGGTCCGGGTGAAATTCTGGCGCTCGATTTGCAAACCTCCGAACTTCTGGACACGCGTCAGGTCGATGATTTGCTGAAGAGCCGCCATCCGTACAAGGTGTGGCTGAAGAAGGGCGTGCGCTACCTGCAAACCGATCTCATCGATCCGCGCCTCGCGGCGGAGCCGTTCGATCGCGACACGCTGGCGGTGTTTCAGAAAATGTTCAACATCTCGGCTGAGGAACGCGATGAAATCGTCCGCGTTCTCGCGGAGGACGAGAGCGAGGCGGTCGGCTCGATGGGGGATGACACGCCCATGCCCGTTTTGTCGAAGAAAGTGCGCTCTCTGTACGACTATTTTCGTCAGCAGTTCGCCCAGGTCACCAATCCGCCCATCGATTCCCTGCGCGAAAGCATCGTCATGTCGCTGCAGACCCAGATCGGTCCGGAGTGCAATATCTTCGTGCCGGCGCCGCAGCATGCCGAACAGATCGTGCTGAGTTCGCCCATTCTGTCGCAGCGCAAACTGCGCCAGATCATGGCGTTGGCGGACTCGGGTGTGCCGCACGAGTTCCTCGATCTGCAATTCCCTGCCGAGATGGATCTGAAGACCGCGATCCTCAATGTGTGCGATCAGGCGGAAGCTGCGGTGCGCGCCGGCAAGCTGGTGCTGCTCCTCTCCGATCGCTATCCGGTGAAGGGCAAGATCCCCATTCACGCGTTGCTTGCCACCGGCGCGGTGCATCATCGTCTGGTGAGGGCGGGGCTGCGCTGCAAGTGCAACATCCTGGTCGAGACCGGCACCGCGCGCGATGCGCACCATTTCGCGTGCCTATTGGGCTATGGCGCGACCGCCGTGTATCCGTATCTCGCGTATCAGACCTTGTTCGATTTGATGCGCAAAGGCGTCCTCAAAATGGATGCGGACACACGCCAGGAGCTGGGCCGCAGCTACCGGCGAGGCATCCGCAAGGGCCTCTTTAAAATCATGTCCAAGATGGGCATTTCCACCATCGCCAGCTACCGCGGCGCGCAATTGTTCGAGATCGTGGGTCTTGGGCAGGAGGTGGTATCGCTGTGTTTCGAAGGCTCGGACAGCCGCATTCAGGGCGCGGACTTCGCCGACTTGAAGGCGGATTTGGAATACCTGGTGCGGCGGGCGTGGGATCCTTCGATGAGCGTGAGCCAGGGCGGCTTGCTCAAGTACATGCACGACGGCGAGTACCACATGTACAACCCGGACGTGATCGCCACGTTGCAGGCGGCGGTGATGTCGGGGGACTACGGGCAATACAAACAGTACGCCGCGCTGGTCAACGAACGGCCAATTTCCTGCATCCGTGACATGCTGAAACTGAAGGCGCGCCGGGCGGCGATTCCGATCGATGAGGTTGAGCCGATCACGGCGTTCTTCAAGCGCTTCGACGGTGCCGGCATGTCGTTGGGAGCGCTGTCCCCGGAGGCGCACGAAGCGCTCGCGATCGCCATGAACCGATTGGGCGCGCGCTCGAACTCCGGCGAAGGCGGCGAGGATCCGCTGCGCTACGCCACCGAGAAGAATTCCAAGATCAAGCAGGTGGCGTCCGGACGCTTCGGCGTGACCCCGGAATACCTGATCAATGCCGAGGTGCTGCAGATCAAGATCGCGCAGGGCGCAAAGCCGGGTGAAGGCGGCCAGCTGCCGGGCCATAAGGTGAACGAGATGATCGCGCGGCTGCGTTTTGCGCGCCCCGGCGTCGGGTTGATTTCGCCGCCTCCGCACCATGATATCTATTCGATCGAGGATCTGGCGCAGTTGATCTTCGACTTGAAACAGGTCAACCCGCGCGCCTTGGTGTCGGTCAAGCTGGTCGCCGAGCCCGGAGTCGGCACGGTGGCGGCAGGGGTCGCCAAAGCCTATGCCGATCTCATTACCATCAGCGGCTATGACGGCGGCACCGGAGCCAGCCCCCTGTCGTCGATCAAATATGCCGGCACTCCATGGGAATTGGGGCTGGCCGAAACCCATCAGACCCTGCGCGCGAACGATTTGCGGCATCGTGTCCGATTGCAGACCGACGGAGGTTTGAAAACCGGTCTCGATGTGATCAAAGCGGCGATCATCGGTGCCGAAAGTTTCGGCTTCGGCACTGCGCCGATGGTCGCCTTGGGATGCAAGTATTTGCGCATCTGCCACTTGAATAATTGCGCGACCGGCGTCGCTACGCAGCACAACGTGCTGCGCACCAAGTATTTCATCGGATTGCCGGAAATGGTGATGAATTATTTCCGGTTCGTGGCGCAGGAATGCCGTGAGATCATGGCGGCGCTCGGCGTGCGCAGCCTCGAGGAGCTGATCGGGCATACCGAGCTTCTCGAGATCCTGCCGGGCGAAACCTCGAAGCAGCGCAAGCTCGATCTCGAGCCGGTGTTGGCGAATTCCTCATTGGTGTCGGATAGACCGCAGTTTTGCGTCGATCCGCGCAATGAGCCGTTCGACCAGGGAGCGCTCGGAGAGAAGATGCTCGAAGACATGCGGCACGCGATCGAAACCAAGAGCGGCGGCGAGTTTTCCTATCGCATCAGGAATTTCAATCGCTCGGTCGGTGCGCGCGTTTCGGGCGAGATCGCCAAGCGCTGGGGCAACGCCGGAATGAGCGCGGCGCCCCTGATCGTCACTCTCAAGGGATCCGCGGGACAGAGCTTCGGGGTCTGGAACGCCGGGGGGCTGCATTTACATCTCGAGGGTGAAGCGAACGACTACGTCGGCAAGGGCATGGCGGCGGGCAAGATCGTGTTGAAGCCGCCCGCGCAGTCGACCTTCAGCGCCCGAGAAACCGTGATCATGGGCAACACCTGCTTGTACGGCGCGACCGGCGGCGAGCTGTACGCGGCCGGCACCGCGGGCGAACGCTTTGCGGTGCGTAATTCGGGCGCTCTGACGGTGGTCGAGGGCGCCGGGGACCACTGCTGCGAGTACATGACGGGCGGAGTGGTATGCGTCCTCGGTCGCACCGGGGTCAATTTCGGGGCCGGCTTCACCGGAGGATTCGCCTACGTGCTCGACATGGAGCGCGATTTCGTCGATCGCTACAACCATGAGTTGATCGATATTCACCGGGTCTCGCCCGAAGGCATGGGAACCCATGTGCAGCATTTGCGCGGGCTCATCGAACAGCATGTCGCTGAGACCGGGAGTCTTTGGGGTGCGCATCTGTTGAACGATTTTCGAAGCTACATCGGCAGATTCTGGGTGGTGAAGCCGAAAGCGGCCGCGATCGATTCGCTGCTCACCAATCTGCGGCGCGCGGCCTGACGCTCGGGCCTTCAGTGCCGCTGCCCCATGACCGAAAAATACCTGCAGTTTCTCGATATTCCGCGCCAAGATCCGGACAAGCTCCCGGTGGAAGTGCGCATTCAGGAGTTCCGCGAAATCTATTCGCAGTACGACGCCGAGGCCGCCGCGCAACAAGCCGGACGTTGCCTGTCATGCGGCAACCCTTTTTGCGAGTGGAAATGTCCGGTGCACAACTACATTCCGAATTGGCTGACGCTCATCAACCAGGGCAAGCTGTTCGAGGCGGCGGAGCTTTCTCACCAAACCAATTCGCTGCCGGAAATGTGCGGACGCATCTGTCCTCAAGACCGGCTGTGCGAGGGTGCCTGCACCCTGAATGACGGCCTCGGCTCCGTGAGCATCGGCGCCATCGAGAAATACATCACCGACGAGGCCTTCCGGCAGGGATGGAAGCCCGACCTCTCCAACGTGGTGCGCACCGGGAAGCGCGTAGCCATCGTGGGCGCGGGTCCCGCGGGCTTGGCGTGCGCAGACGTCCTGGTGCGCAACGGCGTCGCCCCCGTGGTGTTCGATCGCTACGCGAAGATCGGCGGGCTGCTGACCTTCGGCATCCCGCCGTTCAAGCTCGAAAAAGAAGTGGTGGAGAAGCGCCGCGAAATCATGGAAGGCATGGGCGTGGAATTTCGCCTGAACGTCGAGATCGGCCGCGACTTGGCGTTCGAGGAGCTGACCCGGGAGTTCGACGCGATATTTCTCGGAATGGGTACCTATACCTACGTCAAGGGCGGCTTCACCGGCGAAGACCTGCCCGGCGTGCACGACGCCTTGCCGTATCTCTTGTCGAACATCAACCGGGAACTCGGGCTCGTGAACGATCCGGCCGCCTTCATCGACATGCGCGACAAGCACGTCGTGGTGCTCGGCGGCGGCGACACCGGGATGGACTGCAATCGGACCGCCATTCGCCAGGGCGCGGCGAGCGTCACCTGCACCTATCGCCGCGACGAGGACCACATGCCGGGTTCGCGGCGCGACTACAAGAACAGCAGGGAGGAGGGCGTGACCTTTCTGTTCAATCGTCAGCCCATCGAGATCGTCGGCGCCGATCGCGTGCAGGGCGTGAAGCTGGTCGAAACGCGCTTGGGACCGCCCGGTCCGCGCGGCCGCCGCATCCCCGAAGTCGTGCCCGGCACCGAGGAGACCATACCCGCCGATGCCGTGATCACCGCCTTCGGCTTTCTGCCGAGTCCGCCGAATTGGTTCGCCCCGCAGCAAATCGCGCTGCACGGCAACGGCCGCGTGCGTGTGTCCGGCATGACGCCCCACAAATTCCAGACTACCAATCCGAAGGTGTTCGCGGGCGGCGACATGGTGCGCGGCTCCGATCTGGTGGTGACCGCGGTGTTCGAGGGGCGCGAGGCGGCGCAGGGCATATTGCAGTATTTGAGCGTGCGGACGGGGGCGAACGGCTAGCGGCGGGCGCTTGTGTTGCGTCGCGGCGAGGTCCGGCGCCCCGGAAATTCCATGTCCGAAAACGGCGAGTATCGGCCGCCGGATTTGGTTACTCTGGCGCCATGCTGCTCGACTCCGATGTGTGTTTTCGTGCGGTGCGCGCCCGCGACCGGCGCTTCGACGGCAGATTTTTCACCGCCGTGGCGACTACCGGGATCTATTGCCGCCCCATTTGCCCGGTGCGCGCGCCGAAGCGCGAAAACATGCGCTTCTTCTCCAGCGCGGCGGCGGCCGAGGGCGCGGGATTCAGGCCGTGTCTGCGCTGCCGCCCGGAAGGTGCGCCCGGCCTTGCCGCGGTGGACGCGGCCGGCCGGCTCATCGGCGCGGCAATTGCGGGAATCGAAGAGCATGCACTCTCCAACGCGCGGGTCGGCGATCTCGCGGCATCCTTAGGCATCAGCGACCGGCATTTGCGCCGCCTCACCGAGACCGAACTCGGCGTCTCGCCGATCGAATTGGCGCAGACGCAGCGGCTGCTGCTCGCGAAACGCCTGCTCAGCGAGACCTCCCTCAATCTGACGGACATCGCCTTTGCCAGCGGCTTCGGCAGCCTGCGGCGCTTCAATGCGCTGTTCAAGTCGCGCTACGGATTGAATCCCCGCAGCCTGCGCCGATCGTCGCGCGCAGCGCACAGGCATTCCGATGCGGACGGGTTGCGCTGTCAGCTGGACTTCAGGCCGCCGCTGGCGTGGGAGGCGCTGCTCGATTACCTACGCGTGCGTGCCATTCCGGGGGTTGAATGGGTGGATCGCACGCACTATCGGCGCACGGTGGCGATCGGCGTGTCCCAAAAAGCCGATGTGCGCGGCTGGCTCGGGGTTACGCTGGCCAAGGGCGGCGCGGCGCTCGAGGTCGAGATGTCGCTGTCGCTCGCGCCGGTGATCGGCGCGGTGATCGCGCGCGTCAAGAATCTTTTCGACTTGGGCGCGGCGCCCGACTCGGTGAGCACACTGCTGTCGCAGGACCGAATGCTCTCAAGGGTGGTGCGCCGGCTGCCGGGATTGCGCGTGCCGGGGGCATTCGACGGCTATGAACTCGCGGTGCGCGCAGTTCTCGGCCAGCAGGTGTCGGTGAAGGCCGCGACCACGCTGGCGGGGCGTTGGGCGGAGAAATTCGGCGCCGCAGTGGCAACGCCTTTCCCCGAATTGAACCGGCTCACGCCCCATGCGCCGCGCATGGCGGGTGTCGCCGCCGAGGACATCGCGGCACTCGGGATCGTGCGCAGCCGGGCGCGCGCGTTGATTGCGCTGTCTCAGGCGGTGACTGAGCACCGCGTGGTGCTCTCCCACGCCGCGAACGTCGAGGAGCAGATTGCGGCACTGGAGCGCTTGCCGGGCATCGGTCCCTGGACGGCGCAGTACATCGCCATGCGCGCGCTGCATTGGCCCGACGCCTTTCCCGGCGGCGATCTGATGCTGCAGAAGGCCGCGAAAGTCGACAAAAAAGTATTGCAAGCGCGCGCGGAAGGCTGGCGACCGTGGCGTGCCTATGCCGCTCACTACCTATGGCAATCGTTGGGAGATCATCCATGAACCGCTTTACCTATCTCGAAAGCCCGATCGGCCCGCTGCTGCTTTGCTCGGACGGCGCGGCGCTGACCGGACTCTATATGGATAGCCCCAGCCTCCCGCCGCTCGATGTCGGCGAATGGACGGAGGACGCGAGCGCGGGTCCGTTGCCCGAAGCGGTGCGGCAGTTGCGCGAGTATTTTGCGGGCACGAAGCGCGAATTCGATCTGCCGCTGCGCCTTCAGGGCACGGCGTTCCAGCAGCGCGTTTGGCACAGCCTCACGGAAATCCGCTATGGCGAAACCTGGAGCTACGGACAATTGGCGAAGCGCATCGGCAATCCGAACGCCTCGCGCGCCGTGGGGTTGGCCAACGGCCGCAATCCGATCTCGATTCTGGTTCCCTGCCATCGTGTGATAGGCGCCGACGGCTCCCTGACCGGGTACGGCGGCGGCCTGGAGCGCAAGCGCTGGCTGCTGGCGCACGAGGGATTGCAAATCGGTTCGGGCCGCGTTTTTCACTTGAAGGGTCACAAAAGCG
>DAINPA010000081.1:0-4060 GCA_036743675.1 Steroidobacteraceae bacterium
GCGATCCCCAGAAATCTTGCGCCGATGCCGGGATTGGCGCCCACCTTCAGCACCTCCGCCGCGGCAACGCCTTCGGGAAACTGCAGCTTTTGGTCGATGATCAGCGTCCGCCGCAAGGGTACCGAGAACAGTACGCCGAGCAGTCCGCCCAGACCGGCGATGGCCAGGGTCCACCAATAATCGAAGCTCGACCAATGATGCAGCAGAATGAGGGCGGGCAGCGTGAAGATCGCGCCCGCGGCGATCGAGCTGCCGGCCGAGGCGCCCGTCGCCACGATGTTGTTCTCGAGAATATTGGGCCGGCCGAACAGCGGCAGCACCGCCATGGAAATGACCGCCGCCGGAATCGCGGTGGCGACCGTGAGGCCGGCAAACAAACCTACATAGGCATTGGCCGAGGCCAGTATCACCGTCAGGACGATCGACAGGAGGATGGCCTTCAGGGTGAGCTGCGGCGCGGGTGTCGCACTCACTAGGCTCCGGCCTTGCGCTCGCCTTCCTCGGCATCCTGTTTGGCGCGCGCCGCGATTTTATCTTTGAGCAACAGGCCCGCCATGATGATTCCTATTTCATACAGAAGATACATCGGGACCGCCATCGCGCTCTGCGAGACGGCGTCGGGCGGCGTCACGAAGGCGGCGAAGATGAATATCCCGAGCAGCACGAAACCGCGGTTTTTCTTGAGCGTGGCCAATCTCACGAATCCGGTCCACACCAATAACACGGTGGCCACCGGAACTTCGAACGCGATGCCGAACGCCAGCAGCAGGATCATGACGAAATCCAGGTAACTGCCCATGTCGGTCATCATCTGCACGCCGTGGGGCGTGGTCGCGACGAAGAAGCTCAACATCACCGGGAACACCACGTAATAGGCGAAGGCGGCGCCCAAATAGAACAGCAAAATGCTGGAAATCAGCAGTGGTACGGCCAGCTTCTTCTCGTGTTTGTACAATCCCGGCGCAACGAACGCCCAGGCTTGGTACAGCACGACGGGAATTGCGATACCGATGGCGAGAACCAGCGCCAGCTTGAAGGGCACCGTAAACGGAGCGACAACGCTGGTCGCAATCAGCGTGGCCCCGGCGGGCAATCGGCGCTTCAGCGGCTCGGCGACGAACGTGAACAACTCGTTCATATACATCGCGCAAGGAATGAAGCAGATGCCGACCGCCAACATCGCTTTCAGGATCCGATCGCGCAGCTCGAGCAAGTGCGAGATCAGCGTACCTTCGGCGAGGCCGCCCGGTTCGCCCTCGGGCTCGCTCATGGGGTTGGTTGCTTCTGATCGGCCGTGGCGTGCTGCGGCGCATCTGCAGCGGGTGCGGTGGCCGCGGGGGGAGCATCCGCGGCGAGCGGTGCGTTGACCGCGGCGGGAGCATCCGCGGCGAGGGGTGCTTGCGACACGGAGCGCGAGAGCGCCGGCGGCTGGGCCGCGCCGCTCGCGGTGGATTGCTGTTTCAACAACGCCTCGGCGGTCACTTCGCGCTCCAGCTGCTCGGTCAGCTGGCGCGCCATCACGCGCGCACGGCCCACCCAGTTGCCGACCTGGCGCGCCACCTTGGGCAGCCGCTCAGGACCCAGCACCACGAGTGCTATGGCCGATGTGAGCAGAATCTCCGAAAATCCAAAATCAAGCATGCCGCATCAGGCGTTGGTCTTGGGGGGCACCTTGACCTCGGCTTCACGCGGGGCGGCGCCTTGAGCCGCGACGCCAGATTCGAAATCGGCGTCCTTCTCTTGCTTCAACTGCTTCACTTTTTCTTCCGACTCGCCGTCGTTCATGGCTTGCTTGAAGCCCTTGACGGCGGCGCCGAGATCCGAACCGATCGAACGCAAACGCTTGGTGCCGAAAATCACCAATGCAATCGCTAGAATGACCAGTAACATTTTTGGATCGAACATGTCGTTTCTCCGAGTTCACGGCACTTTAGTGAGTGCATCTAATAATACGCCAATCGCATCATGACATTTGACAGCTGATCGCCGATGCGTGTTCGGTCGCATTTGGACTTTCGGCGCAAATCAGTTCTCCAACCAGAACGTTACCGGCCCGTCGTTGGTGAGCGACACCTGCATATCGGCACCGAACGCCCCGCTCGAAACGCTCTCGTGCTCAGCCCGCGCCGCCGCAACCAGCGCCTCGAACAGCCGCCTTCCCTGCTCGGGCGGTGCCGCAGTGGAAAAGCCGGGCCGCAGCCCGTGGCGCGTGTCGGCGGCCAAGGTGAACTGAGGCACCAGCAGCAGCTCTCCCTGAGTCTGCCGCAGGCTAAGGTTCATCTTCCCCGCCTTGTCCGCAAACACGCGATAGGCGAGCAGACGGCCCAGCAGCCGCAGCGCGGCAGCTTCATCGTCTCCAGGTCGGACGCCGACCAGAACCAACAGCCCGGGCCCGATCGACGCCGTGAGCTCGCCGTCCCTATGAATGCAGGCTTGTGTGACTCGTTGCAGCAGGAAAATCACGTTCTGAGGCCTCTAGCGCTCAATTTTCGGCATAAATTGCGAAATCTCTCCCACTATTCAAGAATATAGATGGTAGTGGGCAAACTTATCCGCTTTTTTGCTATTTTCTCCATAGGGTGGGAGTAAAGAGCACCAAAATCGTGAAAATCTCCAGGCGACCGAGCAACATCGCCGCCGAACATACCCAAGTCTGGAAATTATTCAGCACGCCGTAATTGCTTCCCGGACCCACCAGTCCCAGGCCCGGCCCGGCGTTGTTGATGCAGGCGAGAATGGACGACAGTGAGGTGATGAAATCCAAGCCGCTTGCCAGCTGGACGAACACCAGCGTCACGAGGCTCATGAAATACAGGAATACGAACGCGAGCACCGCGAACACCACCCGATTCGCTATCACGGTCCCGCCCACCTTCAGAGGCCGCACCATATTCGGATGTACCAGCTGGTTGAGCTCGCGATTCGCCTGCTTGGCAAGCACCAGCGTGCGAATCATCTTGATGCCGCCTCCGGTGGATCCGGAACTGGCGACGATGGAGCTCAGGAAAAGCATCCACATGGGGGCAAAGATGGGCCAGCGCGAATAATCCTGGGTGTGCAGTCCGCCATCGGTGGCCATGGAGACAACGTTGAAGGTGGCATGGCGCAGCGCCGTCGGAAAGTCCGGATACGTTCCCTTGAAGTACAGGAACAACGCAATCCCGACACAACTCGCGCCGAGCACGCCGAGAATGGCCCTCGCTTCGGCGTCGCGGAAATAGGCGCGCACCCCGCGCTGGCTCCAAGCAAGATAATGGGTAGCGAAATTCAGCGCCGCCAAAACCTGGAACCCCGTCAACACCAGCTCGATGCGCAACGAATTGAAGTGCCCGACGTTCGCGTCATAGGTGGAAAAGCCGCCGAGCGAGAGCGCGGAGAATCCATGACAAACGGCATCAAACCAATTCATTCCGGCCAATTTCAAGCACACGATACAGGCGGCGGTCAGGCCCGCGTATACCGCCCACAACAGTTTGGCCGTCTGCCCGATGCGCGGCGTGAGCCTGCTGTCCTTCATCGGTCCCGGCATCTCGGCGCGGTAGAATTGCATGCCGCCGACGCCGAGCATGGGGAAGATCGCGACGGCGAGCACGATGATTCCCATGCCGCCGAGCCAGCTGAGCAAATGCCGCCACAAATTGATCGAACGCGGCAGGTCTTCAAGCCCCGACAGGACCGTGCCGCCGGTGGTGGTGAGGCCGGACGCGGCCTCGAAATAGGCACGGGTGAAATCGATCGGCAGGTAGTTCCAAAGCGGAAATCCGCCAACCGCAGGCAATGCGATCCAGGTCAGAGCCACCAGCATCAAGCCGTCGCGGGTCTTCAGCTCGCGCTTGAAGCGCCGCGTGGCCAGCCACAAAAGCGCTCCGAGCGCAAAGGTCGCGAACGCCGAAACGACGAATGACCACAGCGCGGGGTCCAGTTCCCAAATGGCCATGATCAACGGCGCGAGCATGGTCACCGCGAACACCATCATGACCATGGCGAACACGTGCGCAACCGGCAGTAAAATGTCCTTCACAAAAAAGACGCGGAGCCTTGAAAGAGTTTTTCCACGGCT
>DAINPA010000081.1:4160-8209 GCA_036743675.1 Steroidobacteraceae bacterium
TTGATGAGCGCCATGACCTTGTGGGCGCCCAGCCGCTTGGCCAGCATCGCCGACAAGATATTGGCTTCCTCGGAATTGGTCATCGCCGCGAAAACGTCCGCCCCGTCGATGTTCTCCTCGAGCAGCAATTTCTCGTCGGCCGCGTCGCCGAGCAATACGGTCGTGCGGTTCAGCAACTCGGAGACTCGCCGTGCGCGCTTCGGATCGCGCTCGATGAGCTTCACCTGACTCTTGTATTCCAGTTCGCTGGCGAGCCGAAAGCCGATGTTTCCGCCGCCGGCGATGACCACGCGCCGCACCGGCGCCTCCTCCCGGCGCATTTCCTTCATGACGACTCGAATATCCTTGCGGGCCGCCAGAAAGAACACCTCGTCGCCGTCCTCGATCACCGTCGTGCCCTCGGGCTGAATGCTCCTGCCCGCCCGGTAAATCGCCGCGACGCGCGCATCGGCCGTCGGGATATGTTCGCGCAGCGTCCGCAGCGCCTGGCCGACCAAGGGCCCGCCCGAGAGCGCTCGAATGCCCACCAGCCGCACCCGCCCGTCTGCAAAGTCGAGCACCTGCAATGCACCGGGATAGCGGATGAGCCGCGCCACGTATTCGGTCACCAATTGCTCGGGGCTGATCCACACGTCGACGGATAGCGCATTTTCGCCGAACAGCTTCTCGCGCTCTGTGTAATCCGCCGAGCGTACGCGTGCAATCTTCTTCGGCGTGCGGTACAGAGTCCAGGCGATATGGCAGGCCAACATGTTGACCTCGTCGCTGTTGGTGAGCGCGACGAGAATGTCGGTGCCGGCGATGCCGGCGGCTTCGAGGACTCTGGGGCTCGCCGCATTGCCGATCACGGTGCGAATGTCGAGCCGGTCCTGCAGATCGCGCAGCATGTCGTCATTCGTATCGACGACGGTGACGTCGTTCGATTCCTCGCGCGAAAGGTGGTATGCCGCGGTACGCCCGACCTGCCCGGCGCCTAAAATGATGATTCTCACGGTCGCGCCACTCTACACGACTTGTAGATTGGCATAAGACATCATCAGCCACTTGGTGCCCTGCTGCTCAAAATTCACCTGGATGCGGGCCTGCGGGCCGTTGCCCTCGAAATTAAGCACAATGCCGTCGCCGAATTTCAAGTGCCGCACCCGGCTTCCCATCCGCATGCCGAGCGCCGGCGATTCCTCGAGAGCTGCGCGTTTGACGAACACGGGTCGGGATACCTGCAGTCGCGGCCGGACCTCTTCCAGCAATTCGGGGGGCAGCTCGCTGATGAATCGGGAAGGCTGGCCGTATTGATCCACGCCGTAGAGCCGGCGCTGTTCCGCGTAAGTAATATAGAGCTGGCGCATGGCGCGGGTCGCACCGACGTAGCACAGGCGACGCTCCTCCTCGAGCCCCTCGAGATCGGCGACCGAGCGCTGGTGCGGGAATAATCCGTCCTCCATGCCGGCGAGAAATACCACGGGAAACTCCAATCCCTTGGCCGAATGCAGGGTCATCATCTGCACGCAATCGGCGTATGGATCCGCCTGGCCTTCGCCCGATTCGAGCACGGCGTGGGCGAGGAAGGACTCGAGCGGCTGCATCTGCGCGTGCTCGATGACGTCGTTCTCGGGCGAGAAGCCGCGCGCGGCACTCACGAGCTCGAGCAAATTTTCGACGCGGCCTTCGCCCCGCTCGCCCTTCTCCTTCTTGAAGTGCTCTATCAGCCCGCTTCTCTGGATGACCAGATCGACCTGCTGGTGCAATTCCAAGTCGCGGATTTCCTCGGCAATTTTGTCGATGCCGTGCATGAACCCCTGAAGCGCCAGCGCCGCGCGCTGCGCGAGTCCGTTTTGCATGCACACCCCGGCCGCCGCCCACAAGGACCTTCCGTTGGACCGGGCCGTGTCGCGCAGCACCTCCATGGTCTTTGCACCGATGCCGCGGACAGGCAAATTCACCACCCGCTCGAACGAGGTGTCGTCCGCGCGGTTCGCAACCAGGCGCAGGTACGCGAGCGCATCCTTGATCTCGGCACGTTCGAAGAACCGCAGGCCGCCGTACACCCGATACGGCATTCTGGCGTTCAAAAACGCCTCCTCGAAGACTCGCGACTGCGCGTTGGAGCGGTACAGCACCGCCACTTCGCGCCGGGCCCCGCCGCGCTCCACCCACTCGCGGATGCGATTCACGACGAAGTCGGCCTCATCGCGTTCGTTGAACGCCGCGTACAGTTTTACGCGCTCGCCGTCCTCGCCGCTGGTCCAGAGGGTCTTGCCGAGACGGCCGGCATTGTGGGCGATCAGGGCATTGGCGGCCTTCAATATCGTGCCGGTGGAGCGGTAATTTTGTTCCAGCTTGTAAAGCACCGCTTGCGGGTAGTCGCGGCGGAATTGGTTCAGGTTTTCAACCCTTGCGCCGCGCCACCGATAAATGGATTGATCATCGTCGCCCACCGCGAACGGCAGGCCGGTGGGGCCGGCGAGCAGCGTGAGCCAGCGGTACTGAATGGCGTTGGTGTCCTGGAATTCGTCCACCAGCACGTGGCGAAATCGGCTGCGGTAATGCTGTAGAAGTACGGCGTTGTCGCGCCACAATTCATACGCGCGCAGCAGCAATTCCGCGAAATCCACCACGCCCGCCCGCTGGCAGGCCTCTTCGTAGGCCTGGTAGATCCTGATCAATTGGCGGCGCGTCGGGTCGTCCGCATCCTTGATGTGCTTAGGCCTAAGGCCCTCGTCCTTTTGTGCGTTGATGAACCAGAGAATTTCGCGCGGCACCCAGCGCGCTTCGTCCAGAGCGAGGGCCTTCAGCACTTTGCGCAACAGGCGCGTTTGGTCCTCGGAATCCAGGATCTGGAATCCCTGCGGTAGGCCGGCCTCGCGCCAGTGCAGGCGCAGCAGTCGGTGGGCGAGGCCATGGAAGGTCCCGATCCAGAGTGCGCCGCCGGGATATCCCAACAGGGTTTCTATGCGACCGCGCATCTCGGCGGCGGCCTTGTTGGTGAAGGTGACCGCAAGAATACTGTGAGGCGATGTGCCTTCGACCTGGATCAGCCATGCGACCCGATGAACGAGCACCCGCGTCTTGCCGCTGCCGGCGCCGGCCAGTACCAGCGCCGGGCCGAGCGGCGCGGCGACCGCCTGTCGCTGAGCGTCGTTTAAGCCATCGAGAAGGTGAGATACATCCATACGGGCGCGGATTGTACTGCAGCCCCCGACCAGGACAAGGGTCTGGACAGACCCCTATGCGCCGCGCGGTGCGCCGGCGGCTTCCTCGGCGAACTCGATCAATGCGAGCACCAGCGACAGCACCACGGGACCGACGATGATGCCGATGGTCCCGAAGGCGGGAATGCCGCCCAGCACCCCGACGAATATGATCATCGCGGAAATTCTGGCGCGCACCGAAATCAGCATCGGCCGCAACAGGCTCTCCAGACCCACGAGCATCAGTCCCCAAACGAGCATGAATATCGCGACGCCCCAGCGCCCCTCGTAACACAACCACCCCACGGCCGGCACCCAGACGAAAGACGCGCCGCCGACGGGAAGCATCGACAGCAGCGCCGCCAGCACGCCGAACACGACCGGCGAGGGCAGGCCGGCGATCGCAAATCCGATACCGACGAGCAGGCCCTGTATCGCCGCCGTCATCGTGGTACCGAACACGATGGCTCGGGTCACATCGCTCAGTTGGCGAAACAGCCGGCCCTTTCGTGCCTGATCGAGCGGAATGAGCATGCGCGCGCGGGCCCACATGCCATCGCCGTCGCGCAGAAAAAAGAACAACAAGGACAACATGATCGTAAACCCGACCACCGATCCCAGCGCCCCGAGGAAGAACGAGCCGCTTCGACCGGCGACCTGCTGCAGCACTTCTTGCCCGCCGGAAATCACCCACGATCGGGCTTGGCTCGCCGAAATTCCGCTGTGCGCCTGCACCCAGGCGTCGGCGCGCGCAATGAAGGAAAAATGCTCCAGATCCGCCAGACTCTTGATGTCCAGGTCGCGCGCGGCCTGCTGCAGCCTCTGCAACAGGGAGGAAATCTGCGCCACGAACTCGATCGA
>DAINPA010000082.1:0-8081 GCA_036743675.1 Steroidobacteraceae bacterium
CCGCTTGCCGACGTGAACGTGCTCAAGAGCGTGCAATTCGTCATGAAGGACGGAGCCGTATTCAAGTCACCGCCGAACGCTGCGCCCGCCCCCTGAGCGCTGCGGTTGCCGGTCCCTTCATGCCCTCAAAGCTGAGTCCCAATTCGGAACCCGCCTCATCGATGGCCGCCGCCAACGCGGTGGCGCCCGACATACGCACCGAGCGGCTGAATACCAAGGCGGCCGGGATCATCGGTCTGGCGGTGATGTGCAGTCGATTGCTCGGCCTGGCGCGAGAGCAAATTTGCGCGGCATTATTCGGCGGCGGCGGCGCGATGGACGCGTTTACCGCG
The DNA here is from genome assembly GCA_036743675.1 of Steroidobacteraceae bacterium. GTDB lineage: Bacteria > Pseudomonadota > Gammaproteobacteria > Steroidobacterales > Steroidobacteraceae > Bog-1198. The sequence continues at coordinate 333 of DAINPA010000082.1, forward strand.
GCGTTTCGCATTCCGAATCTGCTGCGCGACCTGTTCGCGGAGGGTGCGCTGTCGACCGCCTTCGTCACCACCTTCAGCAAGACCATCGCGCGCGACGGCGACGGCGCGGCGTGGCGGCTGGCGAACAAGGTGGCCACGCTGACGGTGCTGACGCTGGGCGCCATATGCATCGCCGGCATGGTGTTCTCGAGCCAGCTGGTGAGCGCGCTCGCTCCGGGGTTCAATCCGCTCAAGGCGGCCTTGACCGCCGAGCTGACGCGCATCATGTTCCCGTTCATCCTGCTGGTGTCGCTGGCCGCATTGGTGATGGGGATGCTCAATGCGAAGAGTGTGTTCGGCAGGCCGGCCATGGCCTCGAGTTTTTTCAATCTGGGATCGATCGTCGGCGGCGTGGCTCTGGGGGCGTGGATCGACCCTCAGTTCGGGCCGCGCGCCCTGATCGGTCTTTCCATAGGAACACTGTTCGGCGGCGCTCTGCAGTTTGCGGTGCAGCTGCCGCCGCTGGCGGGTCTCGGCTATCGCTACCGGCCGGATTTTCACTGGCGCGACCCGGGCGTTGCGGCAATTCTGGCTCTCATGGGGCCGTCGGTCATCGCCGCGAGCACCACCCAGTTCAACGTGCTGATCAACTCGATGTTCGCCTCGACCTTGGGCGACGGGACGATATTCTGGCTGGCGATCGCCTTCAGATTGATGCAACTGCCGCTTGGGCTCTTCGGGGTGGCGCTCGGCACCGTCACCTTGCCGCTGCTGTCGCGATTGGTGGTGGCGGGACACATGGACGCCTTTCGCGGCGAACTTTCGCGCGCGATGAGGCTGATGTTCCTGTTGACCATCCCCTCCACCATCGGTCTCATGATGCTCGCCGAACCGATCATCTCGGTGTTGTACCAGCACGGCAAATTCGACGCCTACGAGGCGGCCGAAGCGGCCGGCGCGCTGCGTTTCTATGCGATTGGCCTCGCCGGATACGCGGCCCTCAAGGTGCTGGTGAACGCCTTCTACGCGCTCGATCGGCGCAAGACTCCCATGCTGGTGAGCTTCCTCGCGGTGGGGCTCAATCTGCTGTTCAATTGGATATTCACCTTTCGCCTGGGTTGGGGTCATCGCGGACTTGCGTTCTCCACCGGCTGCGTGGCGACGTGCAATTTTCTGCTGCTGTACGTATTGATGCGCCGGCGCTTGGGGGGGCTCGAGTCGCGGCGTATGCTCGCGAGTCTCGGTAAGATCGCCGTGGCCGGCGCGGCGCTGTGCGCGGTGTGCGCCGCCTCGTCCCATTGGCTGTTGGCCGATTGGGCCACGCAGGCCTTATGGAGCAAAGCGGCCGCGCTGTTCGGCACCGTGATCGCCGGTATGCTGGTCTTTGCCGGATGCGGAGCCTTGCTCAAGATCGAGGAACTCACCGACGTGGCGGCGGGGATCAGGAGGCGGCTCGCGCGCGCGCGCTGAGCACCGGAGGTCGCATGCGGATCATGGAGGGTGGGTGCCTGTGCGGAGCCATTCGTTATCGAATCACCGGCACACCGCTGTCGTCGGTCATTTGCCATTGCACGAGCTGCCGCCGCGCGAGCGGCGCGCCCACGGTGGCGTGGTTGACCGTCGATCGCGAGCGCTTCGAAGTGCTGAGCGGCAGCGTGCGCGCCTTTCAGTCCTCGCCCGGCGTCATTCGCCGGTTTTGCGCCGACTGCGGCAGCGCGCTCACTTACGAAAATTCAAAGAGCCCGGCCACCATCGACGTGACCACCGCATCGCTCGATGATCCCGGCGCCTTCCCGCCGACCGCGGAAGTGTGGCTGGACCACAGGATATCCTGGCAGGCCGCCGGTGCGAATTTGGGCCAGCATCGACAAGGATCGTAGCGAGGATCGAATACTCAGGCAGGCCCCGGGCCGCTGGCCGGCTTCCCACCCTGTGCGGCGGCGCGGCGTTGCCTGATGGCGCTCGCGCCGGTCAGCAACGTGGCTGCGATACACAGATAGGCAAACCAATCGCCGTACTTCACGTACACCGTATCGCCGCCCGACATGCGCGGCGCGCTCACCACCATGCCGTCCGCTGCGCGCGGCTCCCGGTACGGATCGTTCGCGTAGGTTTTTCGCAGGAGGCGGCCGTTCGGATCGATGAGCGCCGAAACGCCGGAATTCACCGCGCGCACCATGGCGGCGCGCAGTTCAACGGTGGCGAACACCGCCAAGGCGAGATGTTCCCACGGTTCGGTTCGCGCGCCGTACCATGAATCAACGGTCATGTTCACGATCAGGTTGGGATGCAGTGCGCCCACCTGGCGCAGGTACCCCGCCAAAATATCTTCATAGCAAATCACCGGTCCGAAGGCCCAGTCCCGTCCCTGCGCATCGCGCAGCGACAGCAGTGCCGGAGCCGCGCCCGGCGTGAAGCGTCCGGCGGCCGCCGGCATCAGATTCCTCAGCCACGGAAAGTACTCGATACCGGGCATGTATTCGCCGAACGCCAGAAGCCGCACTTTGTCGTAACGTCCCGCGACCCTGCCTTGGGCGTCGAGCAGAAGCGCCGAGTTGTATGCGGCATCGTGCGACGAGTCATAGGTATCGGCACCGATGACCACCGGCGTCTCGATGCCGCGCCGGATCATGGCCATCGAATCGGAGGCGTAGTCGGCATTGAAATCGCGCGGCAGCGCCGCCGGGTAGCTGCCCTCGCTCCACACCACCACCTCTGCTCCTTCGCGCCCGAGCCGCCGCGTCTGCTCCTGCAGGGCGGCCAATTGCCGCACCGCCTCGTCGCGGGAGAATTCCCCATTGATCGTATAGGGAAAATTCGGCTGCACCAATCCGATCTTGAGCTGCGGCGCGCGGGCGATCAGCTCATCGATCTGCCGCATGCGCACCGCTCCGAAAATCAAGGCCGCCGCAATCACTGCGGCCGCCGAAATGAGCGGCAAGCGTGCGCGGCGCGGGCTTTCCCAGGCATCGTAAAGGGCGCCATTGACCGTCATCAGCAGCGCGGTCACTCCCAGCGGTCCGGTGAGCTCGCTGGTCTGGATGACGAGCGGATGCCAGGCCTGGGTGATCCACTGGCCGCAAGGAAACAACTGCGGAATCACGAATTCGCACCCGGTCATGACCATCGGTGCGAGCAGGGTCATTGGTACCCGCAGCCGTCGACGAATGCCGCAGACCACGCCGGTGAAGAGCAGGAAAATCAGCGCGCGGGCGGCGCAGAAAAAGATGAATACCAACACGGCAGCGAACCACGGGAAATCGGCGAATCGCTGCATGACTTCGACCAGCCAATAAAAGCCGCCCGCCGTCTCGACCACGCCGGCCCACCAACCGAGAAACAGCGCCCGTCCGAGCGTCGGTGCGCGGTCGACCGCGAGCAGCATGGGAACGGCGGCGATCCACGCCAATGCGGAAAGGTCGAAAGGAGTGCAGGCCAGAAACCACAGGCAGCCGCTGACGGTGACCAGCCCGAAGCCGAGGTAAAAATTGGATGCACGCATGATGGGCCGCAAGCTTACCGGCAAATCGACGACAGTTCGCGGCTACTCTGCATCTTAAGGTATTCTGGCGCACAACCATGCAAGAACGATACGAACCCGCCGCCATCGAGGCGCAGGCACAGCACTATTGGGACGAGCATCGCTGCTTCGAGGCCAAAGAAGAACCGGCCCGCGAGAAATATTATTGCCTGTCCATGTTTCCCTATCCGAGCGGCCGCCTGCACATGGGGCATGTGCGCAACTACACCATCGGCGACGTACTGACGCGCTTCATGCGCATGAACGGCAGGAATGTCCTGCAGCCCATGGGGTGGGATGCCTTCGGTCTGCCGGCCGAGAACGCGGCCATGGCCAACGGCGTACCGCCGGCGAAATGGACCTTCGAGAATATCGCCTACATGAAAAAACAGCTCAAATCCTTGGGATTCGCCCTGGATTGGAGCCGCGAATTGACCACCTGCCGCCCTGAGTACTACCGCTGGAATCAGTGGCTGTTCCTGCGGATGCTGGATCGGGGCATCGCCTATCAAAAGACGGGTGTGGTAAATTGGGACCCTGTCGACAAGACCGTGCTGGCGAACGAGCAGGTGATCGACGGGCGCGGCTGGCGCACGGGTGCGCCGGTGGAAAGGCGCGAAATTCCGATGTACTACCTCAAGATCACCGCCTACGCGGACGATCTGCTCGAGGCGCTCCGCGGCATGCAGGGCTGGCCGGAACGCGTGCGCGCCATGCAGGCCAACTGGATCGGCAAGAGCGAAGGCGTGCGCATCGGATTTCCTTATGAAATCGACGGCGCACCGGGCGTGCTGCAGGCGTTCACGACTCGGGCGGACACTGTCATGGGAGTGACCTTTTGCGCGGTGGCGGCGCAACATCCCTTGGCTGCGCGTGCGGCGATGAGGGATGCGCGGCTCGCCGCGTTCATCGAGGAATGCAGGCGGGGCCCGGCCATCGAAGCGGAACTCGCCACCCAGGAGAAGAAGGGCGTGGCGACCGGTCTCACCGTGCGCCACCCGCTCACCGGCGCTGAAGTGCCGGTGTGGGTGGGGAACTACGTGCTCATGAGCTATGGCGAGGGCGCGGTCATGGGAGTTCCGGCGCACGATGAGCGTGATTTCGAATTCGCGAAGAAGTATCGCCTGCCGATCAAGCCCGTGATCGAGGTGGCGGGCAAAACCTATTCCCAGGATGCCTGGGCGCCGTGGTACAGCGAGCATGGCCGCTGCGTGAATTCGGGCAAATATGACGGATTGGATTTTCGCGGTGCCACCGACGCCGTGGCCGCCGACCTCGAACGCTTGAGCCTGGGCGGGAAGCAAACCACTTGGCGGCTTCGCGATTGGGGGATCTCGCGGCAGCGCTATTGGGGCTGTCCCATTCCGGTGATTCACTGTGCGCACTGCGGCACGGTGCCGGTGCCGGATGAACAATTGCCGGTGCTGCTGCCGGAGAATCTCGTGCCTGACGGCAGCGGCAATCCGCTGGCAAAGGACGCCGCATTTCTCGCCTGCAACTGCCCACGCTGCGGGGGCGCGGCGCGCCGCGAGACCGATACCATGGACACCTTCGTGGACTCGTCCTGGTACTTCCTGCGCTTTGCATGCAGCGACAACGGCCGGGCGATGCTCGATGCGCGGGTGCACTATTGGCTGCCGGTCGATCAGTACATCGGCGGCATCGAACACGCGATCCTGCACTTGCTGTACGCGCGCTTCTGGACGCGTGTGCTCCACGAACTCGGGGCGGTGTCATTCAAAGAACCCTTTGCCAACCTGTTCACGCAGGGCATGGTCTTGAACGAAGTGTTCTTGCGCAAATCCGAGTCCGGCCGCATCGAGTACTTCAATCCTGCCGAGATCGAGATCAAGACCGACCAACACGATCAGCGCCGCGTGGCGGTGCTGCGCGCGGATGGGCGCGAGGTCGAATCGGGCGGCGTGGTCACCATGTCGAAATCGAAGAATAACGGCGTGGATCCGCAGGCTCTGGTGGATGAGTTCGGCGCCGACACCGCGCGATTGTTCACGATGTTCGCGGCGCCGCCGGAGCAGACGCTGGAATGGTCGGACGAGGGCGTGCAGGGTGCTTACCGGTTCATCAAGCGCCTGTGGCGGGCCGTGCACGAGCATGTCGCGGCGGAATCTTCCGCACCGCTCGACAAGAGCGCATTGAACGAGGCGCAGCGCGCGATCAGGCGCCAAGCGCACCAGACCCTCGCCAAGGTCACCGACGACATCGGTCGCCGCCGCACATTCAACACCGCAATCGCGGCCGTCATGGAGCTGCTGAACGGCTTGGCCAAATTTCCGCAAGCCACGCCTTTGGACCGCAGCGTGATGCACGAGGCATTGGAAATCGCCGTGCTCACGCTCTCGCCCATCATTCCGCACGTCACCCATGCGATGTGGAGCGCATTGGGTCACAGGCGGGCATTGATCGATGAGCCGTGGAGGGCGGTCGACGCCGAGGCGCTGGAACAGGCGACCGCAGAAATAGTCGTGCAAGTGAACGGCAAACTGCGCGCCCGGATCACGGTGCCGGTGGAGTCGGGCGAGGAGGCATTGCGCGAGGCGGCGTTGGCCGACCCCCATGTGCGCAAGTTCGTCGGCACCGCCGCCATCCGCAAAGTGATCGTGGTGCGCGGCAAGCTCGTCAATGTGGTCGTGTAGGATGGCGCGGTGATGGGTCTTCGACTGCGGGGCGGGGCGGCGCTCGCGGCGGCCGCGATGTTCGGACTTTGCGCCTGCGGGTTTCGTCTCGCGGGCAGCCAACCGCTGCCCGCGATACTCGCCCGCCCGTATCTATCCGTCAGGGATCCGTATACCGAATTCGCGCGCGAGTTCGAGCATCAGTTGAAGAGCTCCGGAGCGCTGGTGCAAAGCGTTCGTCAGGGTTCCACCGCAACCATCGACGTGACCAAAGACCTGGTCGAACAGCGAACTTTGGCGGTTTCGACGCGCAACATTCCCACCGATTATGAGCTCATTTATACGGTGACCTTTTCGGTGAATGGCGCCGAGGGGGAGCTGCTTGCGCCGCAGACCATCAGCGTGTCGAAGGATTACAGCTTCCAGGAAAATGAACTGCTCGCCACGCAGCATGAGGCGGATATTTTGCGAGAGCAAATGGCGCGCGACCTGGTGACGATCGCGATGCGCACGCTGGCGCGTTTGAAATAGCGTCGGTGCCGCGTGCTGTTGGTCAACTCCATCGATCGCCTCGAATTAGGGGTGCTTTTGGATCGCTACGGATTGCAACTGATCCTGGTGGTGCCCGAGCAGGTCATTCCGGGCTCGTATTGGGGGGAGCGCGAGGCCGGCTTGATCGGAGCGAAGATCTACGCGCGCCTCGACACGCCGCTGCATTCGGTGTTGCACGAAAGCGCGCACTTCATCTGCATGACCCCTGAGCGGCGCGCCGGGCTCGACACCGATGCGGGCGGCGACGACGCGGAGGAAAGCGCCGTGTGCTATCTGCAGATTCTGCTCGCCGGATTGCTGCCCAACGTCGGCGAGGAGCGCATGTGCCGGGATATGGATGATTGGGGCTACAGTTTTCGCCTGGGAAGCGCGGCCCAGTGGTTTGCCGAGGACGCGCAGGATGCGCAGCTGTGGCTCAGCCGACACGGCTTGATTGACCGGAATAACCGAGTCACCTTTGCCTCAAGACAGTAGGAATTCCATGTCGTGGCGGCGGGCCGCCCGATCAGGCGGCGTTGGAGACCACGGTGGCGGGCATCGCATAGCAGCGGCCAAAGCGATTGGCGAGAAATGGCGCCAGGGCGATCTCCTCCTGCCTGATCAGACCGGATTGGGGCAGATGCCCCGCGCTCAGCATGTCGAGCACGGCGCAGATGCCGCCTGCGGTCGTGATCTGAATGGCGCTGCGCACGCGGCCGCCCATGGGCGCCGCGTAGATCTTGTTGGCGTAGGTTTCCTGAAGCAGCTGGCCGCCGCGCATACCGCTCACCGTGACGAACACGATGACGACGTCTTGCAATGTGATCGGCACCGCGTTCTCGAGGATGTCCTTCAGCAACTCGCGGCGATCACGCAATCGCAGGTCATTCAGCAGCGCTTTCATGATGGCCGCGTGGCCCGGATACCGGATGGTGCGGTAGTTGAGATTGCGCACCTTGCCCGCCAAGGTTTCGCACAAAGTGCCGAGGCCGCCCGAGGTGTTGAAGGCCTCATACAGAATGCCGTCGAGTGAGAATTCCTCGAGCTCCTCGAGCGGCTGCGTCTCGCGCAGCTGTCCGTTGACGA
>DAINPA010000083.1:0-8022 GCA_036743675.1 Steroidobacteraceae bacterium
GGCCTGCGCGCATCGCGCCCGTAATAGTTGGGGTAATCGGCGCTCAAGCCCTTGAAGCGCCGGTGCACCCACAGATATTGTTCCGGTGCTTTGAGGATCTGCTGTTCGAGCAACGCGTTCAATCGCTGGGTGTCCTCGAGCGGGTCAGGGCCGGGAAAATTCTCGATCGGCGCACTGATGACGATCCGGTAGCGGCCCGATTCGAGCCGCTGCGGAAAGTAGGTCATGACCCGCGCTCCCGAAATGCGCGCCAGGCGGGAGGTGGCGGTGTTGGTGGCGGCCGGGATGCCGAAGAAATCCACCATCGCCGCGCCTTTGTTGCGATAGCTCTGGTCCGCCGCGTACCACACGGGTTCGTTCCTCTTGAGCGCACGGACCATCGCACGGATGTCATCGTAGGCGATCGGTTTCCCATGCCTCTGGAAATTGCGGAACATGATGTCGGTGAGCAATGCATTCTTGCTCGGCCGAAAGATGATGTTGAGCGGCACCACCGTACCGAGCATGCGGGTGGTCAGTTCCAGGGTGGTGAAATGGCCGCCAAGCAGAATGGCGCCGCGTCCCAGCTCGAGCGCCGCCTGCAGATGTTCGAGCCCCTGCACCTCGGCGAGCTCGCTCACCCGCGCGTCCTTGCTCCACCAGGTCATGGCCGTCTCGCATATCGCCAATCCCAAGCTTCGGCAGTGCCGGTCGAGCAGCCGCTCGCGCTCCGTAGCCGACAGATTCGGCAGGCACAGTTCGATATTGCGTCGCGCGATGCGCACGTAGGCGAGCGGCAGATGGCGGATCAGGAGCCCGAATGCCGCGCCCACCCGGCGCTGCAGCGGCACCGGCAGCAGCTCGACGCCGCGCATTAGCGACAACCCCAGCCATGTCGGCCAGAATCGCGGCCGCAGGAATTCTAGCCGCATCGCACCGGCCCGCGCGCCCTCGACGCCGCCTGGTCCGAACGGCGGTTCACGCGTGGCTGCCTGGTTGCGACGATTTCGATCCGGTCAATGCGAATGGGCCCAATCCTACCAATGGGCGCGCCGTGAGGGCGCGCGAATGCGCGCAAAGAATAGCCGCCTTGAGGAGCCGTTACCAGGCGCAGCGCCAGGCGATCGCCGGCCGATGCTGCGAAGCAGCATTGAGACTTTGCGCTCGACGGCGCTATGCGCATGCGTCGGCGCGCGTGCCGCAGCCCTTGGGTTCGATGCAACCCCGTCTTTGCGAAATATTCGTGCTAATCAGCAATTTGCTGTAGAATCCGCCGCGGTTCGTGAATTTCTACTTGGTCCGTTTCTGGTCACCGCGCCGCTCCGGCGTCACCTTGGCCACAACCCACAAAGCAGGTTTCTTCGACCCAGGTGGCCGGCATTCCGCTCAACTTTTGGAGCACGCGTGACTGGTCGATAGTTTCTTTTTAGTAGGTATTCTTCACATGACGAAAATGTATGTTGGCAATCTCCCGTTCTCGATGGACGAATCCGCGGTACGCGCGCTGTTCGAAAAGCACGGCGCGGTACAGTCGGTGGCGTTGATCAATGATCGCGACACCGGTCGGCCCCGCGGCTTTGGCTTCGTTGAAATGGCAAGCGCGGATGCCGCGCGCGCCATGCAGGCCTTGAATGGTCACGACGTAGACGGGCGTGCGCTGAAGGTGAACGAGGCTCAGGAGCGCACCGGCGGCGGCGGTGGTGGTGGTGGTGGTGGTGGTGGTGGATCGCGGGGTCCGAAGCGCTGGTAATGCGCTTGTTGGATTGAGCGAGCACTGGGGCCGCAGCGATGCGGCCCCAGTCGTTTCTCGGCGATTGATCCCCTAATCAGGGTTTACGCTCAAGGCGGGTTTGCCTATAATCGCGGCCCGTAGGCTTTGGATCGGAGGCGAGCCTCGATTCTTAGCGGACGGTTCTCGAGGGACCGTACGGATGAACGCTTGTTGCGGAATGGGCCCCTCGAAGGGGCCTTTTCATTGAAGACTCAGGGGGCCGATGGTCCCCTTTTTTGTTTGGAATTGCGCTTCTTGGCGAAGCGTCGTTGACGAAGGGTTTTAGACCGATGCGCGAAGCCTTGATGCGTTTATTGGAGCCGCCCATAGAGGCGCTCGGTTTTGAATTGATCGACATCGAGTTTGCGCAGGCGGGCCGTGGCGGGGTTTTGCGAATCTATATTGATCGCGGGGCCGGCAGCGGTCGCGGCGCGGGCGCTGAAATCGGCGTGCACGAGACGGAGTTGAACATCACGGTGGATGACTGCGCGACGGTGAGTCATGCGGTCAGCCGAGTGCTCGAGGCCGAAGATCCGATCAAGGGACACTACACCTTGGAAGTTTCTTCGCCGGGGTTCGACCGGATATTGCGCAAGCGCGCGCATTTCGAGCGGTTCGTGGGTGCGCGGATTTTTGCCGAGTTGAAGCTGCCGATCGACGGGCGGCGGCGCTTCGTCGGGTTGTTGAAATCGATCGCAGGCGACTCGATTGTGATTGAAGTGGACGGACAGGCTCACGGCCTGCCGCTCGAGCGGATACAGAAGGCAAGGCTGCGGCCGGAGTGAAGGAGTCTTGGGATTATGAATAAAGAAATATTGATGGCGGTCGACGCGGTTTCCAACGAAAAAGGCGTCGATAAGGAAATCATATTCGACGCGCTCGAGGCGGCGCTCGCTTCGGCGACACGCAAGAAACACGGCGAAGAATTGGACGTGCGGGTCTCGATCAATCGCAAGACGGGCGGCTACGACACTTTCCGCCGCTGGAAGGTATTTGCCGACGATTCCACCGAGCTCGAGGTTCCCGAGCGCGAGTTGCGCATGGACGACGCGCGCGACATCGATAAGGACGTGGAGCCGGGCGGGTTCGTCGAAGAACCGATGGAATCGGTGCCGTTCGGGCGGATTCTGGCGCAAACCGCCAAGCAGGTGATCGTGCAGAAGGTGCGCGAGGCCGAGCGGGCCCAAGTGGTGGATGCGTACAACGATCGCGCCGGCACCCTGGTCAGCGGCATCGTCAAGCGCGTCGACCGCAACGGCGTGTTCGTCGATCTCGGGGCGAACGCGGAGGGGTTCATCGCGCGCGAGGAATTGATTCCGCGCGAGCCTGTGCGTTCGCAGGACCGGATCAAGGCGTACCTCAAGGAAGTGCGCAGCGAACCGCGCGGTCCGCAGCTGTTCTTGTCGCGCACCGCGCCCGAGTTTCTGATCGAGCTGTTCAAGCTGGAGGTGCCCGAAGTGGGCCAGGGCCTGATCAACATTCTGGCGGCGGCCCGCGATCCGGGTGTGCGTGCCAAAATAGCCGTGCGCAGCAATGATCCGCGCGTCGACCCGGTGGGCGCGTGCGTCGGCATGCGCGGCTCGAGAGTGCAGGCGGTCTCCAACGAGATCGCCGGTGAGCGTGTGGACATCATTCCGTTCGATGCAAACGCCGCGCAATTCGTCATCAATGCCATGGCGCCGGCCGAAGTCACCTCGATCGTGGTCGATGAGGATTCGCACTCGATGGACATCGCCGTTTCCGAGGACAAGCTCTCGCAGGCCATAGGGCGCGGCGGCCAGAACATCCGACTGGCGAGCGAACTGACCGGTTGGGAATTGAACGTGATGAGCGAATCGCAGGCGGAGGCGAAGAGCGAGACGGAGTCCCTGGCGCTTCGCGAAACGTTCATGAAGCAGCTCGACGTCGACGCCGATGTCGCGAGTATCTTGGTCCAAGAAGGATTTTCGACCATCGAGGAGATTGCCTACGTCCCCGCAAGCGAACTGAACGGCATCGAGGAGTTCGACGAGGAAATCGTCAAGGAACTGCGCACCCGGGCGCGCGACGTGTTGCTGACGCAAGCCATTGCCAGCGAGGAATCAATGGATGGCGCGGAGCCGTCGGAGGATCTGGTGGAATTGGCGGGCGAGCCTTTGAGCAAGGCCCTGGCTCGCAAGGGGGTCAAAACGCGCGAGGACTTGGCCGATCTGGCCGTCGATGAGTTGGTCGAAATGGGCGGTATCGACGAGAAGAAAGCCGCCGAATTGATCATGGACGCCCGCAAACACTGGTTCGCGGAAGAAGTTAAGGCTTAGGAGCAGCACAATGGCAGATGTAACCGTCGCGCAATTCGCCGAGGTGCTGAAGGTACCTGTCGATCGGCTGCTGCAGCAGCTCGATCAGGCCGGGATCAAAGTCGACAGCGCGGAGGACATGATCAGCGAGGATGCGAAGCACGAGTTGCTCACGCACCTGCGCCGCAGTCACGGGCATGACGACGCGCAGGTGGATTCGGCGCCGCGAAAGATCACGTTGCGGCGCAAATCGCAATCGGAGCTCAAACTGGCGAGCCCCCAGGGCCGTGCACGCACAGTGAACGTGGAAGTGCGCAGCAAGCGCACTTACGTGAAGCGCGAGGTGCTCGAGGATAAGGCGCGGCACCAGCAGGAGGAGATCGACCGGCAGCGCGAAACCGAAGAGCAGGCGAAAGCCGCGCTCGAGCGCGCCGAGCGCGAGCGGCTGGAAAAGGAGCGGATCGACCGCGAACGGCTCGAAGAGGAGAGCCGGCGCCGCAGCGACGAGGAAAATCGCAAGAGAACGGCGGAGGAGGAAGCCCGGCGCCAGGCCGAATTGCAGGCGAGGGAACAAGCCGAGCGCGAGCGTAAATCCGCGGCTGCGGCCAAGCCGGGCAAGGCGGCGCGCGAAGTCCCCGACGACAAGACCACCCGCTATGGCCGGCAGGAACTGCACATAGTCGGCGACGTCAGCTCGCGCCATAAAAAGAAAAAGTCCCGCGACGGCCGGCGCCGTTCGGTCGGCGGCGAAGGCGACACCAAGCACGGTTTCGAAATGCCGACGGCGCGCGTGGTGCGCGAAGTCCCGATCGGCGAAGCCATGACGGTGGGCGAGCTCGCGCAGAAGATGGCCGTGAAGGCCACCGAAGTCATCAAGGTCATGATGAACATGGGAGTGATGGCGACGATCAATCAAATGATCGAGCAGGACACCGCCGTGCTGGTGGTCGAGGAGATGGGCCACACCCCGGTTCTGCGCAAGGAAAATGTCATCGAGGACGACTTGCAGGGCGAGGCGGATGCGTCGCTCGAAGTATTGCCGCGGCCGCCGGTGGTGACCGTGATGGGACACGTCGACCACGGCAAGACCTCACTGCTCGATTATATTCGACGCACCAAAGTGGCGGCGGGCGAGGCGGGCGGGATCACCCAGCATATCGGTGCCTATCACGTGGAAACCCCGAAAGGGATGGTTACCTTTCTCGATACCCCGGGCCACGCCGCGTTCACCTCCATGCGCGCGCGCGGCGCGCAGGTGACCGACATCGTCATTTTGGTGGTCGGCGCCGACGACGGCGTCATGCCGCAGACGATCGAAGCCATACAACACGCCCAGGCGGCCAAGGTGCCGATCGTGGTGGCGCTCAACAAGATCGACAAGCCGGAGGCCGATCCGGAGCGAGTCAAGCAGGAACTCACCAAGCACGGCGTGATACCCGAGGCATGGGGCGGAGAGAATATCTTCGTGCCGGTATCGGCGCGTACCGGTCAGGGTGTCGAGCAGCTGCTCGACGCCATTCTGCTGCAGGCCGAGGTGCTCGAATTGAAGGCGCCGACCGCGGGTCTCGCCGCAGGCTATGTGATCGAGTCCAGTCTCGAAAAGGGCCGCGGCCCGGTCGCCACCGTGCTGGTGCTGCGCGGCACCCTGAAGCTCGGCGATCCGCTGCTGATCGGCCAGGAATTCGGCCGGGTGCGGGCGCTGTTCGACGAGGCCGGCAAGCCGGTCGATTCGGCCGGACCCTCGATTCCGGCCGTGGTATTGGGCCTGTCGGGCGCGCCGAACGCGGGCGATGAGCTGCTGGTGGTCGAGAGCGAACGCAAGGCGCGCGAAGTGGCCATGCATCGCCAGGCCAAATCGCGCGACGTCATGCTCGCGAAAAAGAGCGCGAACATGCAGGACGTGTTCTCCAGCATGGGCGAGATCAAGCCCAATGTGGTGCAGCTCTTGGTCAAGGCGGATGTGCAGGGCAGCGTCGAGGCATTGCGCGATTCTCTGAACGGCTTGTCGACCGCCGAAGTCGCCGTCAACGTGGTGGCTTCCGGCGTCGGCGGGCTCACCGAATCGGACGTCACCTTGGCCGCGGCATCCAAGGCGCGAATCATCGCGTTCAATGTGCGCGGCGATGCCGCGGCGCGTGCCGCGATCAAGGACCACGGCGTCGACGTGCGCTACTACAGCATCATCTACGAAGCCATCGACGATATTCGCGCGGTCCTCACCGGCATGTTGGCGCCCGAGGTGAAGGAGCAAATCGTCGGCCTCGCCGAGGTTCGAAGCGTGTTCCGCTCGAGCAAATTCGGCACGGTCGCCGGCTGCATGGTGATCGACGGCTACGTGCGGCGGAATTTTCCGATTCGGGTATTGCGCGACAATGTCGTCATATTCGAAGGCGCGTTGGAATCGTTGAAGCGCTTCAAGGACGACGTGAACGAGGTGCGGGCCGGGACCGAATGCGGCATCGGCGTGAAGAACTACAACGACGTGCGGGAAGGCGACCAGATCGAGTGTTATTCGCGGGTGGAAGTGGCGCGCTCGCTATAGGGCGGCGCACCTTGGGCGGGAAGCATGGCGAAGGACAATCCGCGCGCTCGGCGGCTGGGTGAGCAGATCCAACGGGAGCTGACCGACCTTTTGCGGCGCGATGTAAAGGACGAGCGCATCGGCAACGTCACCATCACGGCGGTCGACGTCACCGGGGATTTGCGCTCGGCACGCGTCCACTATCTGGTGTTCGGCAAGCAGGGCCCGGATCCGCAAGTGCAGCGCGGATTGGAAAGCGCGGCGGGTTTTTTGCGCAATGCGCTGTCGCGATCCCTGATGATCCGCTACACGCCCACATTGAGCTTTTCACTCGACACCTCGATCGAGCACGGAGTGCGCTTGACTCAGTTGATCGACGCGGCCAATAAGCGCGAGCCGGGCGGCGGGGCGGAGTGATGCCCGAGGATATTCACGGCATTCTTTTGCTCGACAAGCCGCTCGGCGTGAGTTCGGCAGGAGCCGTGGCGCGCATCAAGCGGCTGTTCAATGCGCGCAAGGCCGGCCACACCGGGTCGCTCGACCCGCTTGCCTCGGGCATGCTGCCGATTTGCTTCGGCGAAGCGACCAAGTTCGGTGCGCAGCTACTCGATGCGGACAAGAGTTATCGTGTCACGGTGCGTCTCGGAGAGCGAACCGCGAGCGCCGATCAGGAGTCGGCGGTGATCGAACGGCGCGAGCTGCCGCACTTTTCCCTGCAACGGATGCTGCAGGCGCTCGAGGAATTCCCGCGCGAATACGCGCAGGTTCCGCCGATGCACTCGGCAATCAAGCAGGACGGCAAGCCCTTATATGAATATGCGCGCGCCGGGCAGTGGCGCGAGCGGCTGCCGCGCGCGATAGTGATTCGCGAGCTGCGCCTGATCGATTGGCGGGCGCCCGACCTGTGGTTCGATGTGCGCTGCACGAAAGGCGCGTACATACGGGTGTTGGCGGAGGATCTGGCGGCGCGTCTGCAGACCATCGCCCATGTCGTCGGCCTGCGCCGATTGGGGGTGGCACCGTTCGCGAGCGAGCCGCAATGGACCTTTGAGGCCCTCGAATCCATGCCGCTCGCGCAGCGTTTAGCGGCTTTGCTGCCGGTCGATGCGGCCCTGACCGACTGGCGGCGATTGGATTTGCCGGCGGACGGCGTCAATGCGTTCCGGCAGGGCCAGACCGTTCCGCTACCGGTCCCGCTGCCGGGCATTGAGCGCGCGAATCGGCCGGAAAATGTGCGCGAAAATGTACGAATATATGCCGCCGGGCTCGGATTTCTGGGGTTGGGGGCGGTCGAGCCGGCGGGCCGATTGGTGCCGCTGCGGCTGATTTCCGCGGCTAGGAGCCTGTCTGAGGATTCCGCATGAGCCGCGTTGCGCTCTGCAAGGATGCGGATGCAAGGCGCGAGGCGCAGCGCGTAGCAACGCCTACGCGCAAGCCTCGCAACGCCGCAGACGCGCCTTGCAGGCGCAACCCTG
>DAINPA010000084.1:0-7837 GCA_036743675.1 Steroidobacteraceae bacterium
TCGGGGATGTATTCGTTCAACTGTATCGCCGCGCGAGCGCGGCCTACCGGTATCTCACAACCCTGTTCTGAACAACGCCAGCCCGCTCGGCAAATTGGCCGTCGATGAGGAGATATACCTATTCAATGGCGGTCGACACTTTTGGCGATTAACACCGCATTCGTGCCGCCGAAGGCAAACGAATTCGACATCGCGGTACGCACAGAGATGCCATCGCGCGCTTTGCCGGCCACGTAGTCCAGATCGCATGCCGGATCGGGCGAATTGAGGTGCATGGTGGGCGGCACGGTCGCGCGCTTCAAGCACATCACCGCGATGACGAATTCGAGTGCGCCGGCCGCACCCAGCAGGTGACCGTGCATGGATTTCGTCGAACTGACCGGGATTGAATACGCGCGTTCACCAAACACCGCTTTGATGGCGGCCGTCTCCACCGCATCGTTCTGCAATGTGCCGGTTCCATGCGCGTTAATGTAGTCCACGTCATTTGGATGCAGGATTGCCGAGTCAAGTGCCGCACGCATTGCGTTCGCTTGTCCTGCCACGGTCGGCCTGGTGATATGCGTGACATCGCTCGTCAACCCGTAGCCGGATAATTCCGCATGTATCGGTGCGCCGCGAGCAACCGCGTGGTTCCATTCCTCAAGCACTGCGAAGGCCGCGCCCTCGCCCAGCACGAGACCGGTTCGCGTACGCGAGAACGGTCGACACGAAGCGGACGGGTCTTGCGGATCCTCTGTCGCGAGGGTGCGCATGGCTTCCCAAGCGCGTAGCACGCCAAATACCAACGGCGCCTCGGCGCCGCCCGCCAGCATGACATCCGCCTCACCGCAATTTATTCTGCGCGCCGCCTCGCCGAGCGCAACCGCGGATGATGAGCATGCGGTGGAATACGTGAGAATGGGTCCCGAGAGTTCGTGATCGATTCCAATCCAGGACGCCGGCGCATTGGTCATCGCGTTGAGCACGCTGTAGGGCTGTATCCGATCGGATCGCTCGGCGTACAGCGTGTGATACCCCTCATCGGTCGTTGCAGCGCCCCCCAAGGCACTGCCGACGAAGACGCCGCAGCGCTCGCGCCGTTCACCGGCGAAGTCGAGCCGCGCATCCGCGACGGCCTGCCCGGCGGCGACCAAGGCCAGCTGGCTGACGCGATCGAGCATTCGCAGCCGCGGTTCGGGGAAATGTGCGCGGCCATCGAAGCTGACCGAGGCCCCGATCGGCGAGCGCATTCCTCGAGCCTGGGAATCGGCGAGGCGGTGCACGCCGGATCGACCCGCCCGGAGATTCGTAAATAATTCTTCGCTGGAGTTGCCGAGCGGCGCCACCACGCCCATGCCGGTAACCGCGACACGGCGCTGGGTCATTTTCCGCTGGGGACTTCGGACGCGCCGACGGCACGCGATTTGAGCCGGCGCGCGACGAGCCCATCGATGTATCCTACGACGTCATTGACCGTAACCAAATCGGTCGGCGTATCCTCGGTAATCTTGACGCCGTAGCGATCCTCGATTTTAAACATGAGCTCGAGCAGGCTCAATGAATCGATTTTCAGTATGGCGAGCGTCGCGTCCGAGGTCACCTTCTCGCGCGCGACCCCATAGTCGCGAACCAGGATGTCCGTCAGGGAGTCGAGCGTGCTCATGCAACGGCTTGGCATAATGATGATGGAACCAATGGGCTGCGGGCTTTTCCAGCCCAACGTGCCGCTTCGGTCAACACCGGCGGCCAACTGCGCAACACCGCGGTGGCGGGAGCGCTGAGCCCAGGACGCATGGCGAAGTGGGCGTAGGCGGCGGCAAGTCGCAAGCGGTGCGCGAATGCGCTGCGCCACGCCGCAGCATAGTCTCGATGAATCTCACGCGAACGACTCCCAGCGACCGCGACGACGGGCTGCATAACGAGTCGACTGGTAAGCAGGAAAGCGGATTGCAGAGCCATATTGATGCCTTCGCCGATCAGCGGATGTGTCTCACCCGCCGCATTGCCGACCTGGAACGGCCCATGTTTCCTGCCGATTCGAATCCCGGGACGCAACGGTCCCACCGACAGCCAGGGTCCGGTGCGCTGCGCTCGATCGATAACTTCCCGAACCCCCCGGCATGACGCGCGCAAATATTGCTCGATCGCGACGCCGGCGGGCGCGCCAGGGGTCCGCGCGCGGCATTCGCGCAAGGTGTCTCGACGGATACAGCAAGCGAGCGTGAGCCGTTCGCCCTCCGCGACCACCATTCCACCATAGCCACCCTTGAAGCTGAGTACCGGCAGCAGGCCTCGCGGAAGCGCAGCGCGACGAAAGCTGGCCTTGAAACCAAAGAGATCCGCACCGTATCGAGGTGCATGCACGCGCGTGACCGGCCCGTCCTGTCTCTGGTCGGGCTCCATTTCCCAGGAACCGTGGCCGTCGATAACAATCGATGCGCGGATCGAGAACGAAGTGCAGGCACGCGCTGCCTGATGCGAGTGCCTATCGGCAATTGCTTCGATCATACAATCGAAACAGCCTGGATCCCCGCGCAGCGAGCGCACTTTGGCCGGTTGTAGAATTTCGACGCCGAGTGCTCGCGCCCGCCCCAAAAGAATCGCATCCAGCCGGTCGCGGCCGAGCGCCCGGCCAAAGCGATAGGGTCCATCGGTGCAGGGCGGTAGATCCGCCACGATGGTCGGTGAACTGCTCATCCAACCGACCCTTTGCAATTCGGGTCCCGCGTTATCCCTGACGGCCGGACCGACCCCGAGTCCATCGAGCAACGCGAGGCTTCCGGCCGTAAGGCACTCGCCACACACCTTTTGACGCGGATAGATCTGCTGCTCCGCAAGAATCACTCGCCAACCCGCCTGCGCCAATAAAATGGCCGTTGATGCGCCGGCGGGGCCGCCGCCGATCACCAGAGCATCGGCGTCAGTAGCCATGTTAAGCGAGTGCTGCGCCCGCGCCGGCGGGCGCGCGAATGCGGGCGGCGAGGAAGCAATGCGAAAAAAGGAGCGCGCGATGTTCTTCAAGCCGCCATGCCTGCTCGTCGCCGGGCCAAGCGGCCGATATTTCCTCTCCCGTGAAGCCAGCTGCGACACTCTTGATAGCATCCCCTCGTGTGACGGCATTCGATCCGAGAACACCGACCAGACGACTGCCGAGATCTGCAAGCCTGTCGCGGCGCGGTTCGGTCGCGATAAACGCCCGACTTCTGGCAGCAACTCCCGTGAGCAGCGCGCGCAAGGCCGGATCCTCAAAGTGATGCAAAAACAAAGTAGCGATGCACAGATCGTAGCGCTCCGTGTCAGTTCCTTGCGCCCAGACGAGAGCATCTTCACACACTACGTTCACTCGCCACTCAAGGCTATGGAAACCATCGAGGGTATTAAGATCGACCGCCGGGTGGCGGTCAAGTAGCGTGAGTTCGACGCGCTCCCATTTGGGCCTCAAGACGCGCGCGAGTCGTAGCAGCAGCGTACCGTCTCCGGCGCCGAGATCAACGATTCTTTTTGGGTGAGTCGCGAGCCGTAGGCGCGCCACCAGGTTCCGCAGGATCGTCAGCGACCCCATGGCGCGGTGTATGCGCCGCAAGTCGCGGCGCGAGCGCTGCGCGCGGGGGTCCTCCGAATCGAGATCATCCAGCGCCTCCGGACACACCCTACGGGACATGGCCGTCCGCTCGCTCATTCGACTGCCAGCAAAGCGCCATGGCAGGTGAACCCGGCGCCAAAAGACGACATCCACCACCAACCACCGGGCGTGCCATCGGCGAGCGCCGCGTCGAGCACGAAGTAGACAAAGGCGCTGCTCAAATTTCCGTATCGGCGAAGCGCGTCGCGGCTGTGGCGCAGCGCCTGCGGCGGTAGGCGCAAATTCTCCTCAAGCGCGATCAATACATCGCGTCCGCCCGCGTGCATAATCCAACCGTTGATTTGTTCGCGCGCGACGCCTGCGCGTGCGAGGGTCTTGTTCAAGATCTCCTCCGCGTGCTGCGCGGCAATCCGCGGCACCGCGCGCGTCAAAATGTTCCGCAACATTCCCTCTCGGTGCTCGAATCGCAGCGCCTCGCGATTATCCGGATCGATCAGCGAGGCCGACTCGCGCCATTCCACTCGACGCCGACCCGGCGGTCTTTCACGAGACAGAACGGCAGCACCGGCGCCGTCACCGAATAAACAGGCGCTGATCAATACGCCGGGATCGTCATCCAAATACAGCGCGGCACTGCAGACTTCGACGCATATGGACAGCACACGATCACACTGCCTCGCCTGAAGCAGCGCGTTCGCAAGCTGCCAGTTGGGCAGCGCCCCGGCGCATCCCTGCCCCACCAGATCAAAGCCGAGCACATCGTGCCGAAGCCCGAGTTGCTCAACCGCATACCCGCTTAAACCCGGACACAGGTATCCGGTGCATGTCGTAACAATTACGGCATCGATCGCCTCGCGCTCAAGAGCTGCGCGTTGCAATGCCGCGCGCCCGGCGGCAGCCGCGAGGCGAGGCGCATGCAGGGCAAAGCGTCTATGCAGCGTGTCCGGATCGATTGCGAAGACCTCCTCGAGAGACTCCACGCTGAGCCAACGCTCCTCGATCCCGTTGTCCCGAGTCAGCACCAATTTCGTAATCGCGCGGGATCGCGCGTCGAGGCGTGCGAACCAATCCGACGCATTAAACGCATCCAAGCACTCGCGCTTCGTATAGCGCTTCTCGGGCAGCGCCGTGCCGATGGCATTTAGATACATGAGTCGCTCTCGATCCCGGTGGCCGGACACCGCCGTCATCAGTGAATCCGATGGGTCGAATATATGCCGATTGATTGAATAAATGGCAACAAACGTGCAGTTGATTACCCTAGTCTTTGGGTGGATTGCACGGCGGCGGCGTCGCATCCCCGCACAAGCCGGTGCGCGCATCGCGATTTTCGGCCCCGGGGCTGTCGGCGTTCGGAGGCGTACTTACACAACCCGACAGTAGCCAGGCAGCTGCAAAACCTCTGATTATTAACTTCATCTATGGCTCCTGGACTTAAGGCTTTGCGGCAACCCCAGACCCCGGGAGCCGCATAGACTAAGGATCTCGGTTAGTTGATCTTGTCCATTGGAGCATAAGCGGCCGCGGCTGTCTGGACGCTACCGCACTCAGCCCTTCGCCCCACCAGCCGTTGACCTGCGCCCGGCCGGTTGTGGCTATACAGTAGGCGCCGTACGAGCAATATCCTCTGTCGATTCTGAGGCCGCGCCTGCGCCGGTCACGTCGATATCCATGACAACGCTCCTGACACCGTCAACACGACCGGCAGCGAATTCGCTTCTGTTCCTGAGTGCGACGTTACCAACGCGGCCCGCGAGTTTAACAACCCCGTGATGTACCTCGACGCCAATTGTGCCGGCAATGACATCTTGATCATGGCCAAGCTCGACGAGGACGTCTTGCTGAATTTGAATGTCGTTCTTCATCAGACAGTTCCTTCCGGGCTGAGTGATATTAAGCGTATGCTCCGTGTCTATGTGCATGGACTACTAACCTCCGAGTGATCTTTAAGGCGCGCCACCGACCCATTAGATGAGATTTTCCGTTGGCTGATTTGAATGGTCATTGAAGCATGTGCGGCCGTGGCTGTCTGGACGCCAGCGCACGCTGCCTTGACGCCGCGGGGCTCTTAGGGACCCACACGGAGGCCATCGGGAGGCCCCGATCGGAGGATATTTGCACCAGCCGCCAAATTCACTATTTGGCAATTCGCGAGCGGACCGGTACGCTCATATGGACTTTCGATCGATTGTCCGAACAGCACGAATCTTTCGTGCGTTTTCTCCCTAACTTAAGGAATTCCGAGTGAGCGCCACGACTGACCCGATTTTGTCGACCGCGCCGCAGCAAATAAAGCCAAGCACACCACGACAATGGTTGGACGCTCTATCAACGGGCACCTGTGATCCCGACACGTTCTCGAGCGCGATGATCGATTATTTTCAATTGACCCCGGACGGCTCCTGGGAAGTGATTTCGCTGCTCGACCAATACCACCGACTGGGGAAAATTGAATCAGCATTGTTTCAGCATCTCAAATCACGATTCCAGTTTGTCGCACTTGGCGCGGATATGAACGGCGCTCGGCGCGTTCCCCCGTCTTTAGCGCAAGATAAGGCGGCTGCCGCCGCCGTACCTGAAGCCGCGTCTCTTTCGGTTGTTGATATTCCGAAACCCAGCAGTGAACAGCGACATCCGAAACCCAGCAGTGAGCAGCGACATCCATGCACAGGCGATTTGCTGCGCGGTCGCTACCGCCTTGGAGGGATATTGGAGCGCGATGGTGTCGGCACCGTGTACGAGGCTACCGACCTGAACCACTCCGATCTATCAGAGACCGGCCGAAAGACCGCGATCAAAGTCCTACATAAGGCCGTTAGCGGGCGCCCCGACTCGTACAACGAATGGCGGCGGGAATTTCAGTACTTGCAGTCACTGTCGCATCCGAGCATTTTGCGTGTCCATGAATTCGATCGCGATGGCGACACGGTCTTCTTTTCGATGGAATTGCTCAGCGGTCTACCGCTCAGTGAGGTGTTGTCGAATAGAAATCACGTGGCGTTGGAGCGCGCCCATGCGGCTGCGATCATCCGACACGTTGGCGACGCAATCCTGCATGCGCATTGGCGCGGGGTAGTGCATGGCGATATACGTCCGCGCAATATCTTCGTCACCGATGAGGGGGAAATTCGGGTCTTGGGATTCGGCGCTTCGCCGGCCGTGGCGTCAGACCGTCGGGCTTCTGATCCAGAGTCGGATCAACAACTTTCCGTCGCCAGGTCGGCGTATGCCAGTTATCAGGTGTTGGCTGGGCGTCGTCCCGAGGTTGGCGACGATGTGTATGGCATTGCATGCCTCGCATGTGTGCTATTGAGCGGATATCACCCGTTTAATAATCGCAGCGCTGCCGAAGCGCGTGCATTGCGTCTGAAGCCGCGACGGCCTCCCGGACTGACACACCACCAATGGAACGCGCTTCGGTCAGGGCTGAGCTTCGAGCGCGAGCGGCGTCCCTCCGATATAGCAAAGTGGCTGCAACAGGTCTTGCACCATCAACGCGTGGAGCAATTGCCGATATTGCCGGTGCTGTTGACGTCCGCGCCCTCGTGGCGGAGATTGTCGGCCATCCACGCCATGATCCTTGTGATCGCGGTGGGCGCGGTCATGGGCGTTTGGGCCCAATTGCACTTCGAATCCGTGGCGGGCGTCGTTGCGACATTGGACAGCGAGGCACGCCGGCTCGCAACGGCTGCCGGCTCTTTGGTCCAACAAATGTCGGGTGCTGTGCGTCGATTCGCGGCGGTCGAAGGCGCAAAATCCGCTGCCGGTCGTTCAGCAGTGGCGCTACCAAGCCCGCCCCTCGAGCCGGCGGCAAATGCCGCCGCTTCTCCTGTATCGCCTCCCCGACCCGCGAGCCTGGATTCCGTTTCACCATCTCAGGCCCGCGAGCCGGCGGCGATCGCACCGCCAATGCCGGCAAACAACTCGCCATCGCGGATCGAATTGGCTTTTGAAACAACGGAAGTCTCGAATAACACGCCCACGGCCCTGGTGCCGGTTCGTCGAACAGGCAACTTGCTCCGAGACGCCACATTCATCTGGTGGACTGAAACCGGAACCGCCAAAGCGGGCGCGGATTTTGAGCCCGTCGCACCGCGAATGGAAACCCTCAGGGCCGGCAAGGATCGCCTTAACCTGCCGATTCCAATCGTATCCGACTCGACGCGTCGACAGACCAAGAATTTCTTCGTGGTCATCGATCAACCCGGTCCTCACGTGTCTCTGGGATCACGGACGGTCACGAAAGTCAGCATATTACCGCCGGACTAATGT
>DAINPA010000085.1:0-7652 GCA_036743675.1 Steroidobacteraceae bacterium
TGGTGGTGTCGACCTGCAGGAACTCCTGCTGCGGATGCTTGCGGCCGCCCTGCGGCGGCACCGAGGCAATCGTGCCCTCGATCAGCTTCAAAAGCGCCTGCTGCACGCCCTCGCCTGACACGTCGCGGGTAATCGACGGGTTGTCGGATTTGCGCGAGATCTTGTCGATTTCATCGATGTAGACGATGCCGGTTTGCGCCTTCTCGACATCGTAATCGCATTTCTGCAGAAGCTTCTGAATGATGTTCTCGACGTCTTCGCCGACGTAGCCGGCCTCGGTCAAGGTGGTGGCATCGGCAATCGTGAACGGAACGTTCAGCAAGCGCGCGAGCGTCTCCGCCAGCAACGTCTTGCCGGAACCGGTGGGTCCGATCAGCAGAATATTGCTCTTGGCGAGCTCAACCTCGTCGCGCGAGCGCACGCCTTCGCCGCCGCGCGTTTGTAACCGCTTGTAATGGTTGTAGACCGCGACCGACAGGACCCGCTTGGCGCGCTCCTGGCCGATCACGTACTCGTCCAATACCTTCTTGATCTCTTGCGGTTTCGGCAGCTTGTCGCGAGTTCGCTCGGCGCGCTCTTCGAGCTCTTCGCGGATGATGTCGTTGCAGAGCTCGACGCACTCGTCGCAGACAAAAACGGATGGCCCGGCAATCAGCTTCCGTACTTCGTGCTGGCTCTTCCCGCAGAAGGAGCAATACAACAATTTGCCGTCATCATGTTTGCCGCGCGAATCTTCGCTCATGCTGTCCTCGAGTTAACCACGCACCGGTCATGCCAAGGCGCGGCGACGATACTGACTATATAGCACCCGGCCGACCGCACGCAAAGAAAGCGAGTGCCAGGCTGTGACCGAGGTCCCTTCCTAGGGACCATAATGCGGCCCAAGGACCCAAGCTGCGGCCGTTCGCGGCCGAATCGCCTCCGTTCCGAGTCCTTACGGGGCCTTTACCGGTATTTCGCCGCGTTTCTCGAGCATGGAATCGATCAAACCGTAGGCACGGGCAGTTTCCGCGGTCATGAAGTTGTCGCGGTCGCTGTCCTGCTTGACGCGCTCGATCGATTGACCGCAGTGTTTGGCCATTATCCGGTTGAGACGCTCCTTGGTTTCCATGACCTCGCGGGCATGGATATCGATGTCCGAGGCCTGGCCCTGAAAGCCGGCCGAAGGCTGGTGAATCATGATCTTCGAGTTCGGAAGCGAATAACGCTTGCCCGTGGCGCCGCCCGCCAGCAGCACCGCGCCCATCGAGGCCGCCAAGCCCACGCAAATCGTGCTCACGTCCGGCTTGATGAACTGCATGGTGTCGTAGATCGCGAGACCCGCGCTCACCGACCCGCCGGGTGAATTGATGTACAGCGCGATGTCCTTCTCGGGGTTTTCCGACTCGAGGAACAGCAACTGGGCCACCACCAAATTGGCCATGTGGTCCTCCACCGGCCCGACGATGAAGATCACCCGTTCCTTGAGCAGGCGCGAATAGATGTCGTATGCGCGCTCGCCGCGCGCGGTTTGTTCGACCACCATCGGAACCAGATTGAGCGCTCGAGTCGTCATGGATAACCGCCTTCCTAATTTATGCAATCCAAGAACAATAAGTCATTGAGGACACTTCGGGACATTTCAAGTGAGCAATATAGACGGCAATCAGCGGTCAATGTTCATCAACTCTTTGAACGTGGACGGCCTCTGGTGCACCTTAGCATGCGCCAGAATCCAGTCCACCGCCTGGTCCTCGAGCGCCAGGCTCTCCACCTGGCGCATCGCATCGGCATTTTGCAGGTATGCCCGCTTCAGAGCCGCCGCGTCACCGTATGCGCCGACCATTTCATCCAGCCGCGCGTTCGAGCGCGCCGGATCGAGCACGATTTGCTCGCGCCGGATGAGATCGTTGACGAGGAGCCCCAGTGCCACCCGGCGGCGCGCCGGCTCGAGCAGCGGCTCACGCGCCGGCGCCTGCGACACGTCCTTGGCGCCGGTTCGACGCATGATCTCGACTTGCATGTCCCGCACCTGAGTCTCCAACAAGGCGTTCGGCACCTCGATCGGATTGGCCTGATAAAGCTTCTCCATCACGGCCGTCTTGTTGCGATTTCTAAGCGCCTGATCGAGCTCGCGGCGCATATTGGCCGCGACATCCTGCCGCAGCTGTGCCAAGCCGCCCTCGGTCACGCCGAACGATTTGCAAAACTCCTCATCGAGCGCGGGCAGCGCGGGTTCCTCGACGCTCTTCACCTCGACTTTGAATGTCGCGTGCTTGCCGGCAAGCTCCGTCGCACGGTAGTCGGCGGGAAAATCCACGCCGATCTCCCTGGTTTCGCCGGCCGCGGCGCCCATGAGGCCCTGCTCGAGCTGCGCCAGCATGCGGCCCTCGCCGAGAATGATTGCGACGTTTTCGCCCTTGCCGCCGGCAAACGGCGTGCCGTCGATAGAACCGTCGAAATTCACCGCGACCTTGTCGCCGCTCGCCGCAGCCCGCGTCACCGCCGCATATTTCATCTGCTGTTTGCGCAGCCGCTCGATCATCGCGTCGATGTCGGCCTCGGTCACTTCGGCGGTTATGCGCTCGATCTCGAGCGACTCGAGCGGCCGCAGCGCGACTTCCGGAAGAACCTCGAAGGTCGCCACATAGGTCAGATCCTGGCCCTCGGCAACACTCTGCGGCTCGATGCGCGGGCTGCCGGCCGGCGCGAGCTGATTCTGGGTAACCGCTTCGGAGAAGCTCGACTGCAGAAGTTCGCCGATCACTTCGCGATGCACTTGTTGGCCGAATTGCTGGCGGATCACCGTGAGCGGAGCCTTGCCGGGCCGAAATCCCTTCAAGCGCGCCGTGCGGCTCAGCTCCTTCAGCCGCGTGGCAATTTCCTTGCTGACGCGCTCCGCCGGCACCTGCACTTGCATGCGGCGCTCCAATTTACCGATACTCTCCACGGAAACCTGCATGTCACTCCTCGTCGGTGTTACGGCCAAGGTCCAGTGATGGCTCATGGTGCGAAAGGCGAGACTCGAACTCGCACGGGTTTCCCCACCAGGTTCTAAGCCTGGCGCGTCTACCAATTCCGCCACATTCGCATCGGAACAGGCCTCTAGTATAGCCTAGGAGCCTGTCTGATACTCGGACAGGCTCCTAGCGGGGTTCGCTTTCGCGCACCAGCATTCGAGCCACTTCACGCAACGCCGGCAAGCCGCGCTCCAGCATGAAGTAAAGCGGGCTGTCCCCGTCGAACGGCGCACCCTCACGCGGCGCATGCACCCAGGCCCAGGCCCGTTCCTTGTTCTCCGATTCGAGCGTGAGCGAGTTCTGGATGTTGGCGATCAATGCGGCACGCTCTTGCTGCGCAGCGGAGAGCCGCGGTGCCTGGCCCAAGCGATACCGGGCAAGCACCTGCGGAGAGGGAATCTTGAGCAGCCGGCATTGCTGCAGCGGCGAGAGTTCCCACGCGTCGACAATCGCAAAGAAGCGCTTCAAGGCGTTGGTGCTGGTGCGCCGCGCCGCACGTCGGCTGGCCGGCTGCAACACCAATCGCGGCCCGGTTCGAGATTTGCTTGACAATGCGCCGCTCATTTAATCCTTAGCATACTCCCTAATACAGGGCGCTCTCGCTATCATGGGGCATGCCCGCGATGTTTTGCGAACGCCTCGACCAAGCCTGCGCCGCCGCCAACAGCCTGGTCTGCGTCGGCCTGGATCCGGACCTCGATCAACTGCCCGCCGATTTGCGCCAGGATCCGCAGCCGCTGTTCGCCTTCAATCGGCGCATCGTCGATGCGACGCTGCAGAGCGCGGCAGCCTACAAGCCGCAAATCGCCTTCTACAGCGCCTTGGGCAGAGAAGATGAACTGATGGCGAGCATTGACTACATCCGCGCGCGCGCGCCCGCCGCCCTCGTGATCCTCGACGCGAAGCGCAATGACATCGGCAATACCGCCGTGGCCTACGCTCGCGAGGCCTTTGAGCGCTATGGCGCCGATGCCGTGACCGTCAATCCCTACATGGGCGAGGACTCGGTGCTTCCGTTTCTCGCCCGGCCCGACCGCGGCGCGATTCTGCTGTGCCGCACCTCGAATCCCGGTGCCCGGGATTTCCAGGACTTGCTGGTTGAGGGTGAGCCTCTGTACAAGCGAGTCGCCGAGCGCGCGGCCGCCCGCTGGAATGGACACCGGAATTTGATGCTGGTGGTGGGCGCGACCTACCCCGAGGAAATGGCCGAGCTGCGCCGGGCGCATCCCATGCTTTGGTTCCTGGTCCCCGGGATCGGAGCCCAGGGCGGAGATCTCGACAGCACGCTCGCCGCCGGCTTGAACTCGGCCGGCACCGGGCTCTTGATCAACTCCTCCCGCGGCATCATCTATGCGGGCGGCGGCGAAAGCGGCGCCATCCGCCAGGCAGCGGCGACGCTGCGCGAGGCGATCAACCGCAAGCGGCTCAAGTCGTCGTCGGCGCGACCGACCAGGAACTGATTGAACTTCGTGCCGCAGTGGCGTTCCCCTAGGCTCCTAGGGTGTATTCACACCGGGAAGGATGTCACACTAAAGGCTCGTCGGAACGACGCGTGACACGAGGGGTTGGCGAGCGACATGAAAGACGGCGAGCCCGCCCGGGCGGCGAAGGCCACCGATGTCTGTGCGGTTGTGGTCACCTATCATCCGGACAGCGAATTTCCCGATAGATTGGCCCGCATCCTGCCGCAAGTCGGCGCGCTCGTGATCGTCGACAACGGCTCGAACGAAGCCGAACTCAAGATGCTGCGCGAAATTTCGGCGCATCCATCGATTACCCTGGTGCCAAACGCTGAGAATTTGGGCGTTGCGCGCGCGCTCAATATCGGCATGCAGCGGGCGGCGCTCAACTCATCGTGGGCGCTGCTCCTTGATCAAGACAGCCGCGTCGATGCCGACATGGTGCAGAGTTTATTGGCGGTCTATGCCGCCTTCCCCGACCAGGATCATTTGGCGGTCATTGGATCCGGCTTCCGGGAGCTCAACGGCGGATCTCAGGCAACGGATATCGAAATCCACGGTGAAGCGGCGGCGGCGGGCAATGCACGGGCCAACGCATGGATAGAAGTGGAATCGGTGATCACCTCGGGCTCATTGGTGCCGCTCAAGGCGCACGCGGCTATCGGACCCTTCCGGGAGGAATTCTTCATCGACTATGTCGACACCGACTATTGTTTCAGAGCCCGCGCGCAGGGCCTGCGGGTCATCAAGACCCGCGAGCCCCACATGTCGCATGCCATTGGGGCGGCTACGCGCCACGGTTTGTTGTGGATGGACAAGTGGACCACGAACCATTCGCCCGATCGGCGCTACTACGGCGCGAGAAACGACACCGTGATGCTGCGCGAGTATGGGAACTACCGATTCGGATCATGGGCATTGAAGAGTCTCGGCCGCCGCCTGCGCACCTGCAAACGGGTAGCGCTGTATGAACAAATGAAAGCGGCCAAAATAAACGCCGTCATGCACGGCTGGTGGGACGGAGTGCGCGCACACATGGGGTCGCGCGCGCAGGCGGGGCGCAACAAACGGAAGGACGGCCATCCAACGATTGCGCGCACCAACTGAGGGCCCCGGCGCCGGACGCCGCATGATGCGCGCTCACGGTGTGCTGCTGCTCGCCGCCGCCCTGGCCCCGGCCGCACCGGGCGCGGGCGCCGCGCTTCCGCCGTCACCGCCTGCGTACGGCCTGCAAATCACCAAGACCTGGATCCCGATGCACGATGGGGTTCGCCTCGCCGTCACTTTGTACATGCCGGCGGGCGGCAAGGCGCGCGAGCGTTTTCCGGCGCTGTTCGAGTACCTGCCCTATCGCAAGGATGACGATGAAGTGATGCGCGACTTCGCAAACCATTCGTATTTCGCCAGGCGCGGATTCGTCGGCGCACGGGTCGATATTCGCGGCTTCGGCAACAGCGAGGGCGCGCCGCCCGATCGGGAATACTCGGCACAGGAACAGCAAGATGCGGAACAGGTCATCGCCTGGCTTGCGAACCAGCCGTGGTCGAACGGCAAGGTCGGCATGCTGGGAATATCCTGGGGAGGCTTCAACTCGATCCAGATGGCGCTCAGGAAGCCGCCGGCACTCAAGGCCATTCTCGCCACGGCCGCCACCGAGGAATTGTTCAAGGAAGACGTGCACTACATGGATGGGGTATTTCACGTCGATGAGTTCGAGCTCACCATGGACTTGGACCAAGGCCGCAGCGGAGCTCCGGACTTCAGCCTGGATGAGTCGGTGATCGGTCCGCGCATGGATTCGACGCCCTGGTCTCTCGCCTACATGAGGCATCAGCGCGACGGGGCGTTCTGGCGAGCGCCGCTGCGGCCGATCGATGAGCTGGCGGTCCCCGCTTTTTTGATCGGCGGACTGCAGGACGGGTACCGGGACAGCATCCCACGCATGCTCGAAAAGTCGAAGGCGCCGCTCAAGGCTTGGATCGGGCCGTGGAATCACGGCTTCCCCAACGGCAGCGATTACGGACCGCTATACGAGTGGCGCGACCAAGCGGTGCGCTGGTTCGACTACTGGCTCAAGGGACGCGATACCGGCGTGCTCAAGGATCCTCGAGTCGTTGTTTATCAACAGCATTGGCACCCGCCCGGATCCCAATCGCAGGACATTCCCGGCGAGTGGCGTGCCGAGCAGTGGCCACCCGCGGGTCTCACACCCACACCCTTGTACCTTCAGCCTGACCACCGGCTCACCTCCGGGGAGACCGCGACCGGCCGAGATGAACTGCGCTGCGTGCCGTCGGCAGGTGTCGAGGCCGGCTTCTGGTGGGGAGAATTGCCGGGAGATCAGCGGCCGGTCGATGCCTACAGTTTGATCTACGATTCGCAAGTTCTCGACGCACCGCTGGCGATTTTGGGCCTGCCGCAGGTCAGCTTGCAGGTTGCAAGCGACGCACCGCAGGCCGACTGGTTCGTGCGCCTCTCCGATGTGGCGCCCGACGGCCGGGTGACTCTCGTTACCGGCGCGGGCATGAACGGAGCGCAACGCAATTCGATGGCCGAGCCCGAGGATTTGACGCCTGGAAAGATCTATCGGCTCTCGCTGAACCTGCATCTTGCCTCGTGGGTGTTCCCGAAGGGCCACCGCATCCGTATCGCCGTGTCCAATGCGCTCTGGCCCATGAACTGGCCGACGCCCTACCCGCTGACCACCTCGCTCTTGATGGGCGGCGATGAGGCGTCGCGCGTGATCCTGCCGCGCGTGCCCGTGCATGGACCGGCGGCGCCGGCGTTTTCCCCGCCCGAACCGGTCGATGAGCCGGCCGGTGTCAGCGCGATCGGCGGCAGCGACGGCGCGTGGCCGGGTCAATGGACGGTACTGCGGGATCAGGCCCATGAACGCAGCACCGTGGTGTGGCAAGGCAAGGTCGCAATAGGCTACCCCTGGGGCCGCTTCGATCACTCGGAACGTCTGACCTACGACATCGACGATGCGCATCCGGAGGCGGCGCGGGTCCAAGGCGACTCCGAATACATTCAAAGGGTCAAGGACCACACCCTCACCTGGCGCGGTCGCCTCGACGTGTCGAGCGACGCACACACTTTTTTCTACAAGTACACCCGCACCCTGTTGCGTGACGGGACCGTCATCCGCACCAAGAGTTGGGATGAGCCTATTCCACGGGACCATCAGTGAAGG
>DAINPA010000086.1:0-7629 GCA_036743675.1 Steroidobacteraceae bacterium
CTCGCGCAACTTCGCGATGACTCCGTAGCAGGCCGGCAAAAGGGACTAGGCGCTACCATTAGGTGGCCGCCTCCTGTCACCACTTCTGAGGTTTTTTTCTTACGCGCTGATTATGCCCGTCGGGCCAGGATCGCGTAGTGGTATTTGAGCGTTTGCTCCTGCACGGCGCGCAGGCCCGCACGCTCGATCCGCTCGCGAGCCTCCGTCGCCGTGTAAACATGCTCGCGTGGAGGACCGACCGTCCGCTCGACGGCCGCGTTCCAATCCACTACCAGCACGGCTCCGTCGGCCTTGAGCAGCGAGACCATCGCGGCTAACGCCTCGTCGCCGACTTCATGCAGAACATTGACAGCCAGCACGCGGTCCGCAGTACCGCGCAGCTCTGCCGATCGCTCGACGTGCATCGCGGTTAGGTTGCGGAGTTCCCGCGCCGCCGGCTTGGCGCACAGCAAGTCGAGCATCGGTTGCTGCTCGTCGAGAGCGATCACCTCGACGTCGGAACGCCGGCGCGCCAGTTCGATCGCGTACATTCCGGTGCCGGTACCGAAATCGACAACGCGCGATTTGGCCGGCGCCGCCAACATCGCGAAAACCTCGTCGGGCGGCAGGTGCTCAAAGCGCGCCGGGCTGTCGAGCAATGCCGCACGCGCCGGATCGAATCGCTCGGGTTGACGGGCGCCGTGGCGATCATCATGGCCATGCGCGCCATGGCGGTGACCGCCGCGATCGTGCTCGCCGTGCTTGCGATTGTCCATAGGGAAACCTCCGTGCGAGTTTGGAACAATCTGCCCAATGCGCTGCCGATGAACGCTAGGGCGACCCTTGCCGAAACGGCAAGGCTTGAATCGGCCGAGAGATAGCAATATGGAGCAAGGATGTTGCAGCGAACAACCGGCGAGCGCATCGCGCTGCGGGCCTCCCGGGCGATATTAACCACCTGTGTCCTGGCTTCCGTGCTTTGTCGATTTGGCGCCGCGGCCGCACAGGTGGCCGAGCCCGCGATGGTGCATGATTTCCACGACGCCAAACACTGGGCGACAGTCTTCGAGTCGCCCGAGCGCGCGAAGTGGCAGAAGCCCGACGAGGTCGTGAGCGCGCTCGAACTCAAGCCGGGCCAGACCGTGGCGGATATCGGCGCAGGCACCGGTTATTTCACGCGCCGCTTCGCGGCCGCCGTGGGCCCCGATGGAGAAGCGATCGGACTCGACATCGAGCCCGCGATGGTCGAATACATGAAGCAGGACGCCGCTCGGCGCCATCTCAAGAACTATGTCGCGCGCTTGAGCAAGCCCGATGCCGCAGGCTTGGCGCCCCATTCGGTGGACCTGATCTTTTTCTGCGATGTGTACCATCACGTCCCCGGCCGCATCGCGTATCTGAAGCAACTCGTCGCCGCGCTGCGCCCGGGTGGACGGATCGTGATAATCGATTTTCACCGCAGCGCTCCCGTCGGACCGCCGGCCGCGATGCGGATTCCGCGCCAGCAGGCGATCGCGGAGTTTGGCCAGGCCGGATACCGCATGGTTGGATCGAAGGACTTTCTGCCCTACCAGTATTTTCTGGAGTTCGTACCCGCAGGTGCGCCGGTCCGGTCCGGCTCCCACTCCTAGCTACCGAGCGCGCCAAGCGTCCCGGAGTGCGGTGCGGTCACGCCTTGGGCAGGCCGAGCCGGCTCAGGATCGCCATCATCGGGCACCACTTGGTGAAGGCCGACTGGAACAGGTTGAGCGCAACGAACGCGACGAACAGATACCACGCGGGATTAACCCAATAGCCCAGCGCCAGTCCCAGCAGCACGAAAATTCCCGCGATCGCACGCAGAGCTTCATCTTGGGTCATGGTTGGGGTGTTCCTTATGTTCCATTAGCAGAGGGCACGGAATTTTTGTACACGAGATAGTAAACCAGCGGCACCACGATCAGGGTGAAGGCGGTCGAAGCGAAAATCCCGAAGATGAACGCCCACGCCAGGCCCGAGAACACCGGATCCAACGCGATCGCCGCCGAGCCCAGCATCGCCGCACCTGCGGTTAGCGCAATCGGCCGAAGCCGGACCGCGCCCGCCTCGATCACCGCCTGTTCGAGACTCTGCCCATGCTTAAGGCCGAGATGAATGAAGTCGATGAGGATGATGGAATTGCGCACCACGATTCCGGCCAGCGCGATCATTCCAATCATCGCCGTCGCGGTGAAATAGACCGGATCGGCGTATCCGCTCACCGCGTGGCTGGTCAACAGGTTGAGCAGGAAGAAACCGGGCATGATGCCGATGAGGGTGAGCGGGATGGCCGCCATGATGATGAGCGGCATCGCGGTCGATCCGGTTTGCGCGACCAACAGCACGTAAATAAAAAACAGCGCTGCGCCAAACGCGATCCCGAGATCGCGGAACACCTGCACGGTGACCTCCCACTCGCCCTCGCCGGTGAAGTCGGCCGTATAGCCGGGCGTCAGAAGCCGAGCGGCTCGCGGTTCCAGCCATAGCACTTCGTTGACCGGGCTTGCGCCGGCCGTGCCCGCCATCACCATCGCGACCCGGCGCAGGTCCTTATGGTAGATGGGCTGCTCCTCAATCGTGCGGCGTATCTCGCCGAGCTCGCCGAGGGTGACCATACTGCCGTCGGCAGCCCGAAGCTTTATCGCCATCAGGTCGTTAACCGCGGATCGCTGGATGCGCGGCAGGCGCAGCTCGATGAGGTACGGGGTCCGCTCGGTTGAAGTGTGGATTGTCGCGGGCGCTTGCCCACCCAATGCCAGCAAAAGCGTGCGTGCCGCATCGTCGGCGCTGATGCCGTGCAGCGCGGCCTTCTGGCGATCGAGCATGAACTCAAACCGTGGCTGCGCGGCGATCGCAAGGTCGTCCGCATCCACCAGTCCGGCTGTCTTCTCGAACAGGACACGCACCCGCGACGCAGATGCAATGAGATCCGAATAACTCGCCTCCATCGGGCCATAGATCTCCGCCACGACGCTGGCCAGAACGGGCGGCCCCGGCGGCAATTCGACCAGCTTCATCTTGAGGCCGGGGTGCGCCCGCGCGATTTTCTCCAGCTCCGGACGGATGCGCAGCGCGATTTCGTGCGAGCCCTGAACCCTGTCCTCTTTCGGCGCGAGGTTGATCCGGATATCGGCCTGATAGGGTTCTTGGCGCAGGTAGTAATGCCGCACCAGGCCGTTGAAGTCCATTGGCGAGTTGGTTCCGGCGTAGGTTTCGAACATCGTCACTTCGCGCACTCGCGCGAGCAGGCTCGCGAAGTCATGCACCGCCGCATTGGTCGCCTCGAGCGGAGTACCGGCCGGCATCGTGACGAGCAGATCGAACTCGTCCTTGTTATCGAACGGCAGCATCTTGACCGGCACCAGGCCG
The DNA here is from genome assembly GCA_036743675.1 of Steroidobacteraceae bacterium. GTDB lineage: Bacteria > Pseudomonadota > Gammaproteobacteria > Steroidobacterales > Steroidobacteraceae > Bog-1198. The sequence continues at coordinate 3,367 of DAINPA010000086.1, forward strand.
GTCACGACCAGCAGCACCGAGATGCCGAATGCCCCGGCCATCGCGTACAGAAACCGATGGGCACGCCGGCGGCTTGCGAGCAAGGGGCCCAGGATTTTCGTGTACCACTTCCTGATCGTTGCGCCTTCGTCTTCAACGCCAACCTTCGCGGGTTGGTCATACTCGCGCCGTAGCAAATGATACGAGGCCCACGGCGTGATGGTGAACGCCACCAGCAGCGACATCAGCATCGCCACCGGCACGTTGAATGGCATCGGCCGCATATACGGGCCCATCATCCCGGTTACGAATAGCATCGGGATGAACGACATGATCACGGTAAATGTGGCCAGGATGGTGGGCGGGCGGACCTCGTCGACTGCGATTAGGGTTGCCAGCCGCGGCGGATGATCGCGCAGGCGAAAGTGGCGATGAATGTTCTCGACATCGACAATCGGATCATCGACCAGCAGACCGAGCGACAGGATGAGCGCGAACAGCGTCACGCGGTTAATCGTGTAGCCCATCAGCAGATTACCGAGCAGCGTGATCGAGAGCGTGATCGGGACGGCAATCGCGACGATAAACGCCTCGCGCAAACCGAGCGACAATGCCAGCAGAACCGCGATTATCGCCACCGCGATCAGCAGCTCGCGGACCAGTTCATTGACCTTGGCGTTGGCGGTTTCGCCGTAGTTGCGCGTGATCAGCATCTGCACGTCGGAAGGGATCGCGACCTCGCGCAGCGCGCGCAGTTTGCCGAGTAATCCTTCGCTGACCGCGACCGCGTTGGTGCCGCGCCGCTTGGCGAAGGCGATCGTCACGGCCGGATAGAGCCTGCCGCGCGCGCCCGGCGTCGCGTTGCGCAGTTGCCCCGGCTCGTCGCGGATCAACCCGCTGGCTGGACCGAACCCAACCTCGGTGTAGGTGGTTGCTTCCGCGGGCCCATCGACCACGCGCGCCACGTCGCGCAGATACACCAGTTGGCCATGATGCACCGCGACCACCGTGTCGGAGACTTCCTTCGCGTTGCGCAGGAACGGGCCACTGTCCACCACGTATTCGCGATTATTGCGATCGAAGCTACCCACGCGCAGATTGGCGTCGGCACCCTCGAGCGCGCGCGCCACTTCGAGCGGCGTCACCTCATGGCCGGCCAGCCGTTCGGTATCCAGCTCGACCCGGACTTCGCGCGGACGTCCGCCCACTACAAAGGAATGGCCGGTGTCGGGAACCTCCTGCATGCGATGCAGAATTTCGTCGGCCACGCGCCGCAACTGCGCGTCATCCGCGTGCGTGCTGTAGAGGGTGACCGTCAGGATCGGAACGTCATTGATACCCATCGGCTTGACGATCCATCCGGTCACCCCGGGCGGCACCGCGTCGCGGTTCGATTCGAGCTTGTCGTAAATCTGGACGGTGCTCTCGATGCGATCGGCGCCAACCTTGAAGCGCACCGTCACCATCGCCATGCCGGGCCGCGAGATCGAATAGATGTGCCGCACCCCGTCCATCTCCCAGAGCTTTTTCTCGAGGTTGATAGTGACGAGGTTTTCCACCTCGCGCGCGCTGGCCCCCGGCATCTGTACGATAATGTCGGCCATGGGGACGACGATCTGCGGGTCCTCCTCGCGCGGGGTGGCAAGCAGGGCGACAGTTCCGGCCGCAAGCGAAGCCAGCAGCAGGAGCAATGAGAGATTTGAGCCGAGAAAGAGATCGACAATTCGGGCGGTAAAGCCGAGTGACTCCGCCCCTTGCGGGGCCGTCTCATTGCTCATTAATGAACCACCGGATTCGGTTTCGGGGAAGGCTCGAGCAGCACGGTTTCGCCGCCGTTTAGGCCCGCGAGAACTTCAACCCGTTGATCGATCTCGCGCCCCAACGCAACCTGCCGGAGCTCGACTGAACCCTGCGTCCTCACCCGCACGGTGCTGAGCTGGCCCACCGTCTGAACGGCGCCGCGCGGAATCGTGAGCACTGTTTCCCGGCCCACGTCGAGCGACGCCCGCACGAACATCCCCGGTTCCAGACCGGCGCCCGCGGGCAAGTCCGCGCGCATCGTCACGCTGCGGCTGACAGGGTCCGCAGCCGGAATGATTTCGGTGATGGTCGCGGCGAATTCGCGATGCACTGCATCCACGTTAATGCGAACCGGGCCGCCGGGCCTTATCGACTTGAGCAGTTCTTCCGGAACCGCGAACGTGGCGCGAACCGCCCGGGTGTCATAGACCCGCAACAGCGGCTTTCCCGGCATCGCCATATCGCCGGGCTCCGCCATGCGGTCCACCACGACTCCATCCAACGGAGATCGGACCGTCGCGTACGCCAGAGCCGATTTTCCAGCGGCGACCGCCGCTTCGGCCTGCTGCGCATGGGCGCGCGCGCTGCGATAGGTTGCCTCGGCCGCATCGCGTTCCTGCGCGGTCGCGGAGCCCCGGGAATACAGCGCTGAATATCGGCGCCAATCGGCCTCGCTCCGCGCCAGCTCGGCCTGCGCGCCGGCCACCGCTGCACGCGCCTGCGCAACCCCGGCGTTAAGATCCGACGGATCCATTTCGATTAGAATTTCTCCCAGTGTAATGCGCTGCCCGGCGCGCACGCGCACCGCACGCACCCGCGCCGATACATTGCTCGACAGCTCCACCGGCACCAGCGACTCGATGCTGCCGACGACCTGCGTTTCCATCGGAATCGTCGTCGCGGTGACCTGAGCTACGCGCGCGTTGGGGTCTGACGATGCGGGCGCAGGCAACAATCCGGGGCTGATGAGCCCGGCCGAGTGCAGATAGAACAGGATTACGACGGCGAGCAGGGCGACGCCCGCAATGATCCATGTGCGGGAGAGATTGAAGTTCACTTAACCAGGTCTCCTCCCGGCGACTCGCCGGTGGCAAGCCTGAGCGCCGCCTCGTCAATCACGACCGCCACGCGCGCCTGCGCAAGCTGCATATCCGCTTGCTCGCGTGCAGCCTGCGCCTCGAGCACGTCAACATTGGCGGCCAGACCAGAGCGGTAACGATCCTCCAGAATCTTGAGTGCGTCGGCCGCGTAATCGTTGTCTTGCCGGGCCACGTTTATATTTTTTTGCGCCGCAGTAAGATTTCTGTAGGCGGTTTCAACCTCCAGAGCGATCGCCTCGCGCAGATCGCGTTCCAGCACCTCCGCCCGGCTCAGGCGCGCCCGTGCTGCGTCGAGCCCGGCTTTGCTCGCGAAGCCGTTGAAGATGTTTTGCTTCACGTTGAGAAAAACCAGATAGCTGTTGCCTGCACGCGTCAGGTACTGCGAATCATTTTCGTAGGTCGCCGCCAGATTCACCGACGGCAGATACTCCGCCCGCGCGATCGTCACCTGTTGGCGCGCCGCGTCCACCTGGGCATGGGCGATGCGGAACTCCGGGCGATTCCCAGGGGCTTCGGCCTCGAGTTCGTCGAGCCGGGCCAACTCCGGCGGCGGCGATCCTGAGAGCGCATCGCCGGGCTCCAGCGGAGCGACTGCCTCGTCCTCTGCGCCAAGCGTGTGCGCCAGCGCAGCCCACGCGATGCGGAGCTGCTCGCGCGCCTCGATATCTCGTTGTTCGAGGGTTCCGAGCAACACCTCCGTGCGCAATAGATCGGATTTGAGCGTCATACCTTGATTGAAGCGATCTTTTGCCAGACCACGATGCGCCTGTGCGGCATCGAGCGCGCGTTGCACCACGCCGGTAGTTTCCTCAGCGAGTACAGCGCGGTAATAGGCCTCGATTACCTCGTACTCCACCTGCTCGCGGGTGCGCGCGTCCTGGAAGGTTCTGATATCGGCTTGATCGTCAGCCGCTCGGAGCGCGGCCAAGAGCCGCCCACCCGCAAAGAGCGATTGCGACAGCACCACTTGGCTTTGAAAGTTGGAATAGGGCGATGGAAAATTGAGATGGTGCAACGAAAAATCGCTCTGTGAGAAATCCTGCTGGGCCAGAATGTCGGTGAAGACCAGCGGCGGATAATTGGAGTTGGAATAGTTTTCGATCGCGTCGAGGCGAGGCAGCATCTGCGCGCGAGCAACCGTCACCTCCGAGCCGGCGGCCTGCTGTTCGAGCCTCGCGGCCTGAAGCGAGCGGTTCTGGCGCATCGCGATTCGGAGCGCCTCGGCCAGCGAAATGTGGCGCCGGTCAGCGGCGCATGAATTTCCCGCCCAGAAGATGGCGGCCAGCCCGAGAATTAGAGTCACAGAAGCAGATCGCGGTTTGCGCATGGCTTCCTCCGTCGTGCGCGCCCTGCTGCGGCGCTGCCGCGCCAGACAGCAGGGCGC
>DAINPA010000087.1:0-7556 GCA_036743675.1 Steroidobacteraceae bacterium
CACCGATCCAACCCTGGCTCAATCTCCAACCCAGCACCCGCAATGGACCACTCTCCTATCCGACTGCATTCGCGTGCAACAATCCTTAATAACGCATTGCGGCTTGATCCAGCACGCTGCGAATGCAGAATGAACAAGCAGCTACGGCAGGTCGGTGGTGCCCATCAAATACCGATCGCACTCACGCGCCGCACCACGGCCCTCATTGATTGCCCAGACCACAAGACTCTGCCCCCGCCGACAATCCCCCGCCGTGAACACACCTTTGACGTTCGTCGCGAACCGTCCATGCTCGGCCACAACGTTCGACCGCGCATCACACTGAACCCCGAGATCCTTGAGCAGCGGCTGCTCCGGCCCGGTGAACCCCATCGCAAGCAGCACTAGCTCCGCCGCAACCACCTTCTCGCTCCCCGGCACTTCCGCCGGCACGAACCGCCCGCTCTGATCCTTTTGCCAATTGATCTGCACAGTCGTCAGCGACTGCACGCGCCCGGTCGCATCCCCGTTCAGCTTCTTCACCGTCGTGACATACACACGCGGATCCGACCCGAACTTCGCCGCCGCCTCTTCCTGCCCGTAGTCGAGCTTGTAGATCTTCGGCCACTCCGGCCACGGGTTGTCTTCTGCGCGATCCATCGGCGGCTGCGCAAGAATCTCGATCTGTGTGAGGCTCTTGCAGCTCTGGCGCATCGCGGTGCCGACGCAGTCGGTACCGGTGTCGCCACCGCCGATCACGATAACGTGCTTACCGCGAGCGTGAATGGGGCCGTGGTCCGCGACGCCGTTGAGAATCGCCTTCGTGCTCGCGGTGAGGTATTCCATTGCGAAATGCACACCCGAAAGCGTGCGTCCGTCGACCGGCAGCTCGCGCGGCTGCGTCGCCCCCGTGCAGATCACGGTAGCGTCGAAGTCCTTCAGCAGCAGCATCGCCTCGACGTTCTCCCCGACGTTGGCGTTGCACAAAAACTTGATGCCCTCTTTTTCCATGAGCTCGATACGCCGCAGCACGACTTCGGCCTTATCCAGCTTCATGTTCGGAATGCCGTAGGTCAGCAGGCCGCCCGGACGATCGTCGCGCTCGAGCACCGTCACGGTGTGGCCGGCGCGGTTCAACTGTGCCGCCGCCGCGAGACCCGCCGGACCCGAGCCGATCACGACCACCTTTTTCCCAGTGCGCGACTGCGGTGCTTCGGGGACGACCCAGCCCTGTTCCCAGCCACGGTCTATGATCGCGTTCTCGACGCACTTGATCGCGACCGGCGGCGTGTTGATGCCGAGCACGCACGATCCTTCGCACGGCGCCGGGCACACACGACCGGTGAACTCCGGGAAGTTGTTCGTCTTATGCAGCCGCTCGAGCGCTTCGCGCCACAAGCCGCGGTAGACGAGATCGTTCCACTCGGGAATCAGGTTGTTGACCGGGCAGCCCGAGGCCATGCCGCTGATGAGGGTGCCGGTGTGGCAGAACGGGACGCCGCAATCCATGCAGCGCGCGGCCTGGTTGCGTAGGCGCTTCTCGTCCATATGGTGATGGAACTCTTTCCAGTCGCGCACGCGCTCGATCGGTGTGCGGTCCACCGGGAGCTCACGCAGATACTCGATGAAACCTGTCGGCTTGCCCATCCCAGATCCGTACTCTCTATCTAATTGTTGATCTAATTGCCGTCGACGCGCGCGAGATCGCGCGCATTCTCTTCGAACGCCTGCATGACGGCTTCATCCCCGCTCAGGCCCTGGTTGTGCGCACGCTTCAGCGACGCGAGCGCCCGCTCGAAGTCCTTCGGCATGATGCGCACGAACTTCGGCACCAGCGTGTCCCACTTGTCGAGCACCTGCTGCGCCCGCGCGCTGCCGGTGTACTGGAGGTGGCGCTCGATCATGCCGCGCACTTTCGCGATCTCTGCAGCGTCTTCGAGCGGCTCGATGCCCACCATCTGCGGGTTCACGCGGCCGGCGAAATCACCCACTTCGTCGAGCACGTAGGCAATGCCGCCCGACATGCCCGCGCCGAAATTGCGCCCGGCAGGGCCGAGCACGACGACGTGGCCCCCGGTCATGTACTCGCAGCCATGGTCGCCCACCGCCTCGACGACCGCATCCGCACCGCTGTTGCGCACCGCAAAGCGCTCGCCCGCCATGCCGCGGATGTACGCCTCACCGCTGGTCGCGCCGTAAAGGCCGACGTTGCCGATGATGATGTTCTCCTCCGGAACGAACGCGGACCCGGCCGGCGGGAACACGATGATCTTGCCGCCCGAGAGTCCCTTGCCGAGGTGATCGTTGGCGTCGCCTTCGAGTGTAAACGTCATGCCACGCGGCATGAACGCGCCGAAGCTCTGGCCGGCGGATCCCCTGAAATGAATGCGCACCGTGTCCGCAGGCAAGCCTTTGGATCCCCACTTCCGCGTGACCTCGCTCCCCGTGATCGTACCGACCACGCGATTCACGTTGCGGATGGGCAGCTCCGCGCGCACCGGCGCGCCGCGCTCAATGGCAGGTTTGCAGAGGTCGAGCAGTGTCGTGATGTCGAGCGACTTCTCGAGCCCGTGATCCTGCTCGATCTGCCGGAAGCGCCCGACGTCGGCGCCCACGTCGGGCTGATACAGGATGTTGCTGAAGTCGAAACCCTTCGCCTTCCAGTGGGCGATGGCCTGCCTCGGCACCAGGCGGTCCACGCGGCCGATCATCTCTTCCACTGTGCGGAAACCGAGTTGCGCCATGAGCTCGCGCATGTCTTGCGCGATGAAGCGCATGAAATTGACCACGTGCTCGGGCTTACCGGTGAAGTATTCGCGCAGGCGTGGATCCTGCGTCGCCACGCCCGCCGGGCAGGTGTTGAGATGGCAGACGCGCATCATGATGCAGCCCAGCGCGACGAGCGGTGCAGTCGCGAAACCGAATTCTTCCGCGCCGAGCAGCGTCGCGACGACGACATCGCGCCCTGTCTTCAACTGACCGTCGGTCTCCACGACGATGCGGCTGCGCAGGTTATTCAGCACGAGAGTCTGATGCGTCTCGGCAAGACCCAACTCCCACGGCAACCCAGCGTGCGCGATCGAAGTCTGCGGCGAAGCGCCGGTGCCACCGTCATGCCCGCTGATGAGCACCACATCTGCATGCGCCTTCGCGACGCCCGCAGCGATGGTGCCGACACCCACCTCGGCGACCAGCTTCACGCTCACGCGCGCAAAACGGTTGCCGTTCTTCAGGTCATGGATCAGCTCCGCCAGATCCTCGATCGAATAGATGTCATGGTGCGGCGGCGGGGAAATGAGGCCGACGCCGGCCGTGGTATGCCGCGTCTTCGCGATCCACGGATACACCTTCGTGCCGGGCAACTGCCCTCCCTCGCCCGGCTTCGCGCCCTGCGCCATCTTGATCTGCAGCTCCTTGGCATTGACGAGGTATTCGCTCGTCACGCCGAAGCGGCCGGAGGCCACCTGCTTGATGGCGCTGTTCTTCGAGTCACCGTTTGGCAGCGGCTGATAGCGCTCGGGATCCTCTCCACCCTCGCCCGTATTGCTCTTGCCGCCAATGCGGTTCATCGCAATGGCGAGTGTCTCGTGCGCTTCCTTGCTGATGGAGCCGTATGACATCGCACCGGTCTTGAATCGCTTCACGATGTGCTCGACGGACTCCACTTGATCCAGCGGCACGGGCTCGGCCGGTTTGAAATCCAACAGCCCACGCAGTGTCGCGAGATTCTTCGACTGGTCGTCGATCAGCTGCGCGTACGACTTGTAGACGGAATAGTTATTGGTACGCACCGCCTTCTGCAGACGGTGGATCGACTCCGGATTGAAGAGATGTGTCTCCCCCTCCGCTCGCCACTGGTATAGGCCACCGGTCTGCAACGCACGGCCGGCTACCTGGCGTTGCGGGAAGGCCGCACGATGACGCATCAGCACTTCTTGCGCGATCACGTCCATGCCCACGCCGCCGATGCGGGAGGCCGTCCAGGTAAAGTATTGGTCGATGACGTCCTGCCGCACACCCACCGCCTCGAACACCTGCGCACCGTGATAGCTCTGAATGGCAGAAATGCCCATCTTGGACATCACCTTGACCACACCCTTGGTCGCCGCCTTCGCGTAGTTCTTGCACGCAAGCTTCGAATCGACGTTGGTGACCAGCCCCTCGTGGATCATGCCTTCGACTGTCTCGAAGGCGAGATACGGGTTCACCACGGCGCAGCCGTAGCCGATGAGCAGCGCGAAGTGCTGCACTTCGCGCGCCTCGCCGGTCTCGAGCGCGAGACTCACGCGCATGCGCAGGCCTTCACGAATCAAATAGTGGTGCAGGCCGCTCACCGCAAGCAGCGCTGGCACCGCCGCGAACTCCCGGTTAACGCCGCGATCACTGAGGATGAGGACGTTCACTTCCTCGTCCTCGATCATGCGTCGCGCCGCGAGGCACAGCTCTTCCATCGACTTGGTGAGGCCTTTCTCGCCGCGCGTGGCGCGGAAGAGAATCGACAGCGTGCCCACCTTGAGACCCGGCACGTTCATGCGCCGCACCTTCGCGAACTCTTCATTCGTGAGGATCGGCCCCTTCAACTCCAGCCGGCGGCAATCGGCCGGCTGCGGCCGCAACAGGTTGCCTTCCGCACCGAGCCACACCTCTGATGCGGTGATCAACTCTTCACGAATGCAGTCGATCGGCGGATTCGTCACCTGCGCGAAAAGTTGTTTGAAGTAGTCGTACAGCAGCCGCGGCCGGCTCGACAGTGCCGCAAGCGGCGTGTCGTTGCCCATGGAACCCACGGCTTCGACGCCGCTCTTCGCCATCGGCTCGAGCAACACGCGCTGGTCTTCAAACGTGTACCCGAACACGATCTGCCGTTGCAGTAGTGTGTCCGGATCCGACGCGGGCACTTCAGGCGCGGGCGGCAGATCCTTCAGATGCACCAAATACTGATCGAGCCACTGGCGGTACGGGCGCTCCATCGCGACCGTACGCTTAATCTCCTCGTCGCCGACGATGCGGCCCTGCTCGGTGTCCACTAGGAACATGCGGCCCGGTTGCAACCGCCCCTTCAGCAGTACTCTCTCCGGCGCAATGTCCAGCACGCCGGCTTCCGAGGCCATGACGACCAGATCGTCCTTCGTAACGTAGTAGCGCGACGGACGCAGTCCGTTGCGATCGAGCACGGCGCCGATCTGCCTACCGTCCGTGAACGCGATGGACGCGGGGCCGTCCCACGGCTCCATCAGGCTCGAGTGGTATTGGTAGAACGCCCGCTTGGCGTCGTCCATGCTCTCGTGGTTCGACCACGGCTCCGGAATCATCATCATCAGCGCGTGCGGGAGAGAGCGGCCCGCGAGCACGAGTAGCTCGAGGGTGTTGTCGAACATCGCAGAGTCGCTGCCGTTCGGATTGATGATCGGAAGAATCTTCTGCGTGTCTTCGCCGAAGGCGTCGGATTCGAACAGCGCTTCGCGCGCCTTCATCCAGTTGTAGTTGCCGCGCAGCGTATTGATCTCGCCGTTGTGCGCAAGGTAGCGGTACGGATGTGCGCGGTCCCAGCTCGGGAACGTGTTCGTGCTGAAGCGCGAATGCACGAGCGCCAGCGCCGTCTCCACTGTCGGGTGCTGCAGGTCGGTGAAGTACTGCGCCAGCTGCTCCGTCAGCAGCATCCCCTTGTAGACGATGGTCTTGTACGACAGGCTCGCGAGGTACCAGTACTCCGCGCCGTCGATCGTCGATGTGCGGATCTCGCTGTAGGCGCGCTTCCTGATGACGTAGAGCTTGCGCTCGAAATCCATGTCATCCTTGATCGCGGGGTCGCGTCCGATGAACACCTGGCGGATGAACGGCTCGCTCGCCTTCGCGGTCTCGCCCAGCGTATTGTTGTTCGTGGGCAGCGTGCGCCAGCCGAGCACCGTCTGACCTTCCGATTGAATGATGTGCTCGAAGATTTCGGCGAGGCGGCGGCGCCTGGTCGGGTTGCGCGGCAGGAACACAAGGCCGCTCGCGTATTCGCCGGGACCCGGCAATGACAAGCGGTCCTTCTTCGCGATCTCCTTGAAGAACGCATGCGGCATCTGGATGAGAACGCCAGCGCCATCACCGGTGTTGGCCTCACAACCGCAGGCACCACGGTGATCGAGATTGCGCAGCACCTCGATGGCCTGCTGCAGGATGCGGTGGGACTTGCGCCCCTTCACGTCCACGACGAAGCCGACACCACACGCCTCGTGTTCGAACCCGGGATCGTACAGACCCTGCTTCTCCGGCTGTCCGGGCCAACGGCGTGGACGAGCGTTGCGCTTGCTTTGCACAATGAGTTTCCCACGAGCTCGAGGCTCGCTTCTCGTACCGATTCAAGACGTGCCGGGGCATTCCGGCCCGGCGCGGACTGGAGCGTGGCGGGCGGTTAGCCGCACAAAATCTGGTTTGGAAGGTTCCGGCCGCCAATCGGCCGAACGATGGCGCGAATATTCGCCGGATCACCAGCCTGCACGGCGCCGCACACTCGTATGCGCTCCAAGATGAGTCCGATAATACCGGCATCGGGCGCCGGGTCAATGCGAACGTCACTTCAATGAGGAAATATCATACCAGCCCCCGGTTTGTTCCGCTCTCCTACGGGGCCCGCCTGTAAGAATCGCGGTAGGGACGCGCGTTGTCGCACCCCCGCCGCACAAAACCCGCACGGGCCCAATTCAGCCATCCGGCATGTCGCAGACAGGGACGGGGGCGTAGAATCCGAGGGGTGCCGCCCTTGATGCTTGCGGGGGACTGCCATGGCCAAGATCGTCTGTGTGCTTTACGAAGATCCCGTTACCGGGTATCCCAGCACGTATGCACGCGATGACATTCCGAACATTGAGCGCTACCCCGGCGGTCAAACCACTCCAACGCCCAAGTCAATCGATTTCAGGCCGGGGCAACTGCTCGGGAGCGTGTCCGGCGAGCTCGGCCTGCGCAAGTTTCTCGAGTCGCAGGGCCACACGCTGCTCGTCACCACCGAATGACCCCGAATATCTCTGGCTCCTCACTGTCCGCGCAGGCCCGATATGCGGCGGGTGTGCGCGAGATTCTAGAGTGTTGGGCCGAGGGCCGGGCGATCCGCAGTGAATACCTGATCGTGCAGGGCGACAAGCTTGCCGGAGCCGGGGCCCACTCCTATAGCGCTGGCGATGCCACCCGAGGATCCGAGGAGGCGGCGCGATTCAAGACCACGCGACTGATCGCTGCGGCGAGCATCGGCTCTGGCGGGGAAGAACGAGGAGGCCATCATGACTATTGCAGCATCCGTGCAGGACTGTCTGGCCCGCGAAGGCGTGCACTACGACATGATCGCGCACGAGCGCACTCGGGACAGCAACCACACTGCGCAAGCCGCTCACATTCCCGGTGATCGACTGGCCAAGTGCGTCATGTTGGAAGACGACAAGGGTTACCTCATGGCAGTGATACCGGCCAGCCACAAGGGGGACCTTGGTGCCGTGCATCGACAGCTCAATCGCCCGCTCGGCCTCGCGACCGATCGGGAGCTAGTCGAGTTCTTCAAGGACTGCGAGGCGGGCGATCACCAGGCACTGGTTCAT
>DAINPA010000088.1:0-7156 GCA_036743675.1 Steroidobacteraceae bacterium
GCGCTTGCGGATCGCCGCACATGCCTTTCGCGTTGCGTCGGGCTCCGTCGTATCGGCGACGATGACATGCGATCGCTCCTCTGCGCTCAAGGGCTCCGCGTTTTGCAACTGCCAATTGAGCACGTTCACATCCGCGTCCGACGGATCGAGGCGCAATTGTTGCCTTTGCTCGATGCGCTGAACCAGAGCCCCGCGCTCCGCTTCACAGAGCACGATAATGAAGGGAAGCCCCTTGCGCACGGCCAGGTCGCGGAACAGGCCGCGCTCGGCGCCGACGAGAAACCCGGCATCCACGATGACATTGACGCCGGCGTTCAAACAACTCTCGGCGCATTCGAGCAGCCGCGCATAAGTGCGGCGACTGAACTGCGGCTCGTAAAGACCTTGCTGCAAACCGCCGTCGCGGGTTGCGGATAATTCCGTGCCTGCAAGCCGCTTGCGCTCCAGGTCCGATCGGATGCGCACGGCTCCTATCTGCAGTATCAGTTGTTCACTCAGCCAGGATTTACCGGAACCCGACAGACCGTGCATGATAATCAGCGTGGGGGCGGCCCGGTTTACGAACGCGACGGCGGTTTTGACCCGAACCCGTAGACGGTCCTGAAATTGCCGCCGATGTGCGGGATCCGATTGCGCACCGAGACCGTCGACCATCGCCCGAACCAGGGCTCGATATACTGCATAGAATGCCAGATACCGCACACCGTCGTAGTCGCCGGTATGCTCGAGATAGGCATTCAGAAATGCAAATTCCAGATCCTTGCGATCATATGCCGTCAGATCCATGACCAGGAAGGCCACGTCGTTCATCGCGTCGATCCATCGAAGCTTCGGATCGAATTCCAAGCAATCGAAGGGCACCAACTCGCCGCGCCAACGAACCACGTTGCGTGAGTGCAAATCACCGTGGCATTCGCGGATGAATCCCGACTCTTCGCGCTTTCGCAATTGGGGGAGCGAATCGCGCAGATAGCCGCGCGTCCAGTCGGCGAGCAACCCGAGTTCGGGGAGCGTCAGGTCCGCGTCCAGGTGTGAGAGCAGAATGGCCAATGTGCCGAGCACTGCGTCGCGCAAATGCGTTGTGTGAGGATGATCCGAGTTTGTCGATCCTTTGGGCGCGTTTTCGTGAAATTGCGCCAAGCGCTTTGCGAGACCGACGAATTCCTGCGGGGTTACCGCGCCGCGCTTGAGCAATTCCGATAACTCTTGCGAGGCCTCGAACTGTTTCATCCGCACGGCGTAATCGATGATTTTGCCGTTTCCCCCGACGCGCAAGCCGGCTGCTTCGCGTGTAATGGCAACAACGTCCAAATAAAGGTCGGCTGCCAGACGCCGGTTGAGGCGCAATTCTTCCTCGCACAGGTATCGTCGAAGCGCCAGCGTCGAGGTATCGATGAACTCAAATTTGACGTTCTTCTTGATTTTATACGCAAAGGGACCGGTGAGAATTACGTACGAGATATTCGTCTGGCGCAATTCCAAACGGGTGACGGGATGCGGAAACGCCGACGGCGTCAGCAATTCTTCCGGCGTAAACGCAGGGGAACCGGCTTCTTGCGCGAAGCCGCCCGCACCGGTCGTGGCCATTTCCCGAACTCCCAACGGCGCGGTGATGAGGGGCTTATAAGGACGGGAAATCGATGCGCGCGGGTCGAAGCGCCTTGAGGATATCGCTGATCGACAGCATTCCAACCAGCTTCCTCCCATCAACGACCGGCAGATGACGGATTTTGTTGCTGGACATAAGCTCCATGCATTCGCGAACGGTATTGTCCGAAGTCACGGAGATGACTTTCTCGGTCATGAGGTCCTTGACGAGGACGTCCCAGGGAGCGATGCGTTTCGGCACGGCTCGTCGGATGTAGTCGCGCTCGGAGAAGATGCCGACCAGCTCCGAGCCGACCGTCACCGGCAAAGAGCTGACCCGCTTGGAGGCCATGATTTCGAGTGCCGCTTGGACAATAGTATCCGGCGCGACCGTAAACAGCTGCTGGTCTTTGCCTTGCAACAGATCGCGAACCACGCGCATCGTCATGGACGGCCTCCAATAATCGAGATTCGCGCCCAACCTCTTGCAGTGTTGATGCGGCGATTACCGGTGGATAGTCGCGCGCCATGCGCGGGCGTGTCAAATATAAATATGACCTGCGCTGGCACCCGCACTTCGACATGGTACCCGCGGCCCGCGCGCCGCAATTGCTGCGGGGCGTGGCGCCACGTAGGATCGGGGCATTATGCCGACATCGTCCTTGGCGACGTTCGTGAATTTGCCGTCCGTTCCGCGCGGCGGGAAGGGCGATGTCGACGTGCCCGAATTTCACGCACCAGCGGCCTGGCAGGCGAGCCTGGAGTTGCGTTTCGCGCCCCGAGCGAACCGCACCGCATTGGTGCACCGGCGGCACGAAGGCCCATTGCAGGTTCAAAAGGCGCTCTATCCCGAGGGACCGGGCATTTGTCACGTCGCGCTGTTGCATCCGCCGGGCGGCATCGCCGGGTGCGACCGGCTGAATATTCGCGGCGCTGCGGACCAGAATTCACACGCCGTATTGACGACTCCGGGGGCGACCAAGTGGTATCGATCGGCGGGTGGCACGGCCGAGCAGCGCCTGCAGTTCGCGCTCGACGGCGATTCGGTGCTCGAGTGGCTGCCGCGGGAAAATATACTCTTCGACGGCTGCAAGGCGGCGATGAGCACCGAGATCAGCCTGTCGGCAGGCGCTCGTTGCCTCGGCTGGGAAATCCTTTGCTTCGGCCGCCGCGCGTCCGGCGAACAATGGCGGCGCGGCCATCTGCGGCTCGACACACGCATCCAGCGCGAGGGACGCATCATCTGGGCGGAGCACGCGCATCTGAGCGCGGGAAGCCGGTTCGTCAATTCGCCGGTCGGCCTTGCAGGCTTCAGCGTCAGCGGGACCTTTCTGGCGGCGGGGTTTGAAGCCGATGCGGCCTTGCTGCAGCAGTGTCGCGCCCTCGCCGTGCGGGACGACGGCTCGCGCCACGGCGTCACCTGGCTGCCGGGAGTGCTTTGCGCACGCTACTTGGGGCATTCGTCGGAAGGGGCCTTCGGCTGGTTCAGCGCCCTGTGGGCGCTGCTTCGTCCGGCATTGTTGGGACGGGCGGCGCAGGCGCCGAGACTTTGGGCCTGTTGATCGGGCACACTTGGGGACGACATGGAATTGACGCCGCGAGAGAAAGACAAACTGTTGATATTCACGGCATCGTTGCTGGCCGAGCGGCGGCGCGCGCGGGGCTTGCAGCTCAATTACCCAGAAGCCGTCGCCCTGATCACGGCGGCGATTCTCGAGGGTGCGCGCGACGGCAAATCGGTCGCCGAGCTCATGAGCTACGGCTCGACGATTTTGACGCGTGAGGAAGTCATGCCCGGCGTGCCGGAAATGCTGCCTGAAATCCAAGTCGAAGCGACGTTTCCCGACGGGACGAAGCTGGTCACAGTGCATCAACCGATCATCTAAGAGGGAGCCACCGTGATTCCAGGAGAGCTGTTTCCCGAAGCCGGTGAAATCGAACTCAACGCCGGACGGCGCACGCTGCGCGTGCAGGTCGAGAACGTCGGCGACCGGCCCATCCAGGTCGGATCGCATTATCATTTTTTCGAGACGAATCAGAGTTTACGATTCGAGCGCGGGCCCACACGAGGGTTTCGCTTGGACATCCCGGCCGGGACCGCCGTGCGATTCGAGCCGGGTCAGGGGCGCAGCGTGCAGCTGGTGGAGTACGCCGGGCTGCGGCGGGTTTTCGGCTTTCAGGGGAAGGTCATGGGGGAACTCTAGGATGTCCGTGAAAATCTCCCGGCAGGCCTATGCGGAAATGTTCGGCCCGACCGTGGGCGACCGGGTGCGCCTCGCCGATACCGCGTTGGTCGTCGAAGTCGAAAGGGATTTCACGGTCTACGGCGAAGAAGTCAAATTCGGCGGCGGAAAGGTCATTCGCGACGGCATGGGCCAGGGCCAGGGCGCCGCCGCCAGCGTCGCCGACACCGTCATCACGAACGCACTCATCATCGATCATTGGGGCATTGTCAAAGCCGATGTGGGACTGAAGGGCGGCGACATCTGGGCGATCGGCAAGGCCGGCAATCCCGATGTGCAGCCGCAGGTCACGATCCCGATCGGCGCTGCGACCGAGATCATTGCCGGCGAGGGAATGATTCTCACCGCCGGCGGGATCGACACCCACATTCACTTCATCTGTCCGCAGCAAATCGACGAGGCGCTCACCTCGGGCGTCACGACGATGATTGGCGGCGGCACGGGGCCGGCCGCGGGTACCAGTGCCACGACCTGTACACCCGGGCCTTGGCACATTCACAGCATGCTGCTCGCAGCCGAGGGCTTCGCGATGAATCTCGGCTTCCTCGGCAAGGGCAACGTGAGTTTGCCCGAACCGGCGCGAGAGCAAATTCGCGCGGGCGCGATCGGACTCAAACTGCACGAGGATTGGGGCACGACTCCGGCGGCAATCGACAATTGCCTGCGCGTTGCGGACGAGTTCGACGTGCAGGTCGCCATTCACACGGATACATTGAACGAATCCGGTTTTCTCGAAGCGACGCTCGCGGCGATCGGCGGGCGCACGATTCACACGTTTCACACGGAGGGCGCGGGCGGCGGACATGCGCCGGACATCATCAAGGCGGCGGCGCATGCCAACGTGCTGCCGAGTTCCACCAATCCGACCCGCCCCTACACGGTCAACACCATTGACGAGCATCTGGACATGCTGATGGTCTGCCATCATCTGGATCCGGCGATCGCCGAGGACATCGCCTTCGCCGAGTCGCGCATACGCCGGGAAACGATCGCCGCCGAGGATATTCTGCACGACATAGGAGCTTTCTCGATGATGTCGTCCGACTCGCAAGCCATGGGGCGGGTCGGAGAAGTGATCATTCGCACCTGGCAGACGGCTCATAAAATGCGCGAGCAGCGCGGCGCGCTTAAGCCCGACGCGTCGCGAGCGGACAATGCGCGCGTCAAGCGCTACGTCGCCAAATACACGATCAATCCGGCCATCACACACGGCATCGCGCACCGCGTGGGATCGGTCGAAATCGGCAAATTGGCGGATCTGGTCCTGTGGAAGCCCGCTTTCTTCGGCGTGAAGCCGAGCCTCGTGATCAAGAGCGGCATGATAGCTTCGGCGCCGATGGGCGATCCGAACGCCTCGATTCCGACGCCGCAGCCGGTGCATTACCGGCCGATGTTCGCCGCCTTCGGGCGCGCCGTCGAGAAATCGCTGATTTTCGTTTCGAAGGCGTCTCTCGACGACGCGGCGTTCAAGCGCCTCGCGCTGCGCAAATGCATCGAGCCGGTACGCGGCACGCGGCAAATTCGCAAGAAGGACATGATTCACAACAGTGCGCAGCCGCGCATCGAAGTCGACCCCGAAACCTACGAGGTGCGCGCCGACGGCGAATTGTTGGTCTGCGAGCCGGCGAGCGTGCTGCCGATGACGCAGCGCTATTTTTTGTTCTGACGGCGCGCGGAAGACTCATGCAACACGTACAACCGATTGACCGTGCGATTCTGCCCTTCGACGCGCGCTGCAAGAGCCGGTTATTGGTCACGCTGGCAAGCGGCGAGCAGGCCGCACTCGTGGTCGAACGCGGCCGATTGCTGCGCGGCGGGGATCGGGTGCGCCTCGATGATGATCGGGAAATCGAAATCGTCGCCGCCGATGAAGCCTTGCTCGAGGCCTGCAGCGACGACCCGCTGGCAATCGCCAAGGCCGCTTATCACCTCGGCAATCGGCACGTCGCGGTGCAGGTGATGCCGAATCGATTGCGGTTCCTGGACGATCACGTGCTCGCGCAAATGGTCGCCGGATTGGGCTTGCGCGTGACACGCCTGGTCGCGCCGTTTGAGCCGGAGGGCGGCGCCTACGGCCACCATCATGCGCACGGCAGCGAGATGCCGCTGGCACGCCCGAAAATTCACGACTTTTCCGCCTCATGACGCCGCAATCACGCTGGCGGCTTTTCCAACTCGCGAGCCAGGCTTTGCCGATCGGCGGGTACAGCCATTCGCATGGCCTGGAAGCGGCGATCGAATCGAAAATCGTGCGCGACGAAGCCTCACTGCTGCGATGGATCGGCGATTTGCTGGAATTTTCCGTCGGGTCGTTCGAGGCACCCTGCCTCCTGGCATTGAGCGAAGCGTGGGCCGATCACGACGTCGACGCGGTGCGGCATCTGAACGACGAGTTTCTTGCGACGCGTGAGGCGGCGGAACTGCGCGCTGCGACCGTGCAATTGGGCTATTCCATGCGCCTCCTCCTTGCGCAGCTGCCGGCATTCCCGGTGCGGATCATGCAGGTGTTGCAGTCGATTGAAGAGCTCGCATTACCATGCGCCTGGTCGGCTGCGGCGGCCGCGTGGTCGATTCCCCTCGGCGATTCGCTGCTGGCCTACTTGTGGTCGTGGGCCGAGAACCAAGTGTTGGTCGCCGTGAAGACGCTGCCGCTGGGACAATCCGCCGGCCAGCGTGTGCTGCAGGCCATCGGCGCGTCCGTGACCGATGCGTCGGCGGCGGCCACTGCACTCGGCGTCGATGGCACCGGGAAACCGCGTTGGGGTTCGAATTTCGCGCCGGCACTCGCGATTCTTTCCTCGCAGCACGAAACTCAATATTCGCGGCTGTTCAGGTCTTGACCACATGCCCATGAATTCGCCGCTGCGAGTCGGAATCGGCGGCCCGGTCGGATCGGGCAAGACCGCTTTGACTTTGCTGCTATGCCGGGCGATGCGCGATCACTATGAGGTTGCGGTGGTCACCAACGACATCTACACCGAGGAAGACGCCAAGTTCCTCGTGACGCATCAGGCGTTGGCGCCCGAACGGATACTCGGCGTCGAGACCGGCGGTTGCCCGCACACGGCGATTCGAGAGGATGCGTCGATCAATCTCGAAGCCGTCGCGCGCTTGAGCCGGCGCTTTCCACGCCTGGACGTGGTGTTCGTCGAAAGCGGCGGCGACAATCTTGCGGCGACCTTCAGTCCGGAACTGTCCGATCTGACATTGTACGTCATCGATGTCGCGGCGGGCGACAAAATACCGCGCAAAGGCGGACCCGGCATCACCAAGTCCGATTTGCTGATCATCAACAAGATCGATCTGGCGCCCTATGTCGGCGCGTC
>DAINPA010000089.1:0-7076 GCA_036743675.1 Steroidobacteraceae bacterium
CCCACAGGCCCCTTGCAACATGCTCTAGGGTCACGGAATGAGCCGTAACGTGGGCGGTTGTGAATCACAGTTCTTGCTGTGCCGCCCGCCCCGGGGGTGAGATCGGCTCACCCGGACATTGCGATTTTGTGAGCCATTTCGCAGGCCGCGCCGCTCATGGGGCGGCCGGCGCCAGATAGCGGTCAAACCACGCGGTATAGCGTTGTTCGCAGTCCTTGATGTAGCTCGGCCGGGTCAGCAAGTGATGCTGGCCGGGGTAGACGACGAGTTGGGTCGGAACATCGAGCGTTCGCAGCGCCGCATACATCTGCTCGCCGCCGCCAATCGGCACATTGAAATCCTTGTCGCCCCCGAGAAACAGCGTGGGCGTCTTGATGCGGTCGGCGTGAAAAAATGGATAAGAGACGCGCAGCCAGCGGTCCAACGTTCGCCAGGGCGGACCCAATTCGGCGTTGTCCTGCAAAATGTATTGGTCGCTGCCGTACATCGAGAGCTGGTTGCCGCTGCCCGCGCCGCTGATCGCCGCCTTGAAGCGCGGATCCGAGGCGATGGTGTAGTCGGTGAGAATGCCGCCGTAGCTCCAGCCCCCGATCCCGAGGCGATGCGGATCGGCGATCCCCTCGCGAACCGCGTAATCGACCCCGGCCAGCAGATCCGCGACCTCTTTGTCGCCCCAGTCCGCGGCGATTGTGCTGGCGAATGCCTCCCCACGTCCGCTGCTGCCGCGATAGTTAACGGCCAAGACGACGTATCCGTGCGCGGCCAACCATTGCCTTTCAAGGGCCAGCGCGTAGGTATCGACATAAAGACCGTGCGAATCCTGGCCGTTGGGTCCGCCGTGAATCCACAGCAACGTGGGATAGGTCTGCCCTGCTCGATAGTTCGCCGGCTTGACCATCAATCCGTGGAGCTTGGTCCCGTCCCGGCTCGGGAATGAAATATCCTCGACCGAGCCGAGTGCCAACTGGCTTACGAGCTCATCGTTGTGCGAGGTGAGCTTTCGCAATCCCGAGCTCTCGATCGCGTAAATCTCCGGCACTGTGCTGTCGGTGCTCACCGCCGCCGCCACATGCCCACCGCCGCTGCAGAGCGCGGTCGCGGACAGCTTGCCGTCGATGCGCCGCTCGACGCTCCCGGTATCGAGCCGCACGCTCACGGGGGCCTCGACGCCGTCATCCTCCAGGATCGCGTTGACAGAGGCGCCATCGGCCGCCATCGCAGGAGAGGACAGCGCCCGGTCGAGCCGCTCGGTCAGCACCTTCGGGGCACCGCCGCTCACCGCGACGACACTGAGGCGGTCCTGAATGTAGGCGTTCAGTCGTGCTTCCAGTCCAGAGGTGAAGACGAGATGTTTGCCGTCCGGGGTCCAAAGCAACGCGGCCTTGTTGGGCGCATAAAAATCCGCGAGCTTGCGCGGTGCCGCCCCGGAGCGCGCATCGATCAGGTATAAATGCAGCATCCCCGACCGGTCTGCATCGCTGTCACGAGCGCCGAAGAAGGCCACCGTCTTGCCGTCGGGCGACCAGGTCGGCGAGGTCTCGTCCACCGCTGCATCGGTCGTCAAGGCCTCGAGCTTTTTCGCGGCGATGTCGAGCAGGTATAGCTGGGCTTGACTGGCCGCGGTCAAATAGCCCGATACGTCTTCCTTGAAATGCAGCCGATCGATCACGATCGGCTTGGGAGCCTTGGCGCCGTGGGCGACCGCGGAGCCGCCGCCGTCCGCAGCGCCGTCCCCCGGCGACATGGAAATCACGAGCCGGGATCCGTCCGGCGACCAATCGTAGCCGCCGATGTCCCCCGACACGCTGGTGAGCGCCTGAGCCTCGCCGCCGCGGCGGTCGAGCAGGTAGATCTGCGCCTTGGCATCGGGCCCCCGCGTCGAAAGAAACGACACGTAGCGGCCGTCGGGACTGAACTTTGGGTTGATGGCCGAATCCGCGGTTCCGGTCAGCCGCAGGTCTTCCGTGCCCTCGAAGTTCACCATCCAAATGCTGCTCTTGCGCTCGTCGGTGTCCAGATCGGATCCCTCGACCGCGTAGGCGATCCAGCGGCCGTCTCGCGAGCACACCGGACTGTCGACGGCGAGAAATCGATCGAAGTCATTGGCCTCGAGCGGGCGTTTATCCGCAGCCGCGGCACACAGCGCGATCAGGGCAAGGCATGGGCCGGCAACGGCGCGGCGGGCAGGTGAATACATCGGTTTCTCGCATGTCGGTTTGGCAAAAAGAACACATTGAATCATTTTTCCGCGCTCGATAGGAGTGGAGCGAGGCTTCGCGCACGATGAGCTGCTTGGACAAATCACCGCCGTTGCTTGAAACTGCCCGGGCAGCGGACGAGCGGATCAAGCAAGGGTGTCTTGCGGGGAGCGGAATCATGTTCAATCAACTTTTGGCGCCGGTCGGGGGAAGCTTGGTCCTATCGGTGCTGGCGGCGGCGCTCCCCATCGCCACCGTGTTGGTGACTCTCGGCGTGTTGCGCCGTCCGGCATGGCTGGCCTCGCTCGCCGGTCTGGTGGTGGCTATGGTCATGGCGACTGTGGTGTGGAAGTTTCCGGTCGGCCTCGCACTCGACAGCGTGGCGGCGGGCAGCGTGTTCGCACTTTGGCCGGTGATGTGGATCGTGATCAATGGCCTGCTTCTTTACAACATCGCGGTCGTCTCGGGACGCTTCGAAGCCTTTCGCGCGTGGGTGGTGAGGCACTTGCCCGATGACCGGCGCATCGTCCTCGTCGTGATCGGCTTCTGCTTCGGTAGCCTGTTGGAGGGCATCGCGGGATTCGGCACCCCGGTCGCCATCACCAGCGCTTTGCTGATTCTCATCGGCCTGCCGCCGCTCGAGGCGCTCACCCTGACGCTCATATTCAATACCGCCCCGGTAGCCTTCGGCGCGCTCGGCACCCCGATCACCGTGCTCGCCCAGGTGACCGACCTTCCCGCCGTCAAGCTCGGCGCCATGGTTGGCCGCCAGCTGCCTTTCATCGCCTTTATCCTGCCGTTTTATGTCATAACCCTATATGGCGGCTTGCGCTCGGTGCGCGCGCTCTGGCCGGTTTTGGCGGTCGCCGGCGGCAGCTTTGCGTTGGCGCAATTCGCATCGGCGAACTACCTCGATTATTCGCTCACCGATGTGCTGGCGGCGCTCGCCTCGTTGTGCGTTACCTTGGCGTTTCTGCGCGTCTGGTCGCCGAAGGCCGATCCGGCGTACGGGATCCACAAGCCGGGCGCGAGCACCGCAGGTGCTGCCGCGGCGGTCCCACCCTGGCAGGGCTGGATTCCCTGGGCGGTCGTCGCCGCGACCGTCATCGCCTGGACGCACCTCAAAATTGCAATCGCCGGCCAGCAAATCATTCATTGGCCCGGATTGCACAATGCGGTGTTCATCACCCTGTACCACAAGCCCTATGCCGCGAACTGGACCTTCCAGCCGCTCGGTACGGGAACGGCCATTTTATTCGCGAACATCGTGACCGCCGTATTGGTGGGCGTTGGACCTCGCCGATTCGTCGCAGCCATCGCGGCGACCTTGCGGCAAGCCTGGCTGGCCATCTTGACGGTCATGCTGATCGTGGGTCTTGCGTATCTCATGAACTATTCGGGCATGATCTACACGCTCGGTCTCGGCGTTGCGGCGGCCGGCATCTTCTTTCCGATATTGTCGGCTTTTCTCGGCTGGGTCGCGGTGTCTCTCTCCGGCAGCGACACCTCCGGGAATGCGCTATTTGGCAATCTCCAGGTGGTCGCCGCAAACCAACTCGGGTTGAACCCGATTCTCATCGCGGCGACCAATTCGTCTGGCGGCGTCATGGGCAAGATGATTTCGCCCCAAAACATCGCTACCGGCGCGGCCGTCACGCAGCTGAAGGGCCAGGAAGGCCTGATCTTGGCGCGCACCTTCAAGCACAGCGTGGTATTGACGCTGCTCTTGGGCATGTTGGTCGTACTGCAGCAGTACGTCGTACAGTGGATGATCCCGTAATCACGGCCGCCTAAGCGCGCAGGGTTGCGATCACCTTGGCAATCGCGCTCTCACAGCTCGCCGGCCGCAGTGGCCAAGCGCCCGTCGCGATAATCGGCGATCGCCTGCTCGATTTCCTCGCGCGTGTTCATCACGAACGGACCGTATTGCACCACCGGTTCACGCAACGGTCTCGCCGCCAGCAGCAGGAAGCGCACCCCCTCGGCGCCGGCCTGCACGCGTACGGCATCGCCGTCGGACAAGACGCCGGCCGAGCGGTGCGGCAGCGGCTTGGTCTCGCCTGTCCGACCGACATGGGCGTCGCCCTCGTAGACATAGAGGAAAACATTGTGGCCCGCGGCCACCGGCGCGCTGAATTCCGCTCCCGCGGGCAGGTGTACGTCCAGGTACAAGGGATCCGTGCTCAGTTTGGCGCCGCCGCCGTTCACCGGACCGTTGCTGAGCTTGCCGTCCAATTCGATCGTGCCGGCAATCACTTTCACCTCACCGCCATGCGAGAGCGCGACCAGCGGGATCTCGCGCGCGGGAATGTCGCGATAGCCGGCGGGCTTCATTTTTTCCTTCGAAGGCAGGTTGAGCCACAGCTGGAAGCCGCGCATGCGCCCTTCGCTCTGCTGCGGCATCTCGGAGTGGATGATGCCGCGCGCCGCGGTCATCCACTGCACACCGCCGGGGCCAAGGTCGCCGCGATTGCCCAGGTGATCCTCATGGCGCATATGGCCGTCGAGCATGTACGTGACGGTCTCGAAGCCGCGATGCGGATGGGGCGGAAAGCCGGCGATGTAGTCGTCCGGATTGTCGGAGTAGAACTCGTCAAGCATCAGAAACGGATCCACATGCAGCCCGCGCTGGCTGCCCAGGCTGCGGCGCAGCTTGACGCCGGCGCCGTCGGAAGTCGGCATGGACTCGATGACATGGGCCAGGGTCCGAGTGTTCATCTCAAGTTCTCCTTCGAGCGTCGATGCTCAGCCGCCCGGCGCCGTTGGCAACCAGGAACAGGAATCCGCCGGCCAGGCCGATGTCCTTGAGCAACATGCTCTGCTGCATCGGATCGGGCGAGCCGCCGTGGAACAGCAGCCCCGCGATGATGCTGAAGCCGGCCAGCAGCAATGCCACCGGCCGCGTGTACAGACCGACGATGATGGCGAGGCCGCCGCCCAGCTCGAGCAGGATCACCAGCGGCAGCAGGCTGCCGGGCACGCCGGCGTGCTGCATGTAGGCCTGGGTTCCGGCATACGCGCTGATCTTGCCCCAGCCCGCCAGCACGAACAAGGTGGCGATCAGCACGCGTCCGACGACATCGGTATAAGGCTGCACGGAATCGAATAGGTTATTCACGGCAAATTTTCCTTAAGTGAAATATTAGGCGGCGAGCCGAGCGATTTCGGCCACAGCCTTCGCCAGACCCGCTTCCCGACTCTGCGGACTGACGGCCAGCCCTTCAGCGTAGACGAATTCGACGTCGCTCATGCCGATGAAGCCCAGAAAGTCGCGTACGTAACGGGTCTGCGTATCCATGGGCGTGCCGGCATACAAACCGCCACGGGTTGCGAACACGTACACCTTCTTGCCGGTGAGTTGACCGACCGGCCCCTTCTCGGTGTAATTGAAAGTGACTCCGGCGCGGGCGATGTGATCGAAGTAGGCCTTCAATTGCGAGGGTACGCCAAAGTTGTACATCGGGAGACCCAGCACGATCATCTCGGCCTGGCGCAGCTCATCGATCAGGGCATCGGAGTAGGCCACCATCGCCCGCTGCCGGGCGTTGCGCTGCTCGGGCTTGGTGGTGAACGCGCCGAAACGTTCGGCATCCAGGTGTGGGACCGGATCGGCGGCGGCGACATCGCGCACGACGATCTTGGCGTCCGGATGGCGCTTGCGGAATGCCGCGACGAACTGGTTCGCGAGTTGGCTCGACTGGCCGTTGCCGTTGTTCAGGCTGGCATTGATTTGCAATAGCGTCATGAGTGCGTTTCCCTAAATCGATGGCGGAACCTTCGTTCCGGGACAGCACCATTTAAGTATTGTTTTATTAGATAAAAAAGTCGAATATATTGGCTATATTGATCTAAATTATTAATCATTTATGCCCAACACACGGATTTCGCTGGAGCAATGGCGCTCGCTGCTGGCGGTGGTCGATGCCGGCGGCTATGCACAGGCTGCCGGCGTTCTGAACAAGAGCCAGTCCTCGGTCACCTATGCGGTGCAAAAGATCGAAGCGCTGCTCGGCGTGAAGGCTTTTGAGGTCATCGGGCGCAAGGCGCATCTCACGCCGACCGGTGAGGTGCTGTACCGCCGTGCCAAGGCCCTGCTCGACGAAGCGGTCGCACTGGAGAGCGCCGCCGGCAGCCTCGCCGCCGGTTGGGAACCGGAGTTGCGGTTGGCGGCAGAGATCCTCTTTCCCACCTGGCTGCTGCTGCAAAGTTTCGCGCGCTTCGCCGACGAGCGGCCGCAGACACGCATCGAACTCTACGAGAGCGTGCTCAGCGGCACCGAGGAAGCGCTTGTGCAACGCACGGTCGATTTGGCGATTTGCTCGCGCGTGCCGCGCGGCTTCGCCGGAGATCCTCTGATGCGACTGCGCTTCATCGCGGCCGCGCACCCCGACCATCCGCTTCACCGCCTCGGACGCGAGCTGACCCTGCAGGATCTGCGCCGGCACCGCCATCTGATTATTCGCGATACCGGCAGCCAACGCCGCAGCGGCAGTTGGCTCGGCGCGGAGCAAAGCTGGACGGTGAGCCACAAGGCCACCTCGATCCACGCCGCCGGTATGGGCCTGGGTTTCGCCTGGTATGCGGAGGAATGGGTGCGCGGCGACCTCGCGCGCGGCGTACTCAAACAGCTGCCGCTGCGCGAGGGCGGCGAGCGCTGGGGCGAACTCTACCTGGTGTTCGCCGACCGCGACTACGCGGGCCCCGGCGCGCTGCGCCTGGCCGAAATCATCCGCGCCGAGGTCGCTGCGCAGACCGCTCACGCGCCGTAGTGCCTCCGTGCTCGGTCGATCACTGTCCGGACCACACCGGATTGCGCTTGTCCAAGAATGCGCCAATACCCTCCTGCGCATCTCGCGTCGCCAGGTTGTGCGCCATTAC
>DAINPA010000090.1:0-7014 GCA_036743675.1 Steroidobacteraceae bacterium
ACATCGTGTGGGTCGGCTTATCCCCACCCAACGCGCCGGCCAAGTAGTTCTCGATCTTCTTCTGCGTATTGCCGCGGTCTTGATCGCTGAACTGCACGCCGATCCCCGCGGTGCGCTTGCCCTGGGCGCCCTTGGGCGTCATCCAGATCACCCGCCCCGCCACCGGAAGTTTTTCTTCCTCGCCCATTAAATTGAGCAGCATGAAAACTTCATCGCCCAGGCGATAGTTGCTGTTAGTCGGGATGAACAGCCCGCCGTTCTTCACGAACGGCATGTACGCGAGGTAAAGCGCGCTTTTATCCTTGATCGTGAGGGTCAGCAACCCGGGTTTATTACTTGGACTTCGCAATTGCTACCATTCTCACAAATTACTTACTTCGCCAGCGCGGCCCCACCGCCGAGCAGCAGAGTCTCGAGTGCCAGTTGTTGGTTCAGCCCGGTCGCCGCAAGCCGCCGCAACTCGCGTGCGGCGTCCAGCAGCTCGAATAGAGCCCTTATCTTGGGCTTAAGTAAAGCGGCAGGCAAGCAGTGGGGTTCCGCACTTTGCAGTGAAGTGGCTGCACCCAAGTAGGCATGTATGCGCCGTGTAATCCAGTTCTCAAGCCAAATCAGCCGCAGGTTCTCCCCGGACTTCACCCAGGCGGCCGCCAACAGGGTCACATCCGCCTCACCCGCGACCATTTGACGAAGATGTTCCTGCATCTCTTTCTCGAGCGCGCCAACTCCTAACGTCTCGAGCTCCAGGGCCAACAGGGGCGCACCTCCGGCCAGCTCGAGCGCCGCGTCCCAATTCTGGCGCTTCTCCCCCCGGCCCTCCAGCCAGGCGATGGCCTCGGGTCCCGCCGGCGCACGCAACTGCACGCGCATGCAACGGCTGGCGACGGTCGCCGGCAGGCGGTGGCTCGGCTTGGCGACCATGATCAGGATCGTATTGTCCGTCGGCTCCTCCAACGTCTTTAAAAAAGCGTTGGCGCCGTTTGCATTTAGCGCTTCCGCACCTTCGACTATTCCGACCTTGTAGCCGCCGCAATAGCTCGAGAGCGACAATGACTCGATCAATTGACGGATCTGATCCACCTTGATCTGCTGTGCATCCTCTTCAATGCGCACCACGTAGCAATCCGGATGGTTGTCGGCGCGCAGCAAGTGGCACGAGGCGCAGGCGCCGCACGGGCGCAGCGAGTCCGACTCGCACAATGTCAGAGCGGCGATCCAATTCGCCAATTGTTCCGCGCCAAGACCGGGCACGCTCAGCAGCAACAGGGCATGCGGCAGGCGCCGTGCCGACAGGGCTGCGCGCACTCGCTGTTGCGACCCGTGCAGCCATGGCAGGGTATCGGCGCTCAGGAAATCCATGTTCTCGCACCCAGTACTGCGACAATTTGCGCCGTGACCTCGTCCGCCGAGCGGCCGGCATCGATCACCGATACGCGCCCCGGCTCCGCCGCCGCACGCGCGAGGTACGCGGCACGCACGCGCTCGAAGAACTCCGCACGCTGCAGCTCAAAGCGATCCTGGTCGGCGTGCTCGATACCGGTGCCCTCGTTGCGCCGTCGGGCGCGCTGCAATCCGAGCGCCACCGGCACATCGAGCAACAGCGTAAGGTCCGGCCGCCTGGCTCGCTGCACCAGAAGCTCCAGCTGGCGGATATGGTCGTCGCCGAGACCGCGTCCCGCCCCCTGATACGCGTATGTGGCATCCGTGAATCGATCGCACAGCACCCACCGGCCTGCGGCCAGATTCGGCTCGATCAAATTCTGAAGATGGACCGCGCGTGCCGCGAACATGAGCAACAACTCCGCCGTATCGGGCAAGGATTCGCGCGAACCCAGCACCAGATCACGGATCTTCTCGGCTAGGGGGGTACCGCCGGGTTCGCGGGTCACCACATGCGCAATACCGCGATCGGACAATATTTTCGAGAGGCGCGCAAGCTGCGTGGTCTTGCCCACCCCTTCGATTCCCTCGATCGTCAAGAAACGCCCTTGCGCATCCCTCATAGACGCTTGACCGCTCATGGATGACACGCCGCTCATTGCGCAGCCGCCGCTTTCTGACGCTGGCGTGCGAGATATTGCGCGACGGCCGCATTGTGCTTTTCGAGCGTAGCCGAAAACACGTGGCTGCCATCGCTGCGGCCGGAAGCCACGAAATACATCGCATCGGTTTGCTCCGGGCGGGCGGTGGCGCGAATGGCGGCGGCGCCTGCCAGGGCAATCGCCGTCGGCGGCAGGCCGGTGCGCGTGTAGGTATTGTACGGTCCGTCGGTGCGCAAATCGACGCTTCGCAGCTCCCCGTCGTAGCGATCGCCCAATCCGTAAATGACGGTGGGATCGGCCTGCAAGCGCATGCCGATGCGCAAGCGGTTCAGATACAGACCGGCAATTTTCGGCAGCTCCTGCGGCAGACCACTTTCCTTTTCGACGATGGACCCCATGATCAGCAATTCCTCGGCGCTGCGCAGAGGCACGGACCGGTCGCGATCCGCCCACGCCGCCTCCAACTCGCGCTTCAGAGCCGCATGCGCTTGGCGCAGCAGTTCAAGGTCGCTGGTGCCGCTCGGAAAACGGTAGGTTTCGGGCAAGAACTGCCCTTCCGCATCGACCCCCGGGGTTCCCAGTTTTTCCATCAAATCCTTGGGTGACGCCGGCAGCGCCGACTCGATATCGGGATCTTTCTTGAGCGCAGCCAGCAGATCCTGTAGGCGCCAACCGTCGACGATGGTAAACGAATGCAACAGCACTTGGCCGCTGACCATTTTATCGAGCAGCGCGCGCGGTGTGGTGCCCAGCTCAATTTCGTACTCTCCGGCCTTGATGCCGGAGGCGAGACCCTGCCAACGCGCATACAGCACCCATGCACGGGGCTGCGCGATAACTCCTCTCGCGGCAAGGTCGGCCGCGACGTGCGCGAATCGGGCACCGGGAGCCACCTTGAACCGCAGCGGCGAGGCAAGTCTCAAGGGTTCGTCGAGACTCTTGAGCCCGCTCCACAATACGCCTCCCGCTGCAACCAGCAGCAGCAGCGCAAGCGCAACAACGACCCTCCATGCCTTCACAGAGCCTCCAGGCGCGCACCCAGCGCGCGCGCGCTGTCCTGGTTCGCAAAGCGAATGCGTTCGGCACCGTCCTGGAGGAGCGCGACGGAGACCACACCGGCAACGGCATTGGTCATGAACGCCTCTTCGGCCGCGACGATCTCGTCCCAGCTCAGCCGGCCTTCGAGCGGGCGCATACCGAGATCCTTCGCCTGCTCCAATACCCAGCGGCGCATAACGCCCGCGATGCCGCACCGATCGAGCATCGGCGTCATCAAATACGACCCGCTTCTGATGAACAGGTTCGACATGGTGCCGGAGACGATATTGCCGTCGACGTCGCGCAGCAATCCCTCCCAAACGCGTGGATCGCGCCACTCGCTGCGCGCCATCACCGATTCGAGCCGATTGAGCGTCTTAAGGCCGGCCAGCAACGGGTTGATCCCGAGCCGAGTGCTGCACATGCGCACCCGCACCAGGGGCTGCGCCGCCGCAGCGGCACCGCGCGACGGCGCATGCAGCGAAATGACCCGTGTGCAGCGCTCCTCGCCGCTCGGCCGGTAGCCGCGCGATCCGGGTCCGCGGGTTACGATCAGCTTGAGCACCGCATCGGCGCGCAGCGCCGCACGCGCCTCGATCTCACGGCGCAGCGCCCCACCCCTCGGCGGTTCGATCTTGAGCCGGCGGCAGCCCTCGAACAGCCTCTCCAAATGAAAGTCCAGCAACCGTACGCGTCGGCGCCGCACGCGCATGGTTTCGAACACACCGTCCCCGTACTGCAGGCCGCGATCGCGATGATCGATCAGCGTGCGCGAGCGGCCATTGATCCAAGTGTTCAAGCCTGCGCCCTCAAGGCACGTATCAGACCTTCGGCCTTGGCGCGCGTCTCGGCGAGTTCTTGCGTTGGATTCGAATCGGCGACGATTCCGGCTCCGGCTCGAAACTTAAGGAGGTTGCTCCGGGCGGTAATCGTACGGATCAAAATGTTGAGATCGCAGCTGCCGTCCCGATTCAAATAGCCGATCGCACCCGTATAGGCCCCGCGACCGGCGCCTTCGAGTTCGGCAATGATCTCCATGCAACGGATTTTGGGGCAGCCGGTGATGGTGCCGCCGGGAAACATCGCGCGAATCGCATCGATCGGCGAAAGCCCGTCGCGCAGCACGCCGCTCACGTTGGATACGATGTGATGCACATGGGCATAGGATTCCACGGCCATGTATTCATCGACGCGCACCGAGCCGCCGACGCATATCCGGCCCAAATCGTTGCGCTCCAGATCGATCAACATGACGTGCTCCGCCCGCTCCTTTTCGTTGTCAAGCAAGGATTCGATCAGCGCAGCGTCACGTTCCGGCGATGCGCCGCGCGGCCGGGTTCCGGCGATCGGGCGCGTCGAGACGCTGCCGCCGCGAATCGACAACAAGCGCTCCGGGGAGGAACTTATCACGGCGAAATCGCCGTCGCGCACCAGCGCCGCGAACGGACTGGGATTGGCGGTGCGCAGGCGCTCATATACCGCTGTCGGATCGACGGGCGTGGTCGAAATTCCCTGCCACTGGCGCGACAAATTGGCTTGGTATACATCGCCCGCGGCTATGTAGTCGAGCGCGCGCCCGACCGAATCCAGAAACTGCAGCGGATCCTCCTCCTGCAGGTCGAATCGCGCCGGTGCTGCGCCGGCCGATGCGGCGCCGAGGCGCACATCGTCGGCAAAGCGTTCGATCATCGATTCGCAGCCCGGTTCCGCGACAACCCAAGCCTGCTGCGTGCGGCGGTCGCGGATCCACGCCCCCGGCGTGCGAATCGCGAGCGCCACGATTGGATCGGCGCTCGGCGGCAGCCGCAAACGCGGCTCGATCTCGTCGGCCAGTTCATAGCCCAGGTACAACAGCCAACCTCCGGTGAACGGCAGGTAAGCCGGCTCGCCGGCCGCACGCAGCGAGCGCCACCAACTCTCCAGCGCGTCCAAAAAACCGCCCGCTCCGGCCGAATGCGGTCCGGACAGCCGGCGATCGGCATCCAGGCGCAGGCACTCGCCGTTGCTGATGGGGAGAATATCGAAGCGGCCGCCGCCCGTTGCGGGGCCAATGGGAGCGCTGCTTTCGAGCAGTCCCGGATAGATTTCGGGAAACTGCGCGACTAGGCCCAGTGGCTCAAATCCGGCGGAAAATGAGCGAACCGTTGGTGCCACCGAAGCCGAATGAATTGGACAACGCGTACTCGATCGCCATCTGCCTCGCATGCTTCGGCACGTAGTCGAGGTCGCAGCCCTCGCCGGGCTGATCCAAATTGATGGTCGGAGGGGCGATTTGGTCCCGCAGAGCGAGAACGCAAAAGATGGCTTCCACGACTCCAGCCGCGCCCAACAAGTGGCCCGTCATCGACTTCGTCGAACTCACCGCCAATTTTGCCGCGGCCGGCCCGAATGCACGGTGGATCGCCGTGGTCTCGGCGCGATCGCCCAATTCGGTCGAGGTCGCATGAGCGTTGACGTACTGCACTTGGTCGGCATTGATCTTCGCATCGGACAACGCATTGACCATCGCCTTGCGCGCGCCCTCGCCGTTCTCGAGCGGCGCAGTGACATGGAAGGCATCGCCGCTCATGCCGAAGCCATGAACCTCGGCATAGATGTTCGCGCCGCGAGCCTTGGCCTGTTCGTATTCCTCGAGCATCATCGCGCCCGCGCCGTCTCCCATCACGAATCCGTCGCGATCCTTGTCCCACGGGCGGCTCGCCCCTTGCGGATCATCATTGCGTTGAGACAAAGCCTTGGCCTGCGCGAAACCGCTCATACCGGTGACGCAGGTAGCCATTTCCGAGCCGCCGGCGAGCATCGCATCCGCATCCCCGTACTGAATCAGCCGCGTCGCCAAGCCGATCGCATGCGTGGAGGTGGTGCAGGCGGTGGCAACCGCAAGATTCGGACCCGTCAGATTGAAGGCGATCGATAAGTGGCCGCTCACCAGGTTGATGATGCTGGCGGGAATGAAGAATGGCGATACCTTCTTCGGCGAGTGAGTCTCCAAGAACTTGTTGTAGGTATCCTCGATCGACTCCAATCCGCCCATCCCCGATCCCATCAGGACCCCGATGCGCGGCGAGTTGGCCTCCGTGACCGCCAGAGCCGAATCGCGCATGGCCTGAACGCCGGCCACCATGCCATACTGCATGAAGGCATCCATGCGGCGCGCTTCCTTCGGGCTCATATATTGCGCAAGATCGAGTTCGCGGATCTCGCCGCCGAAATGCGTTTGGAAGTTAGTCGTATCGAATCGACTCACGGGAGCGATCCCGCTGCGGCCCGCAACGATGGATCCCCATGCCGACCGGACATCGTTACCGACGGGAGACACGATCCCGAGACCCGTAACCACTACGCGCCGTTTGCTCAACCGCGACTCCTCAATGGGATGCTTGAAATGCCGGCAAGGGACGCGAATTTAGCGCCGGGAGCCCTTGTCGCTGCGTTAGCCCCAATGGGTTCAGGCCTTACCCTTGTGCGAATTGATGTAATCGATGGCTTGCTGAACGGTCGTGATTTTTTCCGCATCCTCGTCCGGGATCTCGGTCTCGAATTCCTCTTCGAGTGCCATGACCAGTTCAACGGTGTCCAGCGAGTCTGCGCCGAGATCATCGACGAACGAGGCATCATTGGTGACTTCTTCTTCTTTGACGCCCAATTGTTCAGCCACGATCTTCTTAACCTGCTGCTCAACAGTACTCATCGTTATGGTGTCCTTTCGGGAAAGCCCAGTCGGGGAAAAAAATAATATACACGCGCCGAACGGCATAAGGGCCCGTGGCCACCCTCTGGTATCGGCAGGCCGCGTATTTTATGTGAACGCAACCGCGGCGGCTACCTTGAACTCGCAATTGCCAAAAGCCGGGCACAGCCTATCTTGACAATTGGCCGATCTTGAGGGCCTGCGTTTCAGGCCCCGCAGGCAGCGGGCCCCAGCCCCGTCATGCCC
>DAINPA010000091.1:0-6930 GCA_036743675.1 Steroidobacteraceae bacterium
ATACGTGTCAGCGGGTCCCGATCTTACGTAGAGATGAGTGATCGGCAGCCCAAGCCGAATACACGATTGCGCCGCGGGGCTTTCCGATAAGACGATCCGATCCGACAGAGCGCCGGCCAACCGTACGATCCATCGTTCCCATGGCCGCAGGCCATACGCTTCGGTCAGACCGAGCCGTTCACGCAGCCAGTCCGGGATCATCTCGACGGCGGCGCGCACCAGCATTCGCTGCAGCCACATAAGCGGCCGCGGAAGCACCGGCGCCTCATGCATGATCTCGAGAAACTCGAATATGACCGGGGAGGGCTCCAGCCGGCCTCGCATCGAGTCGAATAGGGCCGTCAATTCGGCAACCGAGGTCGGGGCGTCGAGCGCGCCGTAAAGCCGCGCCGCCGCCCATCCCTCCCGGTACAACGCATCGAATTCGATCCGGCTAAGAGGATCGACGTAGCGGCTGTACGCTTCCGCAAAGCCGTATGCGGCGGTAGCTTGCACCCAGCTCAATAAGCGCGGGTCCCTTGCCGAATACGGCGCGCCCGAAGCCGTTCGTCCGGCAACTTTGGCATGTACGCGCACGATGCCCTCGATCATCGGCTCCGCGATGCTGCGTGCGCCATAGACGGTGACCATCGCCGCAATCGCGGTACGCTGCAACCGGCCCATGGGGTCTTTACGGAATGACGAGTGTTCCCACACACCCGCACGTACCGCGGGTTCCGCCAATTCAAGGACGACGGCAGCCACGCCGCCGACGAAAAGTGCGATCGGATTCTTGAAGATGCGCCACGACACCGAGTCCGCGGGGACCAACGCCGGTTCCCCGGGCGGTCGTGCGAAATCGATTTTCGGGTCTCCGGTCGGATACAAAAAAGCCGCGGCGGCCGCGTCAAGCTTGCGCTGCAACAGCCGCGGCAGCGGCATGATCGAACCAATCGGACGATCGGCGTCTAGCACAAATTGCCTTTGAAGTCGGGGTCCGTGCTGGTTCGACCTGCGGGAAAAACCGCTGACCGTCGCGGCAGTGAGCGCCACGCTTCGAATACGGCTTGCACGGAAATATCATTGACGTGACGGGCGTCGGGGGGGCCGCCCAACGCCAGCACCGGGGCGCCGTACACGCCCCGCGGCATCCATTTACGCGGTGCATTTTCGCCAAATAGAACGATCAGCGGCGCGCCCACCGCCGCTGCGACACGTGCAGGTCCGGTGTCCACCGAAATCATGCAATGCGCAGCCTCACATAGCGCAAGCAGCCGCCGCAGCGACAGGTGCAGGCCAACCACCTGGTCGAGCCCGGCGGCAAGGCGAATCCTACGCAGCAATGCCAGCTCCTGCCTGGATCCGCAGAGCACGATTTGCGTCTTTGGCAGGCTTTGCTGCACGCACTGGAGCAATTCGGACCACTTCGCGAGCGGCCATGCCTTGTCATCGATCTGGCGCCCCCGCCGCCGCATGCTTCGTCGATTGCCTGGCTGTACCAGGACGATCGGCCGCCCCGACCAACCCTGGGATTCGATCCAGGCCGCGCAATCGAGCCGTTCCTCATCCGACACCTTCAACCGCGGCGCGGGAACGACATTGACCCACGGGTAATCTTCCGCTTGAAGCGCGGGCGGAGTCTGTTTACCGAAGCGCAGTAGACCATCGACGCGATGCTCGTTGGCGTCCGCATCATTCTCCCGCAAAAATACGCAGCGCTCCGGCTCGATGCGGGCCAGCCTCAACAGGGCGTTGATTCTCTTCAGTGCATGGGATGCGGATGTCTCGCACACATATATCGGCGACTTGCCGCTGTGGCGCAGTGCCCAGATTACACGCCACCAAGTCGGACCCAGCAATAACGGCGTGTGCCTCCCGACCAACGACCATATCCGCGCCACATCCTCCTGCCCGCCATACAGTTGCCTGGACCACGGGCCCGAGCCGATCAACCAGCACGGATTGCCGTATCGGCGGTGCAGCAGATTCAAAAGAGGACCAAGCAATACCATGTCACCGAGGCGGCCAAATCGAATCACTATCGGATTCACGGCGGGCGCCGACAACGCGGCTATGTCGCTGGAATCACGCATGAATCGCTCGAATTGCAAAGCTTCGCGCCTGATGGACATTGTTCCGCGTCATCTTCTTCTAGTCGTTATGAACGTTGAGGCCGCTCATGTATCAGTGTGGTCGTGTCGGCACTCGGCGCGGGCGGACGCCCGCAAACTTTGCAATTCAAAGTACCCTTTGGGGGCCTGCAAACGCAAGTATTTTTTAGCGGACGAAGACCGCCCGAAGCTTCAGGATCCGCTCGCGCGCTGCGCGAATTGCTCGAGCGCCGGGCGTCCGTCTTCCCACAATTGAAACGGGGTATCGAGCGGCTCTTGCGGCATGAGCACCGTGAGTTCACGGCTGGCGGCAATGAAGTGCAGCGTCGCGGTATCGACCGGGTAGGCGTGAGCGACGACGTCGCCGTGCGGCGGTACGTGCAGCTCCTTGCCCCGCCCCAGGCTTACCGGCATCGGCTCCAGCGGCGTCAAATCAATCACCCGGCCATCCGCCAGAATCTTGAGCTCGCCCGCGTGCGCGCCCGGCGCGGGAGACATGCGCGGATCCACCGTCGACCATCGGTAGAGCAGCAGATACTCGTTGTATTTTCCGGAACTGTCGACTTCCACCGCTACCAGGGTCGCGTAGTCGCGCGCATGCGCCGCGACGTCGATGCGCTCGCGCGCGAACACCAGCGGCTTCGCGACCACCGACAGAGTCGTGCCGGTTTGTTCATCGAGGAATTCATGGGAGGCTGCCGCCGGCGGCCGGCTGCTGCATGCGGGCAGCACCATCAGCGCCACGATCAAAGCCACGCTGATATGCATATGCCCTTAGAATCGCAACCGGTATGACACCGAAATATATAGCGAACGCTGATCCAATGCACTGGTCGTGCTCTGGCCCGGCAGCAGCCCGGACTGCTGTAGGGATTGCTGTGTCTGTATTTGATAGCCGGCGGTCGCTTCGAACACCGACCTGCGGCTGGTCCAGTCGGCGCGCACTTGCGGCAGGTAAAGCGTTTGCTTGCCGCCGAGCGTCGGGTTATTGACCTCGGCGACACTGAATCGCGGCCCGGCCCGCCAGGCACCCGGCAGCACGAAGCGCGCGTCCCACGACAGAGTGGTGGTGCGC
This sequence comes from Steroidobacteraceae bacterium, assembly GCA_036743675.1. Taxonomy (GTDB): domain Bacteria; phylum Pseudomonadota; class Gammaproteobacteria; order Steroidobacterales; family Steroidobacteraceae; genus Bog-1198. The sequence continues at coordinate 3,166 of DAINPA010000091.1, forward strand.
GCACTGGGCGCGTTATCGTACACCGCGCTGAACACATGCAAATCACCGGCCTGCAGCAGGCTCGAGCCGGACAATTGCACGGTGAGATTCTTGTCGAGGCCCGTCGATGGCGTCGCGGGCATGCCGCCGGAGGCCGGGGTGCTGCCGAGCCGCAGTCCCGCGACATCCATCATGAGCTGCCAGCGCTCGGCGAGCGGGCGGCTGGCGGACAGGACGAAGGTATCGCTGGCAGCCGTTCGGTCGAGCGCCAGTTGTTTGATCTCGGAGACCGTGAGCGCGGGCGGTCCGGCCGCCAGCGCCGGCAGAGTGGTCGCGCTTTGACCGATCAGCGCGTTGCTGATCAGCAGTAATGGACTGCGGCGATGATCGACATCGAATCCCAGCACCCAGGACTGCCCCACCTTGGCGTTGCCGATCAGCGTGACCGAGTCGAGCTGTGCGAAGTAGGTGTCGTAATCGACCAGCATCAGTGCCGTGCGGCCGATTGCGGAGTAACGGGTCTGCAGTCCGATCGAGCGCCGGTCGGTAAATCCGGCATCTGTCTGATTGAACAAATAGGTATCGAAAACCCAGGCTTGGGACGGGCTGTACTCAGCCGTCAGCGTCTCGAATTTCGTTTCGGTCGAGAAGGCCGAGTAACTCGTGTAGGCCGGGTAGCCGCCGGCTGCGCTCACCGAGAATTTCGGGTTGACCTGATAACCGACGTATCCCCCGTCAAAAATACCGATGACGCCCTGGCTGGCGAGGGACTGGCGCCCGACACGGCCGGTCACGCCGGTGGTGCGGTCCGTCATCTCGACGAAGGCTGCGCTGGTTCGATCCTGGCTGCCCCCGCCGGGGGTCGTCAATACGTTGTCCGTATAGCCCGCGTCCACTCGCCCGGTAAAGTCATAGCGCTGGCCGCGGTTGCGAACCAACAAATCGGCATAGACCAGAGCGGCGTTGACGGCGGTTGAGGTGGTCGTCGTGCCGGCCGAGGTGGTCTGGGTGGTGCCGTACTGATAGGTCAACGCGGTACTGCCGGCCATGGTCCATTGACGATCCGTGGGCGCCGTGAACTCGCCGCTCGATTTGGGAGCGAGGGACGCCTGAGCGAGCGCCTGCAATCGGCCGCGCACGCGCTGCGCCCCGGGTCCGTTCGGGTAGCGGCGCAAATACGCTTCGTATTCGGCCTTGGCCTGCGCCAACTGTCCGGCCCGTTCACGGACCAGGCCAAGCAATTCCTGGGCATCGGCGCGCCCCGGGTATTCGGGCTGGCGCAGCAGACGGCTGAGCAGGTCGACCGCTTCCGGGTACTGGTGCTTTTCGAGCGCGACGCGCGCATCGCGCAGCATCTGGGCGCGCTGATCATCGGGCAGCGCAGGATCGGTCGGACCTTCTGCGGCCGCCGTCTGTACGCCGGCGTGTTCCACTACGCTTAAATCGGTCTGTTCATCGTTGACCGCCAGCCAAGCGCGCGGGTAGCTCGACAGCGCAATTTGCAGCACGCGCTCGGCCTCGGCACGGGTCGTGAACGGACCCACGCGCAGTCGATACCAATGTGTATCCTCGATGTCGGTTTCGGACACGTATGCCTGCGTCTTCAAGGCGGCGGCGGCCGCCTCGACCGCTTCGCGCGCCAACTTGGTCGACGAGGATTCGAGATTGACGGCATAACCCGCAGGCGCCTCGACCTCGGAGGCGTAGGCAGTCGCTTTGCGCCGGCCGGTGCCGATCAGCCGCACGCGCAGGCCGAACCCGCTGGCGGTGGGTGCCATCACGAAGTCCAGATCGCGGGCCCAGGTCAGTTCGAGGATTGCTTGTCCGGGCACGATCGATTCGACGCGCGCCCCGCTCACGAAATTGCCGCCGCCGCCGACCAGCGGCAACTCCGGCGGCAGCGAATAGAGCCGCGCGCCGCAATCCTGTCCCAGCCGCAGCGTAATTCTGGTGCTGCTGCCATGGTCCCTGGGCACGTTGGTCATATAGTTTACGGAGCAATAAAATTGAATCGTGATATCGGTGTGATCTTCTCGCTCGTCTGCATCGATGACCTGGACCAGCGGTCCGTTTTGCAGCAATGTCGCCGCTGCCGGTGCGATTCCGTTGAGGCCGACCAGGCCGATCAAGAGCGCGATGGCGCGCAGCAGCCGCGCCTGCTCGAGCAGACAGGTCGACTGCGCGCGTCCAATCACTTCGTCGGACCGCTGGTCGCGCCGCGCGGGTTTGGAACTGCGGGCAGCTGCGCTGCCGGCTTGTTCGGCGCGGGCTTGTTCGGCGCCGGCGGCGCCGGGGTATTTACACTGGTCCAATTCAACGTGTTGTGGCAAGTGCCGCAATCCTGCGTGGTGGCCACGTGCTGGATCTGTTTGCCGATCGCGGTGATGCCGTTGTGGCAGCTCTGGCAGGGCGCGTTGACGCCCAAGTGGCTGAAGGTCGCGGCCGCCCACGTGATGGTGCCGTGACAGGCGCTGCAATCCTGCTTGGTTGCGACGTGAAGCATCGGTTTGCCCGGCGCCAGCACCCCGTTATGGCAGCTGGCGCAGCTCGCGGTAACGCCCTGGTGATCGAAGCGCGCCGGCAGCCAGGCGATCGTCGTATGGCAATTCTGGCACGCGTTGTTGCTGGCGATGTGCATGGCGCCCTTGCCGGTGGCGAGCACGCCGTTGTGGCAGCTGAGGCAATTGGCGGTAACGCCCGCATGGGACAGGCGTTGGGCAGCCCCGATGACGCCGACGCGAGCGCCGCGCGCCGCGCCCAGGGGTACTGTGGCCGACTGCGCGGTGCCGGCCGCACTCGCAGCTACCGCGGGGGCGCTCACCACCGTGGCAATCGTGCTGCGCGCCGCCGTTTGAGCCACGGCCTTTTTCTTCGCGGCGTCTCCGCCCCAGTTGTTGGGATTGTGGCAACTACTGCAATCCTTGCCCACGTGGTGGCCGTTCGGCCGCGTGGTCAAGTTGGTCACGCCGTAGAAAGTCAAGGTGGACAGATCGTGGCACGCGTCGCACGTCCCGCCGATAAAAGCGAACATCAAGGTGTGCTTGGCGGCGGTCATCGTGGTGCCGCTGAAGGACGTGAAACTGATCGCGTGGCAATCCTCGCAGGGCGTGCTGCCGGTCGGAATGTGCACCGGCGAGAGCACCGCGTCCTTCGGCGTGTAGTTGAGATAGAACACCGGCGGAGCCGCGTTCGGCGCGCCGTGACAGGTGATGCAGCCGCTGGTGATGCCGCTGTGCAGGGTCGCATTCGGCGCCAGCGTCAAGTAGTTGGCGGGCGCCGCCGTGTGGCAGACGCTGCAGCCCTGATTAGCGGGGTTCGGCATGTGACCCGCGGGCATTGCCGTCGAGTTCCAATTGGCGGTGGTATGACAGAGGCTGCAATCGTTCGGCGCGACCATTTGCCCGCTGGTATGGTCGGCCGGCCGGCCCTGCAGCGCGGGGCTGGCCGCGCCCATGTAGAAGCTCAAGCCCTTGTCGTGGCAGGTGATGCAGGTGGTGGCGACGAAGGAGTGCGTGGCCTGAGTCATGTTCATCGGCCCAAAGCCGCCGACCGCATAAGTGGTCGAGGAATGGCAGGAGCCGCAGCTGGTACCGGCCAAAATCGGAATATGCGCGGGCGCGAGCACCGCATCCTTCGGCGTGAAGTTGTTGTACCAGGTGAGCGGCGTCGTGTAGCCGTGGCACTGAGTGCATTCACTGCTGGTGATGCCGGTGTGCAATGTCGCATTCGCCGCGAGCGTCGTGTAATTGGTGGGCGCCGCCGTGTGGCAGACCGTACAACCCTGAT
>DAINPA010000092.1:0-4015 GCA_036743675.1 Steroidobacteraceae bacterium
AATTTGCAGTCGTCGAATGCGCCCATCGTGTCGCAATGGGCATCGATATGCACCAATCCAACCGGCCGATCCCGGCCCAGTGCCTTCAAGATAGGGTAGGTCACCGAGTGATCGCCGCCCACCGACAGCGGGCGCACGCCTTGCTTGTGCAAGTCGTCGTAGAACGCTTCGATGTCCTCGAGCGTCTGCTCCAGACTGAATCGACTGCGGAAGGGCACATCGCCGATATCCGCCGCCTTGACCCGCGCCTTCGGTACATTCTTCTGCGTCGGGTGATAGGGTCCGATGCGCTCGATGGTGCGCACCGCGCGCGGACCGAATCGGGCGCCGGTTCGATTCGATACCCCAAGATCGCTCGGCACACCGACCACGGCGACCTCGAGGCCGGCCGCGTTGGGGGCGGCCGGCAACCCTAAGAACGTCGGAATGCCGGCATAGGGGAGCGTGCGCCTCCCCTCGCCGGTGGCCAGATCATCGGCCGCCGCTTTAAGGACCGGATCGTCTATCGAAAAGGCGCCGGCATCGCTGTATCGACGCCGTAGCGCCTCGAGCTTTTGCTTGTCCAAATCAGTTCATCTCCCTCTTGGGCATCGTCTGACCGGCGAGGGCTGCGCTCACTCGGTTCCACCCTTGCCGTAGCGGTAGGTGAGATGCAGGCCGAACACACGCGGCTCGTTGGTGGTTTCGCGATGGTCGTAGTTGCCGGTGTTGGTGAAAATGATGGCGTCTTTGTTGAAGAGGTTGCTGATGTAGGTCTCCACCTGCCAGTGCTCGCCCGGCATTTTGACGCCGAAACGCAGATTGGAGATCGAGTAGCCCGGCTGCAGCGAGCGACCGAACCCGTGCCGGTCCAGGATGCGCAGGTCGCTCCACATGTCGCCCTTGTGGGCGATGTCGTATTGCGCGTAGACCTTGTACCGGTCCCCCCATGGCCGCTGGTAGCGTGCATTCGCGCTGAAATTAAAGTACGCGATATAGGGCAAGCGCTCACCCGGGTTGACGATGTAATTAGCGTTGTAGAAGGAGTTGCTGGTGAGTTCCGAGTCGTTGTAGCTCGCCGAGGCCTGAAGCGTAAAATTCTGGGTCACGCGGTAATCGATGTTCGATTCGGCACCGTACACCCGCGCATTGCCCAAGTTTGCGTTGAAGGTGCTCGGACAGATGGACAGATCGAACACCGCCGCCTGGTAGTTCTTCCACGGCATGTAATAAAGGGCACCGTTCCAGGTCAATCTGCCCTTGAGATCCGTGGACTTCCAGCCGATCTCGTAGCTGTTGAGCGTATCCGGCTGGTAACTGGCCGGAGCGCCCCTGCTATAGCAAGAAGCACCGAGCGCCGAATTGATGCCGCCGTCCCTGAACCCCTGCCCGAAGCTTGCGTAGAACAGCAGGGTGTTGCTCGCCTTGAAATTCACGCCCGCCTTGGCGTTCCACTTGTTGGAGCCGCCGGTGGAGAAGCTCGGCAGCTTCGGATTCCAGAAATATCCGGCGTACTGGCTACCGCCGGAGAAACTCGACTCGAAGTGCTGCGCTCCGGCCTCCAAGCTCCAGCGATCCGTGAGATCGAAGGTCGCATCAGCGAATTCCGTGGTTTCCAAATAATCGAACCGCGAGATGTAGCTGTAGAACTCGTGCGGCAGGGGCGAGGCCTGCGCGGGGGTGTAAAGACTGTTGTAGTACGCGATCTGGCTTTGGTACGCCTCGCCCGCCGGCTGGATCCTCGGCATGGCGAAGAAATCCGAGTAAGTCTCCTTGGTCTTTTCCCAATACAGACCCCCGAGCCAATGAAGGCGTCCTCCCGCCTTTGATTGCAGCCGCAGCTCGTTCGACCAGCGCTGGGTCTGATTCAGGTAGGTCGTATATTGAATCGGCACGCCGCATCCGCTGAATTTATCCGTGCCGCCTTGAATCGTCGGGCCGGTGAGACAGGCAAAGCTCTGCAGGTTGGGCGCGTTGAAGTACTGGACGTTCGAATACTGAACGTAGTTGGAATACTCATCGACGGTCTCGGAGGATTGATACCAGTAAGTGCTCGCGAAGTACAAGTCGGCAATGCCGACGTCGCCTTGGAGATTTCCGTCGACCGTCTTTACGTAGTTGTTGCCGCTCTCCGGCCCGAAGCGCGACACATTGCGGTTGCCATAATGTTGCTGATCCTGGTCCCAGGCGCCCTTGTGATGCTGGCTCTGATAGTTGTACGTCACCAGCGCGCTCCAATCGTCGCTGAAGACTTGCTTGATACCGATGCGGGCGCCTTCGACGTTTTGGGTGTTGTAGTTCTGGCCCGCCCAGGCCCCATTGTTGGATACGACCCCGTTCACCCAGTCCCGCGTGGTGAGCAGATTGTCGATGTAGCCGCCGTTGTACACGCTGTAGCCCGAGACGCGCACCGCCGTCTTGCCGTCGACGAGGGGCAAGTTGACGAATCCCTCGTAGGTCCAATTGTTGCCTCCGCCGTCGATTTTGCCGTAATCCATGTCGAGGCCGGCGTCGAAGGCGTTGGGATCCGGCTTGTTGGTGATGATGCGGATCGCGCCCGACATCGAACCCGCGCCGAACAGGGTGCCCTGCGGACCGTTCAGCACCTCGATGCGCTCGATGTCGTATTCATGAAAATCCGGAATGCTGCCGTAGTAGCTCATCGACATGTCGTCGACGAAAAAGCCGGTCGAGGAGGTGTTGGTGACGTTCGGATTGCTGCCGTCGGACACCCCGCGCATGTAGAACATCTGCGTGCCCGGCCCGATGCTGATGAAGGTCACCGAGGGGGTCTTGGTGGCGTAGTCCTCGAACTGCGAGATCGCGAGGTTCTGCAGATCCTTGCTGGTGAACACATCGATGCTCTGCGGCACGTCCTGCAGGTTTTCGATGCGCTTACGCGAGGTGACCGTGATCTCCTGGAGAGGGGTGTCCGATGGCGCGGCCGGGGCAGCGGCGGTGGCCGCCGGTGCCGCGGGTTCGCCGTGTACCGCGGCGGCGCCAGAGAGCACGGCGGCGATCGCCACGCTGAGCTTGGTGCGCGTCAGCAACCGTCCGGTCGCACCGCGCGCGACACACTGATTCGCCGCACCCCGCCTGAGCTTTGCTCGCATGTCGCGTTATCCCCCGATTCAATTATTCGCGCGCGTGCAGTCGACCTCCCGATCATCCCTTGAGTGGGCGGCCGGAGTCAATGCCCGCGGATACCTCGTTGATCGGTCGCTCAATTAAGGCTATTGCCGCGCAGTGGTGCTGGGAAAACGCCGGATCTGCTAGCGGTCCGCGAAGCGTTCGAGGCAATCGCCGAGACTCAACCGCAAGGGTTCGAGCTGCTGCGCGAAGTGTTTCCAATAGCCGATGCCCGATGCGTAGAGGGGCTGACGCACCTGCTCCGAACTCGCCGTGCGCACCGGCCGCTCCGTTTCATGAAATTTCAGGCACGCAGGCTCGAAGGGAAGGCCGCAATGCGCGAGCAAAGCGCGTATGCCCGACTCCGCATCGCGCACCAGCTCCTCGTAGCACACATGCAACACTTTGCCCGGCAACACCGCATCCCAATGATCCATGAGCGCGAGGTAGCATCGATAGTATCGGCCGAGATCCTCGAGGTCGTAGCTGAAGGACTGTCCTTCCGCAAAGTGCTGTTTGAAGGTGCTGAAACAGGCGTCCATCGGATGGCGGCGCACGTCGATCATGGTGGCATTCGGCAGGATCGCGTGTATCAAGCCGACGTGGCTGAAATTGTTGGGCATCTTGTCGATGAAGCGCGGCCGGCCGGTGCGGATGGGCCGCGTTTCGTCGAGGTAACGCCGGCCCAGAGCGGCCAGCTGTTCCGCCGAGGCCGATCGGACGCTCTCGGGATACGCATCATTTCCTCCGCCGAGGTGGTCGAACTCGCGCACCATGGTCACGATATTGGGCAACTCCATGGTGCCCTCGATGCACGAGTGGCTGGCGAGAATCTGCTCGACCAGGGTCGAGCCGGATCGGGGCAAGCCGACCACGAAGATGGGGGACGGATCGGGCGATCCCGTGC
>DAINPA010000092.1:4115-6756 GCA_036743675.1 Steroidobacteraceae bacterium
CCGCCGGCGCCGCGGCGAGGTCGCGCATCGCGGCAATTTCCGCATCGCTGAACAGGTAATTCTTGAGATCCGCGAGACTCCAATAAGCCTCGCCGAAACCCGGATTCATCGCCAAGCAGGCGTGGTACGCCTGTTCGCACTCAGCGCGTTTACCCAAAGTCTTCAACACGTGGCCGATCGATAGGCGAAGCCTGACCTCTTGAGGATTGAGCCGCGCCGCCGCCTCGTAGGCGGCGAGTGCATCCTGCTGACGCAGCATGCGGGTGTGCACCGTGCCCAGCGCGACCCAGTTCTGCGGATTTTCGGGTTCGATCTTGAGCAGTTTGCGAATGGCGGTTTCGGCCTCGGGCAGCCGACCCGCCGCGAGCAGCGTGTGACTCAGGCAGCGCTGCACGAGCGGCATATGTTCGCACTGCTTGAGCGCATGCCGCAGCAGCCGCTCGGAGTCGACGGTCTTGCCGGCGGCAAGCGCGAGGGCAGCGTGACCGCACAGCGCCGCCACGTGGGTCGCATCGGTCTTAAGGATGTCTCGAAATATCTCTTCTGCCGTTTTACGATCATCGGCTACGAAGGCGGCAGTCGCTTCCTCGATGCGCCGGTGCTGCGGATCGGCGAGCCGGGCGCGCTCATAGGCCACCTTAGCGTCCGGATATTTCTCGAGATCGACCAGCACATCGCCGTAGGCGCGCCACGCCGCATCGAGCGCGGGCACCGCCTTCACCACTAGTCGCAATTCCTCGCGCGCCGCCTCCAGGCGTCCGTCGCGGCGGTAGGCGCGAGCCAAGTCGGTGCGTGCCTGCCAAAAGCTGGGTGCCGCGGCGACTACCCGTTCGAGCGCCTCGATGGCCGGTACCACCTTGCCCTGGTCGAGCAGCGCGACTCCGAGAAGCCTCAAACCGTTGACCTCGCCGGGCGCATTCGCCTGCAGCGCACGCAACAGCCGTTCCGCGGTCGCGGATCGACCTTCGCGCTGCGCAACGAGCGCTTCCGAATAGGCCGCGCGCATTTTGGCTTGTCGCTGTTCTGTGGCGGTTGGATGCATGTGGGCTAACTATATCAGGCGGCTAAGGCCGTCCAGAACCCCCGGGGTTTCCCAACTTTGCGATAACCCCGGTCAGAGAGCGCACTGGTTGCGCAGCAAGAAGCGCGCTGCAGAAATCCCCGCTATTGGGGACCGTAGAACTCCCTGGCAATTTCCGCGAGTACGCCCGCAACATAGCCCGCGAAGGAGCGCCATACCTCGACGTGGAAGGCATCCGCTCGGGTGCGCCACAGCACGATATCCGCCTTGGCGAACACCGTGCGGGTGCACATACCGATCGGAAACTCGCTCTGGTCCAGATCCAGCGGGCAGGCGCCGTTCAGAATGGCGCTCGCATGGGGGCCGTTTATTTCTAGTGCAAATTGCCGGTGGCTGATGTCGACCAGCGCATGCGGGACATCAGCCAACGCGCGTTCGAGCCCGCTCATCGCAGCGGCCGGCATCGATCCCAATGTTCCCATCGCCGGCGCGGAATCGAGCAGCAAATATTCATCGGGACCGAGCCAGAGCGTCGCGCGAGTTCCATTCACGAGCGCGCGGCACGCCATTTCGGAAAATCCGGCGCCCCAGTGGGGCACGGCAAGCGCGCGTGCGCGAGCATCGCCGTGCAGCACCAGGCGCAGCGCCGGCGGCAGGCCTTTGAGCCAGCCCGTAGTGGGCACCGCGGGCACGCGACGCATCGCCGTATCAGCCATTGATGCGCGCTCCCGTGGGGTCGTAGAAAATCGGAGAAGTGACTTCGACCTCGATGTCGCCGCCGGGCATGGGTACGTACAGGGTCTCACCCAAGCGTGCGCGGCCACCGGCGATGAGGGCCAGCGCGATCGGATATCCGAGGACGCTGCTGTAATAAGAGGAGGTCACGTGGCCGATCAACTGCATCGGAGGCTTTTGTGCCGCCTTGGCGGCAATCTGCGCGCCTTCCTCGAGCACGGTGCCCGCGGCGCGCGTTCGCAAGCCCACGAGTTGCTTGCGATCCTTAGCCTTCATCGAGGCACGCTCGAGCGAGCGCTTGCCGACGAAATCCGCCTTGTTCTTAGCCATAGCCCAGCTCAAACCCGCATCGTCGGGCGTGACCGTACCGTCGGTGTCCTGGCCGACGATGATGTAGCCTTTCTCCGCGCGCAGCACGTGCATGGCCTCGGTGCCGTACTCGACCATGCCGTGTGCCTGCCCCGCGGCGTAAATTTCCTCCCACACGGCGGCGCCGTAATCGGCGGGCACATTCACCTCGAAGCCCAATTCGCCGGTGAAACTCACCCGAACGAGCAGCAGAGGCACGCCGCAGATTCGGCCGCGGACCACACCCATGTGCGGCAGTGCGGCCGCGCTCAAGTCGATATCTCCGATCAGGGGCTCGAGCACGCGCCGCGCGTTCGGACCCTGCACCGCGATCACCGCCCATTGTTCGGTGGTGGATGTGAGCCAGACCTTGAGATCCGGCCATTCGGTCTGGCGGAAATCCTCCATCATCGCCAGCACGCGCGGTGCTCCGCCGGTGGTCGTGGTCACATGAAAGCGGTCGCCGGCCGTTCGCGCCACCACACCGTCGTCGTAAATGAACCCGTCGTCGCGACACAGGATGCCGTAGCGCGAGCG